>JAXDQF010000310.1:0-17697 GCA_034668025.1 Gammaproteobacteria bacterium | reverse complement strand
TGGCGCCCTCGACAGGAGTTGAACCTGTGACCTACCGCTTAGGAGGCGGTCGCTCTATCCACTGAGCTACGAGGGCGCGCAGCGGCGCAGTTTACCCGCCGGCGCGGGGTTGTCTATTCTGTCGCCGGGGTAATCCGGCTTGGCGGCGGGCTGGCTCACAGAACAATGGGGACCCGACCAGGTCCGCCACTGGCAGGCGAGCCGGATCCGGCTGGGATCAGCGCAATCCCGGGCGGTGGCAGTTCTGGCCCCGCCCCCGCTTTAATTGACGCCTCCTGGTGGGTCGCTCCAGCTATTCCCTGGCAGCCGCCATCCGAATGCATACCCGCACGAGAGGCCCTCCCGACCCGCAGCCACGCGGCTGTAGGGGTCCCACCGAAAGAAGGCGTACCATCAACCCGCGCGACCTGCTGGCCGCAGTCGTTGCCGTCGAGCCCGGATGCCGGGGTCGTGACCTGGACGGGAGCTCGCCGTCAAAGGACGGAGCCAATCAAGCCGCGCGTGGGGGTCCTCGGACACCCCAGAGACAGCGGTGAACCGGCTGGTGTGTCCCGGATCAACAACGAGCAGGCGGCGCCTGCAATAGGAGACCGCAATGGCCAATTCCATCATCTTGGGTCGACGTCATTTCCTCCACGTCGAGATTCGACGCGTGCCGGCGATGCGCGCGGTCGTTTGGTTGCAGCGTGGATGGGACGACCTTCTGCACATGAAAGCAGCGAGCTTGGGGCATGGCGCACTGATCACAGCGCTCGGTGCGATTCTGTTGATGTTAGGTAGCAGTCATCCGTATCTGGTCGCCGCGGCGATTTCGGGTTACTTGCTCGTGGGTCCCATTATGACGACCGGGCTTTGCGAGCTGTCGCGTCGGCGGGCGGGTGGCGAGAAGACCGGGTTCGATGAATCCATGCATGGCATGGCGCGAAATCCGGAAGGGTTGGCATACTTCGGCGTTGTGTTGGCGATCATCGCAGCAGCGTGGTTTGTGCTGTCGGGTGTTGTGCTGCAATCGGTTCTGCATACGTCGGCGCCCAGTCTGGGTGACGCGCTGTGGGGCAGCTTGTCGGATGCGGTGAGTCGGCCGGAGGTTCTGGCATACATCGGATCCGGGGCGGTGCTCGCCGCTGTGGTGTTCACGTTATCTGTCGTCGCGGTGCCATTGATCATTGATCGTCACGCGAGTGCACTCGATGCGATGTGGATCAGTGCAAAGGTGACGTTTTGGAACCTACCGGCAATGATTGTGTGGGCGGCATTCATCGTGGTGCTGACCGCGATTGGGTTCGCACCATTTCTGTTTGGCATGATCATCGTTGCGCCGGTCCTGGGGCACGCGACTTGGCATGCCTACAGAGACCTCATCGGCCGTTGATTCAGGTGTCGGGCGGACCCACCCACATTGACGTGGGCCCGCCCGAAGTCCCTACTGCACAACAACCTCGTTGTTGAGCTGCGTAATTTCTCGCACCCCATCTGCCAGCTGAACACGAACCTTCGTCCCCGCGGTCCGCACCGCCGTTCCGAAATGCAACGTCACCGAAGCCGTCTTAGGCAACAGGTCAAGGGGCGCGGGAATAGCTGGCACCTTCGTGCTGGCGAGCACACGCCCCGAAGCATCAACCAACGTTACCGTTGATGGAGGCGCGGCCACCGACCCCAGGCTGTGCACGGTCACGCGCACCGAGCCCTTGGCAACGTGGACATCAGCAGCACCGATGCCGACGTCGGGACGGTCCCACATGGCTTGTCCAGGCGTCTCCAGTTCCAAATTCAACTCAGTCGTCACATGCGGGGCAAACGTAAAATCCAGCCCGCTACTCCGCTCAAACTGGACGTGGCGAGCTTCGCCGCCCGCCGCGCCGCCAGCCGAGGGGGTACCAGATGCGCCCCCGCTGGAGGCCGCGGTACCACCCGCCGAAGCCCCGGCGCTGACGCCACCAACGGTACCACCAGGCCCGCCCGCCGCAGGAGACCCAGCGCCACCAACGGTGCCAGTGGCCGCCGCGGAAGACCCGGCGGTATCGGGCCCTAACACCCTCTGCGACACCTTCCAAACCCCAGGCGCCACGCCCCACCCTGTCATCGTCGCAAGCAACGGCTTGCTGTCGAGGTTGTAAGCAATAACCTTGAACTTCGTGGGCAAAGCTCCCGGGACGAGAATCGCCAGCTTCTGCGCCCCGTCCGGATCAGCAAAGCGCCAGCTGACTACGTGCCCGGGAACAAACTGATTGCGCCGCAGAGCCATGCCGCCCAGGCGGGAGCGCTGCAGCTCGTCGGTGAACAGCTCAACACGGTCGGACCACCAGTGACCTTCCGTCACCATGTACATCCGGTTGTTGGCGGTGATGATCTCATCGCCGTAGATCTTCTCGAGGTGCCTGGTGTCACCGGACATCTGCCAGGCGATGAGCCTGGCAAAGTCACCGCCCTTCCCCTGCTCGGCCGCTGCCTGCAATGGGGCACCCCAGGTGGAGCGCTGATTGAGGATGTCGAGCAGGTTTGCGTTGAGCTCTGATAGCTCACCGTACGCCGTGCCACCGGCCAACTCACTCTGCAATGGTCGCAGATAGCGCTCATCGTTAGTCCAGCGGTACGCCTCCCACAAAATCTGCATCAACGCAACATTGCCGCGGGACTTGGCAGTCAGCACTCCCCTGGTCTCCTCGGTCGAAGCATTGATCTCCTCCGGAAAGGTCCAAGCCCCGTTGGCATCCTGATGCCCGTGGGCCAGGTAGCCATCGGCGAGATCAATCACGAGCTTGCGGACCGTCGGGTTGCCGTTGAAATCGGCAAGCGCCACGCCCGGATGCAGGATCAGGTTTGAGTAGGGCTTGGACCAGCCCCAAATGCCTTCGCGAACGGTGTCAGTACCGCTGAAGTAATTGCTGAGGATGTGGGTGTGGCCCTTGTCGGTCTTCTGGATGATTCGCCCATAGTTGCGCGCTGTCTCCATCAATCGCTCGACGGTCTTCGGGTCGCCGTAGCTGAGGTACATCGCCTCGGCTTTAGCATTCAGGGCTTCCTCATAGCTGTGCAGCTCATCGGTCTTGATGGTGCCCAGCCCATTGGTCCACATGCCGTTGCGCTCGGCGGCATCATCCAGGGCGTCGAGTGATTTGCGCACCTTATCGGGATCGACGCCCATCAGGGCCAGCGGCGGCCACTGCTGAGTCATATCGTTGTCGTCTGAGATACCACCACCGAAGTCGCCATAGGGAACCTGGCGCTCGTCAATCCACCAGTTGATGTAATGGCGCACGCGCCTGAGGTCCTCGACCTGGAGGATGGCCCACCGGGGCACACCGGCAGGTACGGTCGGAAGGCTCTTGTCCGGCCACCCCTGCTCCGGGTTCATCTCGACCCAGTACTCGCGCGCATGGATGTTTTCAGGATCGACGCGTAACAGATCAGTCAGGTCGCGGTCCAGGCGATCGTACCGGGCCAATCGCTTGGTGTTGGTGTGTTCCTCCACCAGGAACGCCATGTTGTCCCGCATCTGCGCGAACCGGTCGGCGATGTGCTCAGGCAATGCCTGGGCGCGCGGTTTGAAGCGCAGGCGGATTTTGGCTCCGTCGAGTTGCTTCGCGTTGAAATCCTGACCGGCCCCCGCGACGGTGAGATATAGACTGTGCCCGGGTGGCAACATGCGGTCCCGAGTATCGAGCCACACCGTACGTGGCTCATCGGGTTTTACCGACACGCTCACATCCAGCATGTTCCGAGCAGTCCACAAGGGGTCCTTCACCTGAATGTTGAGCGGAAACAGCCCGCCGTGGGTGGGCTTGACGTGAAGTGCCGGCAGATCAATGGCGATGCCATCGAGACCGGCATTGAGGTTCTCCCACCCATAGGAAGCATGCCCGACGGTCTGGCCACTGCGGGCGAGTCGGAAGTCGTCCGGAATCAACACATGCACGATGGGCAACGTGAGTCCACTGGACGCTTCGGCGCGAGGCTTCGAGGGCACACCGTTTGGCAATGCGACTACCGTCACCCGCTCATCGGGGGCATAGCGCCCATCAATGAAAGTCGTCAGCTCATCAACGGTTGGGTACTCAGACGGATCAGAACCCGTTCGAATGATGTAGGAGAGTGACTGCTCGTCAGCAGGCTCCGAACCGGCTGTCACGTAATAGGCAGCCAACTCCTGAATGGGCGTCTCCTGCTCAACATTGTCGAAACGCAACCGCCCACCTTCGAGCGCTGCAAACGAGTTATACGTGCGCTCTTGCCCCTTTGCGCGCTCCGCGAGCTTCCGCTCCGGGCCCGTGGTGGGCAGGAATGTGAGATGCCCATAGGCCGCTCCCTGGACTTCCAACCGATTCCACGGCTCCTGCGGCAGCGTGAACGTAATCGACTTGCCGCCTTCAACATACACGTTCCAGTCCGGCAGCTCATAATAATCGTGACGGCCCGGAAGCCGCGACCGGTTGTAGACACCCGGCCAGGTGGTCTCTGCGATACCGTCGTTGGCGCCGTTCATGCGCTCCTCGAGATCACGGGCATCCGTGAACTCAACTTTGCGGATCCGCGTAGCTGCATCGGCGAGATACGGTGGTGGATCGTTGGCGCGATTCCAACCGTAGCGCAGCCACCATTCGTTTCTCCACCGGGCTGCTGTAAGGTCCCGTGGCGGAGCACTGCCGGCATTGGGCGCCTCATTCTTCGCGAGTGCCGCCACGCTCGCATCATCGAGCGCGTGATCATAGATTCGGATCTCATCGAGATCCCCGCCTCGCAAGTAACTGTAGGCGCTTTGCACCTGGTGCGGACTGATCGTCCGGCTATGCGGTCCGAACTGGTCCAGACCGGAATCGAGCACCGCAACAGCATCCTTGCGAGCCGCCAACATTCCATTCACATACAACCGGATGCCCGTCGTCTCGTCCCAACTCAGCGCCAGATGTATCCACTGATCCGGGCGCGGAACCTCAGGTATGGTGTATGAAACTCGGACGCGCGCGAGGTTGTTATCCGTTACGAATGCATCGATCCCATGTCCATTCCAGTCCATCCGCAACCACATCATGTCCCAACTGGTGTGATCCGCGTACCCCACGCGAAACAGCGGAAACGGGTTTTGGCCGATCGGATCACGGGCGCGCCAGAAGAAGCTCAACGTGCCACGCTGAGCGAAGATGTTTGCTCCAGCTTGCCAGCTGAGAACCTCATCGCCCGCGGCCTGCAGGCCCGGGCCCACGCGGCCATCCGCAATGACTTTGACTTTATCGGCGAAATTCGGCTGCGCTTCGCCACGCGCGAAATCAGCGGCCAGGCCGTGATCGGCGGAATAGCGAAACAGGAGTCCCGGCTCCTGATCCGCAGCCGAAGCGGCGTGCACAGCAGGCGCCCCACCGATGATCAACGCACCAAGTACAACAGGCATCAAAGTCACGGCAAACACAACGCGAGCCGCGTGTGCAAGGATCGTCGACAACACCCCTTCCCCGGCCGCCGCCTGTAGCGATTGGTTTCTCACCGAGCCTCTCCCTTTCCGATATGTCAAAGCAGCGCGGTTGCACCGCACAATGGGCGAAGCTTTATATCAGCCTGTAAGGGAACGCGCAGCCCAGGCGCCGCCTGCGGCGCAAGACGGGAGCTTTCGCGCGTGTTCTCGAGGTTTCTCCACAACTGACAGGAGCGCTCGACCGCAATCGGGGGCGGGAGATAGCCCCTCAGCCAGCTGCACTGGACCGCGTCACATCCATCGACTCCGCAAGCGCTCGCAAGCGCCCCGGTATCTCGTGCAAACCGAGCACCTGCGCGGCGCCCCCGAGGGCAACCGCCTCGCGAGGCATTCCCCATACAACACAGGTCGCCTCATCCTGCGCGATGGTCGGTGACCCGGCGTCGCACATTTCTTTCAGGCCCATCGCCCCGTCTTTACCCATGCCAGTAAGAATGACACCAATAGCATTTCGACCTGCCTGTTGTGCAACGGAACGGAACAGAACATCAACACTGGGCTTGTGACGATTCACCGGCTGGCCGTCATCGAGCTTGCAGACATAGCGCGCGCCATCGCGAATCAACAGCAAATGGCGATCACCTGGGGCGATATATACGTGGCCCGGAAGTATCTGCTGACCATCTTCCGCCTCATACACGGTCATCTGGCAACAGGCGTCCATTCGCTTCGCGAACGGCGTGCTGAAAGCCTTCGGGATATGCTGTGCGATGACGATTCCCGGAGTGTCCGCAGGCAGCTGCACGAGCACATCCTTGATCGCTTCGGTTCCGCCGGTCGACGCACCAATCGCAATGATCCGATCGGTCGTACGAAACTGACGCGGAGCGTCCGTCTTGGCTATCACAGCATCTGCGCTGTAACGCGGGGCTATATCCGGACGACTCGCCGGGGATGCCGAACCGGTATAGGCCCGCACTCGTGCCTTTGCCGCCGCCTTGATCTTCGCGCAAAGCTCCTCAGCATAGTCGCCCAGCGTGGCCGCCAAGTCGATCTTAGGCTTCGGAAGGTAATCCACCGCACCCACACCGAGGGCATCCAAAGTAATTTCCGCGCCGTGTTCCGTCAGAGACGAGACCATGACGACCGGCATCGGGCGCAGCCTCATCAGATTGCGCAGAAATGTCACACCGTCCATCTTCGGCATTTCAACATCGAGCGTGAGCACGTCGGGGTTCAATTGCTTGATCTTGTCGCGGGCCATATAGGCGTCGCTCGCAGTCCCGACTACTTCCACTTCGCGGTCGGCCGACAGCAGCTCGCTCAAAATCCGGCGCACGAGCGCCGAGTCGTCGACGATCAGTACGCGAATGCGTCGATTGGGTGCTTTCAGTGGCGAATTCATTGGAGTTCTCCATGGACGGGTACAACCCCGCCGGCTCGAGTCATTGCGCGCAGGTCGATTCGAGGAGTTACGCGCAGGATGGCCGGCCGCACCGCCGCCGCCGCTAGTAGCCTAGTCATCGTCCTCGCCCCCTCGCTTAGAACTAGAACTCGCGCCAGTCCGCATCACCGCCGTTGGCAACTGCCTTGCGGCGTCCTGCCGGTGCTTCGTGCGATTCCGCTGCGGCGGGCTTGGCGGCCGGCTGCGGATTTCCGGAGAACGGCCGGTTGGGCGAGCGGCGCTCAGGCATTGCAGCCACTTTGGCCGCAGGCCTCGCTGCCGCTGTGCTTGCCACATCCGAGTCACCCACCTCGTACCGCTCCATCATCTTGGTCAGGTCGCGAGCCTGGTCGGCCATCGACTGGGAAGCCGCCGTTGCCTGTTCGACGAGCGCAGCGTTCTGCTGCGTCATCTCGTCCATCTGCATGACGGCCTTGTTGACCTGCTCGATACCTGAGGACTGCTCTCGTGAGGCCGCTGCGATCTCCGCCACGATGTCGGATACCTTCTTGACCGACAGCACGATCTGCTCGAGGGTCTGTCCGGACTGAGTCACCAGCAACGAGCCGTCCTCTACTTTGCGCACGGAGTCCTGAATCAGCTCCTTGATCTCTTTGGCTGCCGTGGCGGAGCGGCCTGCGAGACTGCGCACTTCGGTTGCAACAACCGCGAAGCCACGACCCTGTTCGCCGGCGCGAGCCGCTTCAACTGCCGCGTTCAGTGCCAGCAGGTTGGTCTGGAACGCAATCTCGTCGATTACGCTGATGATGTCCGAGATCTTCTTGGACGACTCGTTGATGTCGCCCATCGCCTTGACGGCGTTGCCGACCACCGCGCCACCCTTCTCCGCCTGATCGCGTGCGGCGGTGGCCAGCTGATTGGCCTGGCCGGCGTTGTCCGCGTTCTGCTTGACCGTGGAAGTCATCTCTTCCATGGAAGATGCAGTCTCCTCCAGGGACGAGGACTGCTCCTCGGTGCGCTGTGACAGATTAGCGTTGCCCTGTGAGATCTCTTCGGCCCCTCTGAGCACTTCGCCAGCGGCATGCTTCACATTGGAGACGATGTCTGAAACAGTCTCCAGCAATGAGTTGATGGCATCGCCGAGCTTCTGCAGATCGCCGGTCTTGCCCTTGGTATCCAGCCGCCGGCCCAGATCGCCATCCACGGCCGCCTTGATCAGCTCCTGGGTCTGAGCGACCGATTGCTCCATCTCGTGGCTGAGCTTGACTTGCGCGGTCACGTCAGTTGCGTACTTCACGACCTTGTAGGGCTTGCCGTCGGCATCGAAGATCGGGTTGTAGCTGGCCTGGATCCACACTTCGCGGCCGCCCTTGGCGATGCGCTTGTACTGATTCGCGTCGTATTCGCCGCGCGCCAGCTTTTCCCAGAAGCGGCGATACTCGTCGCCGGCACGAAACACCGGATCCACAAAGATGCTGTGGTGCTGCCCTTTCACCTCTTCGAGGCGATAGCCCACTGTGTTCAGAAAGTTGTCGTTCGCCGTCAGGATCTTGCCCTCGAGCGTGAACTCGATGACGGCCTGCGCGCGATTGATCGCCTCCAGCTGCCCCTTGCTTTCCGCGGCGGCAATTACCTGCGCCGTGACGTCAGTTGCATACTTGACGACCTTGAATGGCTTGCCATCAGCGTTGAGGATGGGGTTGTAGCTGGCCTGGATCCACACTTCACGGCCGCCCTTGCCGAGGCGCTTGTACTGGTTCGCGTCGTATTCACCGCGTCCCAGCTTTTCCCAGAAGCGGCGATATTCGTCACCGGCACGGAACACCGGATCCACAAACATGCTGTGGTGCTGACCCTTCACCTCTTCGAGGCGGTAGCCCAGCGTGTTCAGGAAATTCTCATTCGCAGTGATGATCGTGCCATCGAGCTGGAACTCGATCACCGCCTGCGCCTTGCTGATCGCAGCCAGCTGACCCTGCATATCGGCCAGCTGGGTGGAGTCCACGGAGACCTTGCGGGCAGCCGGGACGCGTGCCGTGGTCTTGCGTGATGTGGTCTTGCGTTTTGTGGCCATGACGAAAAAAACCTCTGTAAATCGTTAATGTTCGGCGTTAATGTTCGGTTCGCTCAAGCTGCGACGGCAGCGTGTGCGGGTTCCTGTTGCTCCATAGACGTGCCCGGCAATTGACCACCGATGAGGCGGTCGATATCGAGCAACACAACCATCCTGTCCGCCACGGGCATGAGTCCACGGATGTGTTCGGTCGCAGCGCGGGAGCCGAGATCGGGCGCCGGTTTCACCTGCGCTTCGTTCACGGTCACGACGTCTGACACTCCGTCAACGACCACTCCAAAATCGCGTCGGCCGGCACGTGACTGCACCGACAACACGATGATGACTGTCACCGCGGTGTATTCCGCGCGCTCGAGATTGAACTGCATGCGCATGTCCACAATCGGGACAATCGAACCGCGCAGATTCAACACACCCAACACATGGGGCGGCGCATGCGGAATCTTGGTAACCGAAGACCAGCCACGGATTTCCTGTACACGCAGGATATCCACGCCGTAGGTCTCGCTCCCGAGTACAAAAGTCAGTACCTGTTGGGACCCAGGCGTGGCCGCATCCTGGGTGGTGCTCGTATTGGTTGTCATCTAGGTAATACCTCGTTCAATGTTTCGCACGGGGTGGCCGCTCAGGCCGCCGCCCGTCTCGAAGCCACGCGAATGAGCCCGGCTAGATCCAGAATGAGCGCAACCGCACCGTCACCCAGAATGGTCGCGCCGGCTACGCCGTCGATGGGCCCGTAGTTGGTTTCCATCGACTTGATCACGACCTGCTGCTGTCCGAGCAACTCGTCGACAAATAGGCCGATCCGCCGGCCGTCGCCTTCGGCAACAACAATGAGGCCTTCATGCAGCGCGCGTGCCCGGGGCGTCACGCCAAAGACCTCATGCAGCCGCACGATCGGCAGATAATCGCCGCGGAAAGAAAACACCTCGCCACGCCCGGTCAACCGGCTGACACTCTGCGACTGCAGCTGCAGAGACTCGATGATCGATGTGAGCGGCACGATGTACGTCTCGCTGCCGACCGACACCGATTGTCCGTCGACGATGGCGAGTGTCAGGGGCAATGTGATGATGAAGCGCGAGCCCTTGCCCAACTCGCTGGCGATCTCGATCTTGCCACCGAGCTCCTTCACGTTGCGGCGCACGACGTCCATTCCGACGCCGCGGCCGGAAACATCGGTGGTCTTTTCGGCTGTTGAGAAGCCCGGCAGAAATATTAGCTCGTGAATCTGTTCGTCCGTCAGCGCGTCATTCGCGCCCACCAGTCCGCGCGAACGCGCCTTGGCCAGGATGCGGGTCTTGTCCAGTCCGCCGCCATCGTCGCGAATCTCCACGGCGATATTGCCGCCGCGGTGGCAGGCATCCAGGTGAACGACGCCGACCGGGGACTTGCCGGCGGCGATGCGCTTTTCGGCGGGTTCGATGCCATGGTCGACGCTGTTGCGTACGAGATGGACCAGTGGATCGCCGATCTTTTCGAGCACGGTTTTATCCAGCTCGGTCTGCTCGCCCGTCATCTTCAGCTCGATCTGCTTGCCGAGCCGCTGCGCCAGGTCGCGAACCATGCGCGGGAAGCGGCTGAACGTGAAGCTGATGGGCAACATACGAACGCGCATGACGCTCTCTTGCAGCTCGCGCATGTTGCGCTCGAGCTGGCTGAGGCCGCTGCGGAACGGCTCCGCCACCGGGCCTTCCAACTTGCGGCCCAGCTCGCTCAACATGGCCTGGGTAATGACCAACTCGCCGACCGTGTTGATCAGCTCGTCAATTTTTTCGATGCTGACGCGGATGGAGCTGTGCTCCGACCCGGCGGCCTTGGAAGCCTCGGGTCCATGCGCCGGCGCCGCGGCCGCAGTCCCGTGAGCCGCATGGCCAGCGGTGGGGGCCGAACCCGCCGCAGCAGTTGGAGTCTGAGCCGCAGGCGCGCCCGCCGACGCGGCGTGCCCAGCGGCCGCGGAGCCAGCACCACCCGCAGCGGCTCCAGCCACCGCGCCGGCCGAGGAGCCAACACCGCCCACAGCGGCCCCGGCCGTCGCACCGGCCGCCGAGCCAGCGCCATCATTGGCACCGGCACCACCAGTAGCCGCTCCCGAAGCGGCGGCGGCGCCACCACTGGCACCGGCGTCACCAGTAGCAGCCCCCTCCACCCGCTCAACCGTAACCTCACAATCCCCCGCCGCCCACTCAAACGCCGCATCAACCTGCTCACGCGCGCAACTCGACTCGAGTCGCAACGTCCACGTGAGATAGCACCGCTCGGCGTCAATCGCGCGAAGCCGCGGAACCGCATCGAGGTTCACAGTAGCCTGCAACTGACCCAATTCAGCCAGGCTGGAGAAAATGGCCAGCGGGTCGTTCCCCCGCAGCAGCAGCTCAGGCAACGCACGAAAGCCGATAGACCAGTACCCAACCGCGGCGGCCGCCGGGGCGACCGCCGCTCCAACAGGCTCGGCACCTGCAGCTGATCCGACAACCCCAGGAATATTCCCTGGCGTCACAGCTGCCACACCGGGAGCAGCTGCAGGCGCCGACGCACCCTTACTGGCCACAATCGCCTCGAGATCAAACTGCAGGTCGGCGACTTTCTGCATGTCCACCGGTTCTTTGCGCTGTACCGACCTCATCATCGCGCGCAACACATCGACCGACAGGAGCAGTTGATCCGAGATATACGTCGTTACCTGCATCCGCCCGGAGCGCAACTCATCGAGCAACGTCTCCAGCGTGTGAGTAAACGAAGCAACGTCCTTGAAACCAAACATGCCCGCGCCACCCTTGATCGAGTGCGCGACGCGAAATACGGTGTTCACACCTTCAGGATTGGGTGCGCCCACATCCAGCTTCAACAGCGCGGCCTCCATGCTGTCGAGCGCCTCGAAGCTCTCTTCGAAGAAGGTATCGTGAAATTGGGCGAGATCGAGATCCATTGCTATTTCTCTTATTGACCAGTTCTCGTGTTAAACGGGGCCGCCTGACAGGCTCAGTGCCCTCTCCAACCCCAGGGAGTTGGCGGCACGCCGCAGCGCGGCGCTGCAATCGATCCACTCAACCGAACGCGCATCAGCGCGTAGATCACGGACAAAAGCGACCAACAACTGTAGTGTTGCCGTGTCGATACGCTCGACGCCGCTGCCGTCGATCTGAACGTTGCCGCTCTCATCCAGGCGCTCTGCGAGCTCGGCCTGGAAAGCCGTGACCGTGCGGATCGTCGTCGAGCCCAGGCGCAACGGCGAGCTGTTTGAATTGGGGTCGGTCGTCATTCACATCCCCATTCGCGCCAACAACGCGTCCACGTCTTCCTGCTCGCCCACGGCGTCGGTGCTGACACCGGGGACGGCAGGTCCGAAACCATGGCTGTCGGATTCGGATTTCGTTTTCGCGGCCCCTGCGGGTCCCTCACCGGCAAGCTGCGAAAAGTGGGAGAGCGTACGCTCCAGCTCCACGACGAGCTTGATCACGGTGCGAATGATCTGGCCGCTCAGGTCCTGATAGCTCTGAGCCATCAGCACTTCATCCAGGTTGGCGCGAACGACATCGCCATCGCGGCGGGCGTTGGTGAGAAAGCCCTCGACCCGTGAAAGCAGCTCCGCCACCCCACTGCCGCTGTAGGCTTCCTTCGCATTTCGGATAGGTTCGATCAGGGCAGCAGCGTCGGATGCCAGGCGCGACGCCAGGGGACCGGAACGCTCCACCAGGTCCAACGTCCGGTGCGCGGCCTCTTCGGTCAACTTGAGCACATGATCCAGGCGCACGCGCGCATCGGGCACTTCTTTCCCGACGGTGCTGGCCAGTTGAAAGCTCGAGCGGAATTCGTCCAGTGTGCGTTGCAGACTCGCGTTCAACGCGCGCAAGTCTTCCCACACGGGCTCCAATGGATTTGCGGTTGACATGCGGGTCAGGCCCGAGCAGCCGCGCGAGCCTGCAGAATCTTGTTCAGCTTCTCGCCCAACGTCTGCGCGGTGAACGGTTTGATCACATAGCCGCTGACGCCCGCCTGCGCCGCCTCCACGATCTGCTCACGCTTCGCCTCGGCAGTCACCATGAGGACCGGCAGGTGCTTCAGCTTGTCGTCGGCGCGCACAGCCTTCAGCAGCTCCAGACCGGGCAGCTGCGGCATGTTCCAATCGGTGATGACAAAATCGAAATTGCCGGTCTTCAACATCGGCAGCGCGGTGCTGCCATCGTCAGCTTCCTGCACGTTCGGGTAACCGAGCTCCTGCAACAGGTTCTTTACGATCCGACGCATCGTCGAGAAATCATCGACGACCAGAAATCTGAGCTCATTGCTCATGAGGCCCCCAAAGTCGTTGTGGGTGTGGGTGAATGTGCGGTTGGTATTGCGGTCGCCTGACGCTTGGCAGCCAGAACGTCGCTACCGCCCGGGCGCATCCTGCGAATGAGGTCTTCAATTTTGACGGCCTGCTGTCCGTGGGAAAGGCCGTAGGTGCCGCGGAACATCGGGATGTCCTCGGCAATGAGGGTGAGCGTGCCAGCGAAATCTGTCGACAGCACGTCGCCCGCCTTGATGTTCATCAGCTCCGACAGCTTGAGCGTCGTGTGGCCCAGCAGCGCCCGCACTTCGATGGGCGCATCACCAACTTCGTGTTTGAGCGTCTGCGACCAGCGGTCGTCCTGCTCGACACGATCGCTCTGCATGCCCGAGTCCAGCACCTCGCGCAGCGGCTCGATCATGGAGTACGGCATGGTGATGTGGAAGTCGCCACCGGCGCCATCCAACTCCACCCCGAAGCGGGTCACGACCACGATTTCCGTGGGACTGACGATGTTGGCAAAGTGCGGGTTCATCTCCGAGCCTATTTTCTCGACGGTCAGGTCGGCGATGTGCGCCCAGGCTTCGTGAATGTTGGCAAACGCACTGTTCAACAGGGAGTCGATGATCTGGTTCTCGATGGCCGTGAATTCCCGCCCTTCGATCTTGGCGTGACGGCCTTTGCCCCCGAAGAACAGGTCTACCAGGGCAAACACCAGTTTCGGATCGAGAATCACCAGGCCCGTGCCCCGCAAGGGTGAGAACTTCACCAGGTTCAGGCTGGTCGGCAGGTGCAGAGTACGCACGTATTCCGCGAACTTGACGATCTGCACGGAGCCCACCGAGATGACCGGCGCCCGGCGCAACAAGTTGTAGATACTGGTTCGCAGCAGCCGCCCAAAGCGCTCGTTGATCATCTCGAGCGTCGGCATCCGGCCGCGCACGATCCGCGTGTTGTGGCTGAAATCATACTGGCGCGCTTCATCGCGGGCCGGCGGCGCCTCCGTGGGAATATTACCGCTGCCGACGCCGTGAATCAGCGCATCGATTTCATCCTGTCCGAGTATTTCTTGTGCTGTTGACATTCAGTGGTTTGCTCCGCCTAAACGTAGCTGTCGCCCTTGCTGCCGAGTGAGATCGTGCCGGCCTCGGCCAGGTTTCGGGCGGTGGTGAGAATGACCTTCTGGGCCGCTTCGGCCTCCGAGATCTTGATGGGCCCGCGCGCCTCCAGGTCTTCCTTCAACGTGGCTGCGGCCCGCTGCGACATGTTCTTGAAGAACTTGTTGCGCATGGATTCTTCGGCTGCCTTCAATGCCGGCACGATCTGATCGTTAGGCACCTGGCGCAGCAATTCCTGGAAGTCGCGATCCTCGATCTCCATCAGGTCATCGAACGTGAAGATCAACTCTTCGATCGTGCTCGCGAGAGTCTCGTCCATCTCGCGCAGGTGACCGAGCAGCGCGCCCTCCTGCGAGATTTCCATGTTGTTGATGATGTTGGCGGCCGCCTTGGCGCCCCCGAGACTGGCAGTCCGAGTAGCCACCTTGCCGGAAAATTGCCGCTCAATCACATCGTCGAGCTGGCTCAAAGCGCTCGGCTGTACGCCATCGAGGGCTGCAATGCGTGCCACCACTTCCGGCCGCACGTTTTCCGGGAGCCGCCCCAGGACTTCGGCGGCCTGGTCGGCATCGAGGTAGGCGAGCACGACCGCGATTGTCTGGGGATGCTCATTGCGGATGTTGTCGGCAACTCCGCGAGCATCCATCCACTTCAGCATTTCCAGGCCTTTGCTCGACCGACCGAACAGGATGCGGTCAATCAGGCCGGATGCCTTGTCCTCGCCCAACGCCTTGGTCAGCATCGTGCGGATGAATTCGTCGGCGCCTACACCTACAGAAACCTGTGTCTCGACCTCCTGCAGGAACCGATCGAGTGTCTGAGTAACCTGTACGCGCGACAGCTGTCCTACTTCCGACATGGCGGCGCCAATCCGCTGCACATCCTTTGCGCCCAGATGTTTGAGCACTTCAGCCGCAGCTTCCTCGCCGAGCGACAGCAGGAATACGGCGGCATCGCGCACACCATTGGGAGGTAGCGTCTGTTCAGCCATTGTGAGTCATCCAAGCGGACAACAATTGGGCTGCGACGGCCGGCTCGTTCAGGGCCGCGCGGCGGGCAATCCCCAGTTCGGCTGCGAAGGTGTCTGCAATCGGTTGGTCCGCCGGCACACGTGCCACAACGAGCGCCTGCGGCGCTTCAGCAGCGTCAGCTGCAAATTCGTGGGCGTATGAGGCAGAAAGCATCGCGAATACTCCAGGCCGGACCAGTGGGAGACACCAGGCAGGGGAAGGGCCTAGAGGGAGCGTTCACCGCGGGGGCGTGGCGGTGATTGCGAGTGCGTGCACTCGGGTTCGATCTCAACCGCGCACAAAGGGTGCAAAAGGTTGCAATCGACGTGAGGCCAAGCATATGTCGCCTGCGCGCTGCGTTACGTGAAATGGGTTGGTAAAACCGCTGACTTTCCGAGAGCCAGTTCAAGAAATTTCCGCGGACTGAAAGTCGCCGCAGTGTTAGGCGAAAACGGGCTGCGGCCGCGCGCCGTCAGGGCTCGCCGGCGACTGACTCGATGGCACGCATCGTTTTGCCCAACTCTTCAGTGGCAGTCACGATCTCCGTCGCAACCTCCACAACCTTGCGGCGCTCGGTGCGGGAATACCGGCGCAAACGTTCATAGGCTTCAGCACGCTGGAAGCGATAACGCTCCATCAAAATGCCGACAACGGTGCTGACTGTCTGATCCGCGGTGAGCGACTCGTGAAGCTTCGCCGTGCGCTCGGACAGCGTGGACAGATCGCGTGCCTGGACGGCTGCCGAGCAAATCGTGGCACTGAGACTGAGGAAGTCGATGGGAGCGACGAAGTAACCGCTGGCGCCCGCCTCGATGGCAGCTGTCAAAGCCTGAACTGAGCGTACGCGGGCCACGACCACGAAGGCAGCGTTGTCATCAGCCGGCGCGCAGCTGCCATCAGTGACGCGAACGACGGGACCCGTCACCTGTTCGCCACGTCCGATGTGTACTGCGAATCCGAGCGAGCGCAAGCCGGAGATCAGCTCACTCCAGGAAGCCGGCTGAGCGACTTCGATCCGGACCGCTGGCAGGGGTTTGGGCAGCGCGAACGGGCGCGAAGAGTCTGAGTTGGTCGTGTCTGCGTTGGTCAACGCTGCAGTGCACAATGTTCCAGTATTACTTCAGCATGCCTCCAAAGCGATCCATTTGCATGGTTAGGAGTGCCATTGTTTGACAATCAGCGCCACCCTGATTGGCGCACCTGGGGATATCGTGTATAGCTCGACCAACACATTGCAGCGTGCTGCAGCAGCGGCTCGCTCAGGGAGCAAACTCCAGGCACGGGAGCATACTGAGGTAACAAAATCGATGCTGAGTCGAGAGACTCCGTTGCGCGGGCATACGCTATTTAAATCCGCCAGTGCCGCAGATTTGTGTCGGGAAGTTCGCCAGCACGTGGGTGCCGCCTGCATCGTAGCGCCGGTCACGCCGGTTGATGCCTACGCCAACCGCTATGAAATGCCTTCCGGCGAGCTGTGGTTCACCGAGACGCAGACGCCGCTCGAGCTGCGGGTGCCCGACGGGCCCTATATCCGAATGCAGATCCAACGCGCGGGCGCTGGAATAACATATATCAACAAACAGCCCATCGATGTCAATGCGCTGCAGTCCTGCATCTCGCCCACGGAGGCGGTGCTCGGCTACGGCGCCGGATTTCAACAGTTGGTGTGGCGCGTCCGGCATGACGTTCTGATCCGGAAGCTGGTCGCCCTCACCGGCTCGCCGGTATCGCGCCGCCTGACATTCGAGCCTGTCTTCAAACGAAACAAACCCGAGTCAAAAGCCTTCGTTGCCATCCTCAACTGCATCCTGGCCAACATCGATCATGCAACCGTCCTCGCTCCGCCGTTCGTGCTGGCCGAGCTCGAGGACGCCCTGATTGTCAGCATGCTGTTCAACTTCGCACACAACATGCGGGAGCTGTTGGAGCAGGAGGTGCTGGACGCCGGCTCGTGGCAGGTCAGGCGCGTCGAGGAATACATCGACGCCCATCTCGATGCGCCGTTTGATATTGAGCGGATCGCTGCCGTCACCGGCATCAGTACGCGCAGCATCTACCGCGCGTTCAAACGCAGCCGCGGATACTCCCCCATGGCATTCGCCCGCCAGCGGCGGCTCCAGCAGGCCCGGCGCATGCTCGAAGGAAGTGATACCAATCAGACGGTGACGTCAGTGGCGTTCGTGTGCGGCTTCAACGATGTCGGCCACTTCAGCCGGGAATTTTCCAAGGCGTTCGGCGAGGCGCCGTCAGCGGTGCTGGGAAAGCGACCGCGCTGAGGGGAAGTGGTGGAGCGGAAGGGAATCGAACCCTCGACCTATGCATTGCGAACGCATCGCTCTCCCAACTGAGCTACCGCCCCCACGAGCCGCGCGATTCTACCATCGTAGTCCGCTATGATCGAGCGTCTGCG
>JAXDQF010000309.1:0-3621 GCA_034668025.1 Gammaproteobacteria bacterium | reverse complement strand
CGGCCTGCCAGCGTAATCAGCGCCACGTTGCACTTACCTGCAGCAATGGCTTGCGCGGCATGGGCGACGTGGATGGGGTAGGAAGAGCCGCTGGTGTTAGTCGTATCGACGTGCCGCAGTTTCAGGTTGAGATAATCGGCGATCGACAGGGGTCCGGTGCCCGGAGCGTCCGGGCCGCAGAAAAAGCCGTCGATATCGTTCTTCTCCAGGCCGGCATCCGCGAGAGCTCCCAGCATGGCCTGTGCCTGCAACTGTGCGAGCGACTGATCAGGAGCATGGCGGATCGGCAGCTCATAGGCACCGGCAATGTAGGCGGTCATCGGCGGTCAGCCTTTTGCGGCAAGGCACGCATGATGACGCATTCTGCCGGTATGCTCGCCGTAACCCAACACCACCGGCTGACCGATCCAGCTGCCCGCAGGCTCGGGCCCTTCGAGCTGGGTCACGATGATGGGACCTTCCTCCAGTTCCACGGCCACACTGTTGTACGGCGGCGGATGATTGTCGAAATATTTCCTGTGGAACACGACCCAGGACAGGATCTTCCCCTTCCCCGACACCGGGGTCCAGGCCGCCACCACCGACAGACACTTCGGACACACTGGGGCCGGCGGGTAGCGGAAGCTGCCGCAATCGTTGCAGCGTTGCAGCTCCAACCGACCCCGCTGCATGCTGGCCCACATCGGCAGATCGTCGATTCCGAGAACGGGTTTGGAGTTTGCCATGATGCGCTCCCTTCAGCGCCCGTAGAGAATCGACACCGCCTTGCCTGCGACATCGGAGCTGTAATGCACATAACGGCAGTCCGCCACCTGGCGTGCGCCGCACTGGCCACGCAATTGCCTGACCGCCTCGATCTGATGATTCCAACCTTGCATGTAGGACTCCGACAGATGACCGCCGCTGGTGTTTACCGGCAGCCGGCCTTGCAGAGAAATGCCGCTCTCACGCATGAACTTGCCGGCCTCGCCCACCCCGCAGTAGCCATAGCCTTCCAGCGCGAGCGGAATGTGACAGGAAAAACTGTCATAGACCTGCAGCGAGCTCACGTCGCGCGGGCCGATCCCCGCCATGTTGAAGACCTGCTCGGCCACTTTCTGCTGCGCCGGCAGGTAGAAGTTCGTCAGCCGCGGCTCGAGGCTGGTGGCGCCCTTGTTGAGATCGTAACGCCCCACGCCGTGGATCAACACAGGGTCGGGACGGATGTGCTTTGCCCGGCCGGCTTCCGCAACAATCAGCGCCACGCCGCCGTCGTTGATGAGGCAGTAGTCGAACAAATGCAGCGGCTCGCACACAAACGCCGACTGCAGATAGTCCTCGACCGTGATCCTCTCCTGCATGATGGCGTTGGGGTTGAGACTGGAACCCATGCGCTGGGCAACGGCCACCTCGCCCAGCTCCGCCGGGGTCAGGCCGCTCAGCTCCATGTAACGGCGGAACATCATGGCGTATAGCGCGCCCTGCGAGGTGAAGCCCCACGGCGCATGGTAGATATACGACAGAAATGACCCGCCACCCGCGGCGTTGTCACCACCGTAGTTGGTGCCGCCGGAGCGTTGGTTATTGCCGTAGACCAGCGCCACGACTTCGGTCAACCCGGACCGGATGGCCATGCACGCCTGGATGATGCCCAACATTGCATCCGCCTGGCCGCCCCAGCGGGCATCGATCCCGAGGACCTCGCCGATCCGCTCGTAGGGAGTCGTTGGACCCACAATCAGGCCATCGATGTCCGACACCTGCAAACCCGCGTCTGCCAGCGCCACTTTGAACGCGTCGGCGCCATAGCCAACGGAATCGCGGGGCTTTTCTCCGTTGCGAGTGCGTACATAGTCACCTCGCCAGTCGGTGTGCCCAACACCTACCACGGACGCCACTTTGGCGAGATTTCGCTGCAAACCGTCTACCTCGAAGCTATTTGAGAAATTCTTCCGCCCAGCGTGCGTAGCGCTCGTCCTGACTCAACTGTTTGACCAGCTTGCGGGCATCCAGGTCCGCAGGTTCGCGGCCATGGCGAATCTGATACAAACCACGGTACTGCGCTGCAATGGCCGCGAACGCCGCCTGGTGACCCTTCAGGCTCAGCCTCACCTTTCTCGCCGCGAGCTCCTCAGTGCCCACCCCGGGAATGGCGGAACCCAACAGCAGCGGCACGCGGGCCTTTTTCGCCAACGCGTCGAGCTGCTCCAGAGTCTTCAGGTTGGCAATAAACAGCGCATCCGCGCCGGCATCCGCAAATGCCTGCTGGCGGACCAGCATTTCAGACGCAGATGCCAACGCCGCGTTGGTCCGCCCGATGACGCTGAAGAGCGGATCGGTGCGCGCATCGAGGGCTGCACGGATTTTTCCGACCGCTTCTTTGACTGCAATCAGGCTCGCCTTCTCACTACCGAAGGCCGCTGGCAGCAAAGTGTCTTCCACAGTGACCGCCGCGGCCCCAGCCGCTTCCAACTCTTCAACCATGCGCCGGACGCTGAGGGCGTTGCCGTAGCCATGGTCGCCATCGACCACGACAGGCAAGTCGCCGGCACGGCAGACTCGGCGTACCTGCTCCGCTAGCTCAGTCAATGTCAGGACCGCGACGTCAGGGGCACCCAACACGGCCAAAGACACCAGAGACCCCCCCATCATCACGGCTTCGTACCCTATTTCCCCGGCTGCACGCATTCCCAGCGGTTCCACCACTGAAGCCGGATGCACGCAGGCGCTGCCGTTGAGGATAGCGCGCAGGCGTTCTGTCTTCGTCATGACACCACCGGCGCGGCCGTCAGGTTCTGTACCTCTTTGAGCGTTACCCCAGGAGCCAGGTCGAGCACTTTGAATTTGCGGTCGATGACTTCCAACACGGCAAGATTGGTGTAGACCCGTTTGACCACGCCGGGTGCTGTCAACGGCAGGGCACAGCGCTCCACCAGGCGGGGCTGGCCTTTCTTGGTGACATGCTCCATGAGGACCCAGAGGCGCTTGGCGCCCACCGCCAGGTCCATTGCACCTCCTACGGCAGGCGTCTTATCGTTGGAGTCGGTGGTCCAGTTGGCAAGATCGCCATTGCTCGCGACCTCGAAGGCGCCCAGCACACACAGATCGATGTGGCCGCCGCGGATCATGGCGAAGCTGTCCGCATGATGAAACAACGACGCGCCCGGCCGCAGGGTGACCGCCTGTTTGCCGGCATTCACCAGCCAGGGATCCAACTGGTCCGGCGTCGGTTGGGGACCCATGCCCAGAATGCCGTTCTCAGAGTGGAAGATAACTTCACGGTCCGCGCTCACCAGGTCGCAGATCTGAGTGGGCAGGCCGACACCTAAGTTGACCACCCAGCCTTCGGGAATGTCCCGCGCCACCCGCTGCGCCATCGCGCGGCGCTCGAAACCTGCTTGCGGGTTCATGCAACCACCTTCACGATGCGCTCGACGAAAATACCGGGCGTAACGACATTGTCCGGTTCCAACTCTCCGAGTTCGGGAAATTCATGCACTTGCGCGATGGTGAGTTGCGCCGCAGTCGCCATGATGGGATTGAAGTTACGCCCGCTGCCACGGTAGCTGAGATTACCCCAGCGATCACCGCGCCAGGCTTCGATCAAAGCCACATCCGCCCGCAGACCGTGCTCGAGCAGGT
>JAXDQF010000308.1:0-9418 GCA_034668025.1 Gammaproteobacteria bacterium | reverse complement strand
ACCGAGATGGGATTCATCATCGACAGTGATGAGCTCGCGCAGCAGGAGGCCACGCGCTTTGAAGCGATGACACGCCTCGAAAACTCCTATTCACTCTCGCTGCGTCCCGTTTCCGGGAAGCAGACGGAGCGGCTCAACTGGCATACTGTCGAAGATGGCACGCCTGTCGACTATGGTCACGAGCCGGCATGCAGCCGTTGGAAGAGAGCGCAAGCGAAGGTGTTATCCTGGCTGCCGCTGGATCCCGAGTTATGATGATCAGCTCAGCGGTCAGCGGTCAGCGGAAAATCTTCCCCAGGCTGCCGCTGGTGGACTCCAGCAGCATGAGTAACACAAGCATCTGCTGTCTGTGAGTTCGATGCGCAGACGCGGCCGGTGGATTGCTGATGACCACTTCCACGCGGCGGTTCTGGTGGCGGCCTGGTGCAGAGTCGTTGGCCGCGACCGGGGCACTCTGGCCCATTCCCGATGCGGAAAGCCGCGTTGATCCGATACCCCGGGCAACGAGATATGCTTTTGCTGAATTGGCGCGACGGTCGGAGAGTCCTTGGTTGTATTCTTCGTTCCCAACGCTGTCCGTGTAGCCACGAATAACGACACTGGAGTCCGGATTTCTGCCGAGGAAGTCGCTGAGCTCGTTCAGCTCGCCCATGGCCCCCGGACTCAAATTGGCACTTCCGCTGGTGAAGAGCAATTCGCCGGGCTGCGATACAAAGGCTTCCGCATTGAGCGCTGACCGGGACGGGTCGAGCTGCATCTGCGCAGCTTGCTGCCGCGAGCCGGTAGCGACTGCCGGAACGGGGAGCGCGGCAGAGGCCACCGCCAACATGACGGCAATGGCTTTAATGAGCAGAGTTCTGCGGCGATTGCAGTCGGCGTACTTCGCGCCCATCGCTGATTTCTCCAGGCTCGCTTCGCTTGCCACTCCTGTAGCGGCGAAAGAAGGCGTTGTATCAGTCCCTTTCAACTTGCGCGCATTCGCCGCGCGACTCCGTGCGAAAGCGAACATACGGTGCGGGCACTGGCTGTTTGTGGTTTAGCCCGCGAAAGTCGCGCACGGTGTAAGGGATATGCCCCGAAACAGGGTTCCCGCGGGCTCGACCTGCAGGGGAGTCCGCTTTTCCTTCAGGGCACTGCGGAAGTCAGATCACATGAAGGTCTATAACATTGCGCCCTGTCACAGGCGCGCGATCCGCGATTGCCGGCAACCGTACCGTGAATGTACTTCCCGTACCGATTCCGAGGCTGTGCGCACTCACGCTGCCCCCATGCAGCTTGGCGAGTCTGCGCACCAACGCAAGACCGATTCCCAATCCTCCGCGGGATCGTGCCTGGTGGACTCTGATCTGCGAGAACATTTCGAACACATCCTCCAGATAATCCGGTGGAATGCCGATGCCCGTATCCGCGATACTGATGACTGCGTCGTCTCCATCGCGCTCCACGGTCAGACAGATCGTTCCACCCGGCTCGGTGTACTTGGCGCAGTTTGACAGCAAGTTAGTCAGGATCTGCGCAAGGCGAACGGGGTCGCCATCGACCGTGAGCCGATCATCCCGGCAGCGGACGATCAGATGGTGGCCGTGCGCCTCGAGAATGGGTCGCGATGCCTCCAGAGCCTGCTCCACGGCCCTCTCGAGCACCACTGGCTGCAGCTGCAACTGAAGCTTGCCGCGCGTGATCCCGCTCACGTCCCCCAAATCGTCGACGAGCCTGACTAGTTGGCGCATCTGCCGCTGCATCATGTTCATGGTTTGAGTCAGCGCCGGATCCGTCGAGACCTGGCGAATGATCTCCAGGCCATTTTGAAGCGGCGCGAGAGGGTTTCTGAGCTCGTGTGCGAGAATGGCCAGAAATTCGTCCTTGCGCCGGTTGGCTTCCAGCAGCCCTTCGACGGATGCGAACTCGGGTGTTGGAGGAGCGTGTGCTTCGCTTTCGGTCATTGCAGATCAGCCTGAGCCAGTGCGTAAGGACAAGTTCACGACATCACCTCAATCGATCAGCCTTGCGGGCGCGCCGGCCCGCCCATGTGCAGTCAACGACCATATATGAGACTAAAGGTCTCACAAAAGGCAAGATGTCGGCTTTCGCAGTCACGAGAGATGATCACGGAAGGACCGGTGCTCGCGAGGCCCAAGCTCAATTCATTTGTCCCGGTGGCCGTGCTCCTCGTCATGGTCATGATTCTTGTCATGACCGCGTCCGTGCCCATGACCGTCGCCATGATCGCCGCCGCCGTGCTTGTAACGCGGCACGTATTCGTTGTTGTACCAATCGTCGCGCACAAAGTAGACCCGCCGGCCGCAGGCGTTGTACTGCGAGCAATGCTTTGTCCAGTGTTTCTCGTGGCCAGGTGGAACGTGCAGGTAGATCGGCGGAGCTGAAACGAACTGCGGCGACCGTTGGATCACTACGGGCTGCGGATAAACCAATTGCGGCCGCGGGGTGTTTCCAATGTCGATCTGCCCGTAGAAGCCGGGCTGGCCGATGTTGATCGATACACCGACGTCGGCGGCAAACGCCGGGGCGGTGCAGACGCCGAGCAGCGCCGTGCAAAGAATCTTCTTCATATCCTGGTACTCCTCATCGTCAGCCTGTGCGAGGCGACGGTGGTATCAACCAACTTCTCTGCGGGCTCGAGCTCGAGAGTGCATGCCGGAGCCTGTCCCGGCGGGCAGGTGGTGGCCGAAACTTTTTCACCCCTGCCTGCCGTATATGAGCCAATAATGCTCACTTGCGGCTGAACACAGCCTAAACGGACTCTAGCGGACGTTATGTTGTATGTCTGTGACCTGCTTGCGGAAAGCGGATGTGCTGAGCGACGCCAAAAGGCGACATCTTGCTATCGGTGGGACCTTTGGTCTCATATACGGCACCAGAGATGATTCAGTGTTGTAGTCGGATGTCTGCATCGGGGAAGACAACATGGAACAGCAATCGGGGCGATGGGTCATCAATCTTTGCTCGCTTGCGGCGCCGATCACCATCCCGCAGCCGCGAGCGTCGCGGCTGAGGCGGTTCAGCTTTTTCCTGAGTCATTACCGGGAGGATGGCCGCCGCCAATACCGGCTTCTCATGGGTTACTTCTCGAGCGCGGCGGAAGCGGAAAAGTGGCTCGTCACGCTGAAGAAGGTTTATCCGCTGGCGTTCGTGAGCGAGGCACCGCAGGTGCAACCAGACTTGATGAGCAACACCCAGGCGTTGCGAATTCTGGAAATTGGTCGAGTCGGAAACGTTTCGCCAGGCGCGGACCGCTCGAGCGAGGTCAACTCGCTCACACGTGAGCGCGTGCAGGAACGAGCCGCAGGCGCAGGACGAGTTGCTGTTGGCAAACGTCACCCCAGTGCCGGGGCACTGGAGGAAACGTTGGAAGAGCTCCGCACGAGCGAATTCAACATGGGTGGCGACGATGACCCGAACAGTACCGGCGTGCGGCACCTGCGGGTCGAAGTGCAAAGGGACCCGGTAGCTAGCCCGCCCCGACGGCGGATGGGTTCGCAGAACCGGAAGTAGCTGTCCTTGCGCCTGCCAAGGCACTGCTCGTGTTCCTAGCGGTGCATCACGGGCTGCCACTGAGCCGGCCCGGCCAGCGTCTCGAGTTCCGCCCGCTCCTGCGCGGCCGCTCGACTCGGGGCCGCCTCATGTGAGATCCGCTCGACTCGTGGTCTCCTTATGTGAGACTATTTGCCCCATATGTAGCAAACCGCGTCGCCGAAACGCGGGCCCAACAATCACAATCTATTTGCGGAGGATGGCAATCATGCGAGCCAGACAGCCCTTCCATGGTTTGATTTCCCGCTTGTTGTTTTGTACTTGCGCGGTCGCAGTTGCCTGCGCATCCGCGGCGCCGTCCTCCGGTGGACGCACGACTCTGCAAGGCAGTACCCCTTCCTGGGCAACTACCCAAAACTCGAGTGGCCCTGCCGATCCAGCGACTGTTGTCGGGTTTCGGGTCTACCTGGGTTGGATCGACCCGAACGGTGCCGCCGCGCTTGCGAAGGCAGTTAGTGACCCGCACAGCAGCTCCTACGGCCAGTACCTCACTCCGAATCAATTTCGCAGTCGGTTTGCGCCCTCGGCCTCAGATACCGCGAAGGTGCAGAACTGGCTGAAGAGTCAGGGTTTGGACATCACGTACACACCGCAGAACAATCACTACATCAGCGTGGAAGGAACGCTTGCTCAGGCGCAGGCGGCCTTTGGCGTGCAGTTCGGGATCTACAGCGTGCGTGGACAATCGTTGCGCTCGCCAGTCAACGATCTGTCGATTCCCAGTGCGCTCGCGGGCGTCGTGAAAGCTGTCGTGGGCCTGGATCAGAGCTACCAGTTCGTACAGACCTATCGCAGACTCGATACGAACGCGCCCCCCGGAGCGGGCTTTCGAAATGCGCCGCCGCTGTCCGATTTCTGGGCACAACTTCTGTCGCCGTATGCATTTCCAACAGGATTCACCGGCGGGCCTTTGCCTACCGTCCCGTGGACCGTCAAGGGCTATACCCCCGATCAGATCAAAGGGGCTTACGGAATCTCAGGCTACGACGGCGCAGGCCAGACTGTGGCAATCATTGACGCCTATGCTTCGCCCACAATCCTGCAGGACGTGAATCAATGGTCAAAGAATCGCGGACTGCCCACGATGAGTCCCTCTCAGCTCGTTCAAGTCGTACCCCCGGGTATTTACAAACGTGCTGAAAATCCGCAGCAGGATCCGCAGGGATGGTACGGCGAAGAAACGCTGGACGTCGAGGCGGTACATGGAATGGCACCCGCGGCTAAAATCGTTTACGTCGGCGCACCGAACAACCGCCAGGATCTCGATGCCGCATTGAATCATGTAGTCGATCGGCACCTCGCGCAGATCGTGACAAACTCTTACGGCTTCGGGACGACCGAGCTGCTGCCGCCCGGCTACGTAAAACCGGTGGAAGACACGCTGATACAGGCGGCAATCGAAGGAATCGGCGTGTATTTCTCCTCGGGCGACAACGGTGATGAGTCGAGCTCGTTCGGGTTCGCAACGACAGACTGGCCTGCCTCCAGTCCCTGGGTAACCGCGGTGGGCGGTACCAGCCTCGGCATCAATGCGAGCAATCAGCGAGCGCTCGAGACAGGTTGGGGTACGAGCGACTACAGCTGTAACAGCACTACACTCGCGTGCACGCGTGCGGGATGGTTGTACGGCGCAGGCGGCGGTGTGAGTGTTGTTTTCGCCGAGCCCTGGTACCAGCAAATGGCCGGATTGACGCTGAGCGGCCGCGGAGTACCTGACGTAGCCGCACTGGCGGACCCGCAGACAGGTCTACTGGTTGGGCAAACTCAGTCCTTCCCGGATGGCAACTACTACGACGAGTACCGCATCGGCGGTACCAGCCTCGCGAGCCCGCTTTTCGCTGGAATCATGGCGCTCGCCGATCAGAAGGCCGGGCATCCGCACGGCTTCGCCAACCCGCTCATCTATGACAATCCTGCGGCGTTTTATGACGTTCTGCCAGTCAAGACTGCCGTCGCGCGCCGAAACTACAACAACGGTGTCGATGCAAGCAGCGGGACAGCCGACCGGCTGCGGACGTTCGATGACTATGCCGGCTCGGCCTCGCAGCACACCAACCAGGGTTGGGATAACGTTACGGGACTCGGTACTCCCAACGCATCCTTCCTGAGCCTGATCGGCCAGTGAGATGAACCGATCTGTGCGCTCCCGACCGGGGGCGCACAGACCGCGATCTCACTTCGAGGTTTGTACCGAATCTGCGACCAGCACGCCGTTCGTATCGAATGTTCCTGTCACGTTGACCTCGACGTCCACGCCGATCGGGACCGGAAGATTCAACTTGGTCTGTGCACCTACTGAGACGGGCTGGCCGTTGACCTCGAAATAGGCACCCGACGAATAGCTGGTGATGAGTCCCTGGATGCGACCGAGCGAGTCGGGCTGGCCAGGGGTTACTCCCGCGGCACGCACGAGGTTCGCAATCAGCGCGCCGTCGGCGCCGAACTTCACCCCTTGCACAGTAACTGGCGCGCCGTCGGTCAACACGGCATCGACGTGGGCATTGCCATAGTCGATTTTCAGGGAGTTGACATAAAACGTATGCTGGATCTGATTCAGCGTCTGTACGCTGCCGGCAACGCGCGCGACGTTACTTTGTCCCTTGGCCTCTATAAGGGTGGCAACCAATTCCCCGACAGAGTTCGCAAACCCACTCACCTCCACGACAGCGCCGCTCTGCAGCCCCAACAGGCCCCCGGGCTGGATGTTCGAACCGAACACGGTTTGCGAAGTGACGTGCACCGTCTGCCCCAGGATGAATAGCGTGGATGATGGCGCGTCAATATCAGACACTTTGCCCTGAACGCTGCCTTCGAACGCGACCTGAGTGGCGGCGGCTGTGCCGCCATCGGCGGGGTCCGTTGCAATCAACGACACCACGTCCCCAGTGTGGATCTGTGCCGGAAGTCCGGCATGCCCGTCAATTTTGAATGCGGCTCGCGATGTGGAATATGGAATTCCACCCACAACGATGATGTTGCTGTGACCGTTGCCGGTTTCGGTGACGGTGCCGATAGCTAACAGACTTCTGAGTCCGGACCCCTGGATCCCCGCGGACGAATTCGTGGCGGCGAGCACGGCCAGCGTGACGAGGCCGGCGGTCATGAGGGGTGGAAGTACTCTATTGAGCCCATACTTTGTCGGGATGTTCATGCTCATGCCTCGATACTGTAGTCAGTCCTGGATCTGGTAGAGGCCGACGCCCAGCCGGACGGCCTGGCGTCCTGTTGGATCGTCGTCCGGATGGGTCTCGTGATCCGTGAGCCACTGGTCAACGCGCTCCAGAAAACTCTGGGCTTCTTTTTCAAGCATTTGGGCGAACTCCGGCGCGACGTCGGGGGGCATCCGATCGCTGACAGCAGAGCGTTCCAGGCGCTTGGTTGCCTTTCCAGTGCGCGTGAGATTGTGAACGTAGGTAGTAGCGACGTCCGCAACGACCGTTCCCCATAGTCTGATGAGTTGTTCGTCCATGGCGTGCGGAATGTAGTCGCGCTTCAGGGCCTGTAGCCGTCCATCCGGGCGAACGCGGACCGCACCCGCACTGACCAACTCTTTCAACAGTGTGGAAGGCCTTACGTCCGAACCGCCGGCCTGCTCTATCAGGGCATCGAGCGTCTTGCCTTGGCCGTTCATCCGCAGAATCGCCGGCCGGCCGCGCTTGTCGAGGAAATTCGGATTCAGATGCCACGCGGACAGCACCAGCGATGCCTTGGTTACATATCCCGACGGCGTGTTCGGCGCTTTACTCAGTATTTCCCGTTGCTTGCGGACGTCTCTGCGGACCAGACCGGTGAGAATGGCTGTACGGGACACATTCGTAGGACGGCCGCGTTTACCGAAGTTGTCCGTGGCCACTTCCACATATGTGGATTTAGCCAGTTCGGCGAATTCACGCCACGTGATGCCGCATCTGAGCAGAACATGAACGAGTGGCTTGAGCCATTGATGCGTCGAGCGGAGGACCTGATCGGTGGAGGCAAGCGCCATATGTGAGGCAACCTAGCACAAATTCAGGGCCTATGATTACCGATGCCCCGGGTAGATGCCAAATCGTTGTTTAACGGGTGCCGGCTGGGGGGATTGCACTGTTCCGGCAGTGCCCGTGAGGGTTGGGGTAAAGTAGGTTGTAGGGTGTCGGCCATGGCTACGGCCACCGCCAACACTAACCAACACGATCCTCCAGGACACCCAGGTGATGCTGGAACCGACGGTCTCAGGACATAGCCACCGCGAAAGTACGACCCCACGAATGTATTGCGGCTGAACCAGAACATACAACCCGGCTGACGAGTCGCCCAACGTGGGACATGTCGGCTGGGCGTGTGACGCCCGTTGCATTTGTCACAGCCCGAAACGCCTTCACTTCGATTCGACCGACCGTAGCCCCGGCTTGATAGTCGCTCCGACCGGCACCAGTACACAGCCAATCATGAACGGAATGAGCCCGACCGCCCAGTCACCGCGATCACCGATCTCGAGCAGCATTCCGCCCAGGCCAGCACCGACTGCCATCATGATCAGCCCTCCGGCGATCCAGCCCCTCCGGTCCTGACGCGCCCTATTCGCCGCTCGACGGGCGTCCTCCTCGCGCAGGAATTCGAGCACTCTCGGTGCGTTCTCGCCAGGATTCTCCGCCAGCGCCTGCAAGAGCGCGAGCCGCTCCCGAGCCTGGCGCTCGCGCAACGGTACGGACACCCACACGACGATGCTGCAAAATGCAAACACCGCCACCACGGCCGCTCCCAGAAACAGAAACATTGCGACGTTTGTCATTGGCATCGACTCCAGTTAGAGGTCGGTGCATGAGACCGGCTTTGGCAGAATCGGGTTGCATTTTCGGCCGGACGGCGAAATTGACAAACAATGCAACCGACACGTGCACACCCGAGTCGAATTCCACCGTATGTGTGACCAAGCGCGATGACCATCGATGATCAGGATGCCGCTGCCGCCGCCCGCGTCATTGCGGGGGATCCCGGCGCATTCGGGGACATCGTGCGGCGCTGGCAACACCGGCTGGTCAATCTGGCCTGGCGCTTCTGTCGTCATCAGGCGACGGCCGAGGACATGGCGCAGGAGGCCTTTCTCAAGGCATATCGCTCGCTTGGGAGCTTTCGTGGCGAGTCTCAGTTTTCGACGTGGCTTACCGCGGTGGCACTCAACACCTATCGATCCCGACTGCACCAGGACCGCCAACCCTGGCTCGGGCGCAAGCCGGTGGAGCCGGTTGATACCGCGCCCAGCCCGCAGAACGCGCTCGAGCAAGGTCAGCGCGCGGAGCTCGTGCGTCGCGCGGTTCTAACGCTGCCGGCACGTTACCGGGACGCTATTTTGATCTACTACTTCGAAGACCTCGACATTGCCGAGTCCGCACGAGTTCTCGGAATCGCCGAGGGGACCCTGAAAGCCCAGCTACACCGCGCCCGCGAGCTGTTGCGCTCGCGGTGCGAGCGCCTCGGCCTCCGGTTGAGCGACCTCCAGACGGAGATACCCTGATGCCTGACGAACTTGACGAGATTCTCAGGTCCGACGAGACCATTGAGCCGTCGCCAGGTTTTGTGAGCGCGGTGATGCGCGCCACATATCGAGAGTCGACTGAACTCCCACCGCTGCGCTTCCCGTGGTCCCGATTTGGCATCGGCGTAGCCGCGTGCGCTGTGATGACAGGGTCCGCTGGCGCTCTCTGGTCCCGTGTTGAGGTATCAGCGCCGCGCGTACTCATTCATCTGGCCTCGCTGAACTCCGTTCTCCCGCAACTGGCCTACGCCACCGCGATATTGCTGATCACTCTCGTCCTCCTGTCGCTACCTCGGTTGACCGGACGAGACGCCTAAATCTATGGCAGAACCGCAGCTAGGCGCGGGCGTT
>JAXDQF010000307.1:0-62456 GCA_034668025.1 Gammaproteobacteria bacterium | reverse complement strand
CGGCTCGGAGTCGGGCGGCTGGGGGGTGCAGCTGGGCGTGTTCGCGAGCCGCGAGAACGCCGAGCGGCTGGCGCTGGATGTGCGGGTAAAAGGCTTCAAAGTGTCTGTGTCGCCCGTCTCGAGCGGCAAACGAAAACTGTATCGGGTGCGCGTCGGGCCGACGGCAGACCGCTCGGGGGCGCAGGAATTACTGGGGCGACTGAAGGCTGCAGGGCGTCCCGACGGGAAGGTTGTACCTTATTCTTGAAACAGCCCACATTTGTGGCAATGCAGGGTGGAGGTCCGCGCAGGGCCGGTCTCGGTCTTGTACAATCCGCGCCGCAATCGGCTACCGGACCTGCGGATGAATGTTACCGATTATCTGGTGATTGCCGCCGTCGTCGTTTCGGCGGTTGTTGGTGCAATGCGCGGCTTTCTGCGCGAAGTCGTGGCGCTCGTGGCCTGGCTCCTCGCGCTGTTTATCGCATGGCACTTCGCCGACCTGGTGGAACCCCACCTGGGCGGCCTGCTGGCCGGCTCCTCCGTCAAACCATGGGCGGCCCGCGTCATCATCGTCCTTCTGATACTGCTGCTCGGTGCGGCAATCGGGGCGCTGTTGAGTCACTTCGTGCGACTGTCGATCTTCAGTGGCATGGACCGCTTTCTCGGGTTGGTTTTCGGCTTGTTACGCGGAGTGGTCCTGCTCGGCGTATTCGTGATCCTGGGTCAATTGCTGCGTCTCAGCGACGAGCATTGGTGGACCCGGTCCCTGCTGATCCCATACGGCGAATCCGTGGCAAACGGGTTGCGTTCGTTAGTAGGCGAGCAACGGGTGCAGCACCCGGGCGGCCTGTAGGCAAAGCATTGATTGAGCGAGGCGCCTGAAGCATGTGCGGTATTGTAGGTATTGTCGGAACCAGCGCAGTCAACAATCGGATCTATGACGCGCTGACGGTCCTGCAACATCGCGGCCAGGACGCGGCAGGCATCGCTACCTCCATCGACGGCGAGTTGTATACCCGCAAGGGTAGCGGACTGGTGCGGGATGTCTTCCAGCAACAGCACATGCTGGAGCTGAAGGGTAACTACGGCATCGGTCACGTGCGCTACCCGACGGCTGGTTGTGATACGGCTTCCGAGGCGCAGCCTTTCTACGTGAATGCGCCTTACGGCATTTGCATCGCGCACAACGGCAATCTGACGAACGCAGTTGAGCTTGCCGAAGTCATCACCCGTGAAGACCGCCGGCACCTGAACACGACATCCGATTCGGAAGTTCTGTTGAATGTGTTTGCGTCGGAGTTGCAGCGCATTGGAACGCCGCGCGTCACAGCCGCGGACGTTTTCGCTGCTTTGAATGCGGTTTATCGACGATGCCGCGGCGGTTACGCGGTTGTCGCAATGATCATTGGACACGGCCTGCTGGGCTTCCGTGATCCGAACGGAATCCGACCCTTGGTTCTTGGGCAGCGCGATACACCGCGCGGTCCTGAGTGGATGCTGGCATCCGAGAGCGTCGCTCTGGACGCGTTGTCGTTCAAGTCTGTCCGCGATATTGGGCCGGGCGAGGCCGTGTTCATCGATGAGCAGGGGCGCTTACATTCGCAGCAGCTCGTGCCCACGGTTCGTCATACGCCTTGTATCTTCGAGTACGTTTATTTTGCTCGCCCTGACACGAAGATCGACAACATCTCCGTGTATCGCGCGCGTATGCGTATGGGTGATCGGCTCGCCGAGAAAATCCTCCGCGAGCGTCCTCACCACGACATTGATGTGGTCATTCCGATTCCGGATACGAGCCGGACGAGCGCGCTGCAACTCGCGCAAAAGCTAAACCTGAAGTACCGGGAAGGCTTCACCAAGAATCGCTACATCGGCCGGACGTTCATCATGCCGGGCCAGGAGCAGCGCGAGAAATCCGTACGCCGCAAGTTGAATGCCATCGACCTCGAATTCCGCGGCAAGAATGTACTGCTCGTTGATGACTCAATCGTGCGCGGTACGACATCAGCACAGATCATTGAGCTTGCACGTGAGGCAGGCGCCAAGAAGGTTTATTTCGCGTCCGCGGCTCCGCCGGTACGCTTCCCCAACGTTTACGGCATCGACATGCCCGCAGCCAGCGAGCTCGTCGCTGCCCATCGCAGCGTCGACGAGGTCGCTCATCTCATAGGTGCGGATTGGCTGGTCTATCAGGATCTCGAGGATCTGGTGGCGGCTTGTCAGCATGACGATGCGCGGGTTGCTGAGTTCGACACGTCCTGCTTCTCCGGTGAGTATGTTACGGGCGATGTGACCCCCGAATATCTCGAGCGTCTGCAGGTTGAACGTTCTGATGCAGCCAAGTCGTTGCGCCGCGAACGAAGGGGTAAACTGAAAGTCATTCGGGGCAGTTGACGTCCCAGGCCTGCGACGCGCATTTCTTGTGAATTCCACCGATCCCCGTCGCCGTCTTTTACTCGAGCTGTTTCAGGCGGGCCTGGACAGAGTATCCGGGCGTCGATCCGTTGCTCGGGCGCTGACTGGATCAGCCGGTCCGGTGTGGGTCGCCGCGATCGGCAAGGCTGCGTCCGCGATGGCTCTCGGCGCCTACGACGTGCTGGGTGTGTCGATCGAGCGCACATTGGTGATCACGAAAGATGATCACGTTGCTCCACAGCTCATCGCGCTACCCAACGTGGAAATCCACGAGAGTGCGCATCCCGTTCCCGACAAGCGCTCGCTCGTGGCGGGTGAGGCTCTCCTGAAGTGGTTGCGGGCGCTGCCCCGGTCCGTTCAACCGCTATTCCTGGTCTCGGGCGGGGCGTCCAGCCTCGTGGAGGTGCTCGAGGACGGTGTCACCTTCGAGCAGCTCGGGAAGCTCAATGCCGAAGGTTTAGCCAGCGGCATACCCATCGGTGAGCTCAATGCGCGCCGATCCAAGCTGTCCCGGATCAAGGGTGGTGGCGTCGCCCGCCTACTGGGTGACCGACCCGCTCGAGCGCTGTTCATATCTGATGTTCCCAGCGATGACCCAGCCGTCATCGGTTCGGGAGTGCTCGGTCCTGCGGTCGGGCATGAAGACCGCATCGAAAGGACGGTCGTCGCGTCGCTGGACCATGCCGTGGATGGCGTCTGCGTCGCGGCCGAGAAATTGGGTCTCGACGTTCGTCGACCAGCGAACCGCTTTGACGATGACGCTACACGTCTCGCGGTTCGCTTCACCCACGAATTACACCTGAATTCCGCTCAGCTATGCGTCTGGGGTGGTGAGTCGACAGTACAGCTTCCCGCGAATCCCGGCCGCGGCGGGCGCAATCAGCACCTGGCGTTGGCCGCAGCTAGATTGCTCGCGGGGCAGCCGAATATGATGCTTCTGGCCGCCGGCACTGATGGAACTGACGGTGTTACGGACGACGCCGGCGCTCTGGTGGACAGCGAAACGTGTGCACGTCTTTCGGTCTCGGAGATCGACGTCGACGATTCTATGCGCCGGGCAGATTCAGGCACTGCCCTCGCGGCGAGTGGTGATCTGGTCCATACGGGTCCCACGGGCACTAATGTCGGCGACCTCGTGATCGGCCTGAAACTGTCCCCCGCCGCTGCGAGGATCGTTGTCGAAGGCCGTGACGGGCTCGATACGCACGTGCTGTAATTGAGCGATGCGTTTGTTGCTGATCGAAGACGACGCGGCTCAGTGCGAAATCATCCAACATCGTCTGACGTCGCGTAAACCTGATGCTCAGATCGTGGTCCGAAGCCCTGATCTGCAGGGTCCCGTTGCGCCGGAGTTTCTAGCACAGGGATTCGACGCGGTTCTGTTAGGACATGGCCGCGGGCTCATCGAGCTCAGGGAACTGACGGCACGCACCGGTTTTGCACCCGTCATCTTTATCACCATGAACGCGGCGCACGTCGACTCGGTGGAGGCGAAAGAGATCGGCGCGCACTCGGTTTTGGGGCGCGACGAGATCGATACCGAGAGATTCTTCCAGCTTCTCGACGATGCGGAATGGGTGCAGTCGCGAGCGCGCACGAAGTGGCGTACCAGTCCCGTCGGACGTGAAACGCAGCGATTCGGTAGCGCGTTCATCCGAGGGTATCGATGCATCCGACGGATCGCAACGGGTCCGATTTCTGACTTGTATCTTGCTGAGAGTGAGGCTGCGGGCGCGTTGGTTGCGCTGAAGGTTGTGCGCGACAGGCACAAGGATCAATACGATCTGGACCACACGTTCCGACGCTTTCTGCAGGAATACGAAATCGTCCAACGTATTCAGCATCCCAGCGTCGTGCAGCTTTACGATATTGGAGTGAGTGACGATCACGCCTGGCTGGTGATGGAGTATTTCAAGGAAGGCGACCTTCGGCGTCGCATGCGTGCCGGCATGCGTCCACGGCCGGCTTTGCGAACCGCGATTGCTATCGCACACGCGCTCGAGGCAATGCACGGCTGTGGCGTGCTGCACAGGGACCTCAAACCGGGCAACGTCATGTTGCGTGAAGACGGGTCACCGGCCCTGATTGATTTCGGGATGTCCAAGGACACGGCGCTTGCGCATGAGGTCACAGACACGGGGCTCATTTTCGGGACGCCTCACTACATGAGCCCGGAGCAGGGGCACGGCGAGCCGATCGATGCGCGGAGTGATATCTATAGCCTCGGCGTGATTGTGTTTGAGATGTTGACGCGAATGAAGCCCTTTGCGGCCGAGAACCCGATGGCCATCATCTACAAACATCGCAAGGAGCCGGTGCCTCGGTTGCCCGAGCCCTTCGAGGCCTTGCAACCCATCATCGAGCGTTTCCTCGCAAAGGACCCGCAGGACCGCTATCCGAATGCGACGGAAGCGCGGATTGCCTTGGAAAAGGCATACCGCTTTTTGAAAACGACGGCCGAAGCCACCTGATGTCGATCCCGATGACGTCGATACTTCGCGCGCCAACGCCAGAAGCCTGGGTCGCTACTGCGGTTGAGCGGTGGCGTGAGCTGCTCGTTGATCATGCCAACTGCGAGAAGAAGGCGGCGTCTACCGCACTGGCGCTGATGTTTGCGTATCCGGAAGATCATTCGCTCGCAATGGCTCTGTCGCGGCTTGCTCGGGAAGAGCTGCGGCATTTTGAGCAGGTGCAGAAGATGATGCTTGCGCTCGGAGTTGATTTCGAGCGTCAGCAGCCGGGCCGTTACGCGCCTGGCTTGCGCACGATTCTCAGTACGTCAGAGCCTGGGCGGAAGCTGGATTTGTTGCTGGCGGGCGCCTTGATCGAGGCGCGCTCGTCCGAGCGGTTTCGCCTGTTGAGCGGCCGATTGCAGAAGCCGTTGGGGGACTTCTACGGGCAACTGGAGCGGTCAGAGGCGCGTCACTTCGAGTTGTATGTGAATTTGGCGCGTGCCGTCGCGCCGGAGCGATGGCAGGAGCGGTTGGGTACGCTCGCGGCGCGTGAGGCGGAGCTGGCTACAGAGGCGGATCCGGTATTTCGGTTTCACTCGGGGCCGCCGTAGCGTTGGGCCGGCGGGCGGCACGATGGCGCGCTTGCGCGACGCCATCTGCGTACCGGCTGTCGCCAGGGTTACGGTTGAACGCTCTTTACGCGGTCATACACCCGTTTGATCTCAACTTTGCCCAGCCGACCGCCCTTGGTCTGGGTGGTCATGATGAGCCGGCCATCGTCGTCGTCGATGGCGAAGTCATCTTCCCGTGTGCCGAATTTCTTGGCAACGGTGGTCACAACGAACACCGGACCACGCCAGCCTGAGGTGCGCTCAGCGGTCTGGTCCTGGCCAAACGGAATGGTTGTCTTCGTGCCGGCCGCGTATTCGTCTGATGTCTGTGCACCATCCGGCATGTTGGCTTTGACGGTCACGGTGGACTTGTCCTGGGTGATCGACATGGTCAGTGGCGCACGCAGGATGCGATTGATGCTTGCTCCGCGGCTGGGCTTGGCGCCGGTTGTGCCGGCCGCCGTTCCAGTGGTCGGCGGAAGGGGTGCCGACTGTTCGATGCCAGGGGCGCTCAGTGCCACGGGTATGAAGTCACCCGCCGCGGCGGTCCTGCCATTGGCAGCGCGCGCAAAATCGCTTGCGGTGGGCATCGTGCCGCTGACCGCGTGTACAAAATCGCTCGCCGTGGGTGTGGCGTCAGCGGCCGTGTGGACAAAGGCACCTGACGTCGGCGCGTAGGCGCCGGACGCCGGTCCATAGGCGTCATTGCTTGCCGTGGGGCCGAACTCGTAGTTGCCCGTGCCGTCCGGCGGCGAGCCCACGGGCGGCATTCCGCCCCCGCCACCCCGTCCGCCGCCACCGTGGCCCCGGTGCGTTCCTGGGGCTCGTTGGGGCGTGCTTTTATCGGGATCGGGCCCCAGCTTGTCGGGGTCGTCACTGAGATTGAGATTGAGCTTCCAATCGCCCGTCAGATTCACGCCACTGGGCGCCGCCGCATCCAGCCGGTCAGTCGCGCACCCCGCGACCCCAAACGCAACAAGGGCACCGACCATCGCTTTGCACAATATGGAAGACGGAACCGATCGCATCATCATTTCCCGTGTTGACCTGCTGGAAGGAGGCTAGCCGACTTCGACTATATGCTGCAGCTCGAGTTCACTGTTAGCACTGCCGCGAAATGTAGACTAAAGTTGACTCGTAAGCTGTCCGTTGTCCTTAACAGTTTGTTACAACCGCCGAGGCCCGATGACCGATCGTCCACATCTCGTCATTGTTGATGACGACCGCGAAATACGCACCTTGCTGAGCCAGTACCTGGAGAAGCATGACTTCCGCACGACTGCCGTCGCCGAGGGAAAGGAGATGCGGCGTGTGATGGAGCGCTCCCGGGTTGATCTCGTCGTTCTCGATCTGATGTTGCCTGGTGAGGATGGCCTCTCCATCTGTCGCGAGCTGCGCACGCGCTCGCAGGTGCCGATCATCATGCTCACCGCGAGAGGCGAGGATGTTGATCGCATTGTTGGCTTGGAGCTCGGAGCGGACGACTACGTTCCAAAGCCTTTCAACCCGCGCGAGTTGCTTGGCCGGATCCGGGCTGTGTTACGTCGGGCCGCACATGCGCCGCGGGACCCGAGCCCGGAGTCGGTGCGAGCGTTTTCCTTCGGTAACTGGAAACTCGATACCACGACGCGCACCCTGACAGACACTGACGGAAAAGACGTTGCATTGAGCGGGGCGGAGTATCGGTTGCTGGCCGTTCTGCTGTCTTCCGCGAATCGCGTGCTCAGTCGGGCACAGCTCACCGAGCTTCTGCGGGGCAGGGAAGCCGACCCGTTTGATCGCAGCATTGATGTTCGAGTTAGCCGCTTGCGCCAGATTCTCGGCGACGATGCTCGTGCTCCGCAGATCATTAAAACAGTGTATGGCGAGGGATATGTCGTTGGAGTCCCCGTCCAGACGCAGTGACGGTCGCTCGCAGGGGCAGGTGTCGAACAATTGAAGATACGCGGGTCCTCCCTCTGGCCGCAGTCGCTCTTTGGGCGATTGATTGCGGCCTCCATTGTTGCGTTGTTGCTTGCCCAAGTGGTGAGCCTGGTGCTCATCGCACGTGAGCGCGAACGTTTTATATTGCAAGGAAGTGTGCGGGAGTGGTCGCGCCGGATTGCAGAGGTGACCAACCTCCTGCAAGGCATGGATGACACGGAACGCGCGACGATGATCGCGCGCTTGAGCGAGCGGCCGTGGCGCTTTGGCCGCCGACCGCCCGATGCTGTGATGTTCCGCGACGGACTCGTTTCGGCACCCGAGGGGGACCCAGCGTTCTTCCCGGGGCCGGGGGGGCGCGCCACGGGCGGGGGCCGCATGGGGCCGCTCGGTGCGCTGCCGCTAGGGGCAGGCGGACCCGACGGCGGCCCACCCGACGGGCCACCACCCGCAGCCGACCGGCCGGACGCAGAATTAGGCGCTGCAGTCCGACCGAGCGCCGGTGAACCCGGCACAGAGCGGTCCGACCACGGCCGCCGGCCCGCCAACGCAGGCCAAACTGGCGCCGCGGCCCAGCCCAACGCCGCGACCCAGCCCAGCGCCGCGACCCAGCCCAGTGCGGCACAGCCTGACGTCGCACGATCCGGCGCGGGCCGCCGCTCTGCAGATGGCTCGTCTGATGCGTCCATTGTGGCGCGGGAGCACGCGCAGTTCCCCGTCCCGTCGACTGCCGATGCGGCCCAGCCGTCGGCGGGCGCAGCGGGCCAATCCGGGCGCCAGGGTCCGCCGGGGCTGCCTGGGTCACCCGACCATTCGGGTCCAGTGGGCCCACCAGGGGGTCCGGGTGGAGGACCGCGTGGGCCACCACCCGAGGATGGCCGCAGCCTCATCCTTCGAGCCACGAGCTATCAAACCGTAGTGCCGTTCACAACGGCCGGTGACTTCGAGCCGGCGTTTGAGCAGCAGTTGCGCACAGCGTTGGGCTCCGGGTTCGAAGTGGATGTCAGTCAGACCGCCGATCCGACGAAGCGGGCCATTTCCATCGGTGGGCCGTTGTTCTCCGAGGTACGTGACAACAGCGCCGAGTTCTACGACGCGAAGGTTAAATTCCCCGACGGCTACACGGCGGTGTTTCGGGTGACACGCTATGTGCGGGGCGCCCCGCTGCCTCGCGGTCTGTTCATGAACCTGGCGCTGCTGGTCATTGTCATGTCAATCGCCTTGTTCGTCGTGGCTCGCAGCATCACTCGCCCCTTGTCGGAGCTTGCACGAGCGGCTGACAGCGTGGGCCGCAATTTGCGGCAACCGAAAATTGCCGAGCGGGGCGCGCGCGAGATACGCAACGCGGCACGAGCATTCAACACCATGCAAGACCGAATGCAACGCTACCTGGACAGCCGCAGCCGGGTGCTCGCCGCGATGTCACATGATCTGAAGACCCCATTGACTCGCCTGCGACTGCAAGTGGAGATGTTGGACGACTCGGCCGCCCAGGTGAAACTGGGCAAGCAGCTCGATGAGATGGAGAGCATGGTGCACGGTTCGCTGGCTCTGTTCCGCGGCCTGGATGACAACGAAGCATTCACGCCGCTGGACATCAATGACATGCTCGCGACGCTGCAGTCCGAATTTGCAGAGATGAGCGCGCAGGTCTCGATCCAGGGGCATGCAATCCGGTCCCTCCTCGGCAAGCCGCAGGCGCTCAGGCGGTGCCTGACCAACCTGATTGCGAACGCCGTCAAGTTTGGCTCGCAAGCGGCAGTCGTCGTAGAAGACGGCGCATCCCTCGTGATTCGAATCCGCGATGATGGACCGGGAATACCGGAAGATCAGTTGGAACGCGTGTTTGAGCCCTTTTACCGGCTGGAGTCCTCGCGCAACCGCGATACGGGCGGCAGCGGGCTGGGGTTGAGTATTGCGCGTGATGTTATACAGGCCCATGGCGGCTCTCTCGTTCTGAGAAATCTGGCCGCGCGGGGCCTCGAGGCCGTCGTAACGCTGCCTCGAACGTAACGGTCAGAAATCTCCACTTGCACTGACGTGGATAACAGTCTTTAACGATTGATTACCGCTGGTGGATGCCGGCGCCTCTACGTTCGCTTCGCAACTACAGCCGGAAAGTTGGGAGCAAACATGAAAGCCAGTTTACTTGCAGTCGCGGCCCTCTGGGTCGGGGTGGCCCTTGCGCAGGCACCGGATGCCCCTCCCGGGGGCGGCCCGGGTCCCGGCGGCCGGCACGAGAGCCCGGCGGAGCAAATGGATCATCTCGCCACGCTGCTCGATCTCACGGATGCCCAGAAAACGCAGGTCCAGGCGGTGCTCGAGGAAGAGCACACCACGATGAAGGCGCAGCACGATCAGGCCGCGGCCTCGGGAACGAAACCAACCTTTGAACAGATGAAAGCCGCGCACGAACAGGCGCAGCAGGACACGCTGACCAAGCTGACACCCATACTGACGCCAGCGCAGCTCAAGAAGTTTCAAGCGTTGATGGCCGAGCACGGTCCCCCAGGGCGCCCGCACTGAGGGGGCGCGCGTGCCGGAAGATCTTTGCGTCTCATTGATCATCACCACCTACAACTGGCCCGCCGCGCTCGATTTAACATTACGCAGTGTTGCGCGCCAGTCGATGGCGCCGGCGGAGATCGTCATTGCCGACGATGGCTCCGGTCCGGCGACCCGCCAGGTTGTCACGCGATGGCAGGAGCGGCTGAAAACGCCGCTGGTGCACATGTGGCAGGCTGACGAGGGCTTTCGTCTGGCGCGGTCCCGAAATCGCGCGATCGCCGCAGCTCGCGGCGAATACGTGATCATCGTAGATGGTGACATGGTCCTTCATCGTCACTTCATCGCTGATCACGCGCGTGCGGCCCGTCACGGCTCGTTCATCCAAGGGGTGAGGTTGCTGACGGGACCCGACGCGGCCAACCGACTGTTGGAGCAGCGACGTTTGGACCTGGGTTTCTTTGCGCCTGATATCAAGCGGCGGCGGCACGCCGTTCGTAGTTTTCTTCTGAGCAGCTTGATTTTCGGGGAGCGCACCGGGCAGAGAGCCATCCGCGGTTGCAACCAGGCTTACTGGAAGAGCGATCTCCGCCGGGTGAACGGCTTCAGCGAGGCCTTTATCGGCTGGGGCCGCGAAGACAATGAGATCGCCGCGCGGCTCTACAACGCGGGTATCAGCCGTCGCAACCTGAAATTCCAGGCGTTGGCCATTCACCTGCATCACCCCTTGCGGCATGCCCAGGCGGGAGAGCGCAACGACGCGATCCTGCGGTCCACCATCGATGAGCACAAGGCCTGGTGTCCGCTGGGGTTGAGCCTGCATGTTGATCCCACCATTCCGGGTATACGGCGGCCTGATCCGAGCGCGACTGGAGTGATTCAGCCCGTGGGGGAATTCGCGTGAGCTCCCCGGGGCTGGCGACCCGCATTACGTTTGCGCGCCGGAATCTGTTTCTGCTGGGGCACATGCGCAGCTACTCCTCGGTGTTGAGTCACATCCTGGGGTCGCATCCACAAATCAACGGATACTGCGAGACGCACACCAAGTACCGCACGTACTTTGATCTGTGGAAACTCCGCCGGCGCGTGCGGAAACTGACAGGCGAACCGCTCGACGGCGACTATGTGCTCGACAAGGTCCTGCACGACTATCCAATGGCACGCAGCATTCTGGATAGCGGCCGTACACGGGCGATCGTGTTGGTGCGCCGGCCGCGCGAAACCGTCCGCAGCGTCATTGAAATGGGACTGACTCATAGCCCGGTCGCGTGGCATCGGGATTTTGAGCTGGTTGCGCGTTACTACGAGACGCGGCTGGCGGGGCTCCTGCGGCTCACCGAGGCGTTGCGCGGGCGAGTGGTGTTTCTCGAAGCGGAAGCCCTGTTGTCAGACACACGGGACGTGCTCGACCAACTGGGTGTATTTCTCGAGTTGCAGTCCCCGTTGCAAACGGAGTATCGCCGCTTCGCACATACAGGCGAGCTGGGATTTGGCGATCCATCCAAGGCCATTGCGACCGGCCGAATTACAGTGACGGCGCGCGAGAGTCGCACAGCCGTATCATTGCCCCGGCCGCTGACCACTCGTTTGCAGATCGCTTACGACTTCTGGTGTGCGGCCATCCGCCAGAGCTGCCCGGCGATCAGGGCGACCTCGAGCGCTGCGGAGAGCGACGAAAGAAGCAGTCGCTAGCGCGGCAGACTCCGCAACTCGTAGCGTCCATTCTCGTATCGAATATAACTTCCCTGCTCGTACCACGCTCCGAGGACCATCCGCTGAGCGGGCTCTCCTTCAATTGCCGTGTCGTGAACGCCCGGACGATGAGTGTGTCCGTGAATGATTCGCCGCACACGCGTCGCGCGGTATGCCGTTGATACCGCATCTTCGTTCACATCCATGATGTTGGGAACCACGCGAGAGGTGTGGTCCTTACTTCCTGCACGTGCCTGATTGGCAAGCAACTCGCGATCTGCCAGCGGCAGCGCCAGAAATCGCCGTTGCCAATCGGGAGTCCTGACCGTGCTGCGCAACTCCTGGTATGAGTGGTCATCGGTACACAGCGAATCCCCATGGGTCAGTAACACTCGTTCGCCATCGAGATCTGCAACGATCGGGTCCGCCAGAAGACGGCTGCCGGTTTTCCGGCAGAAGTCGCGCCCAATCAGAAAGTCCCGGTTGCCATGAAGCACGAAGCAGCTGACGCCGCTCGCTGTTAACGCGCGCAGGCCCTCGCAGATGCGCGCCTTGGCAGGATCCGGATCGTCGTCCCCCACCCAGGTCTCGAAAAGATCGCCGAGGATGTAAAGCGCTTCCGCATCCGCAGCGTGTGTGCGCAGGAATTCGAGGAACTGCTCATTCGCCTCTGGCGCGCCGGCATCCAAGTGCACATCAGATACGAACAACCGGCTCATTTTGGCGAGAGGATTGTGTCCTGGGACGGTGTAGCGATAGGCGTTGCAACCGGGGCGGGTGGCGACGCGGCGGCCTGACCGGCCGCATCGAGCACTTCCACCTTCGTGATGATGACGGGTTTGAGCGGAGTGTCAGACTTGAAGGGTCCCGAAGCGCCCGTGGGCGTGACACCGATCCGATCGACGACATCCATACCTTGTACGACGCGGCCGAAGACCGCATATCCCCAGCGTGTGGGGAGTGGGTCGAGGTCGGGATTGTCGACCAGGTTTACGTAGAACTGGGCGTTGCCGGAGTGAGCGCTTTCACCGCGGGCCAGGCCGACCGTGCCCCGCTTGTTCTGCAAGCCGCTGCCCGATTCATTGTTGACCGGGTCATGCACGGCTTTGAGCTTCAGGTCGCTGGCCGAGTGGCCGCCGCCCTGAATGACGAAATTGGCCACCACCCGATGGATGAGGGTGCCCGAGTAATAGCCTTCCTTCACGTAGCGCAGGAAGTTCGCGACGGTCAGCGGCGCACGATCCGGCATCACCTCGATGACGAAATCACCCATGCTCGTCGACACCCGGACTTGTGTAGCCTGGTCCGCAGCCGGTGCAGATGAATGGACCAGCAGCCCTGCGAGCACCAGCAGCGCGGACGCCAGTCGGTTGCGGGGCCAATTCCGGGGGGTTATGCGCATCGAGCCTCCATTAATATTTGCCGGTACGGTGCCTGTTCTCGAGGACCCTTACCGACCGGCAATTCTATCAAGCGCGGCGCCCGCCGGGTCCCGTAACATCACGCCATGAGCGGAATGGACATTTCAGCGGCCGAGACGTTCGGTCAGCGACACACGACACGCTTTGCGCCGAGCCCCACAGGTGAGTTGCACCTGGGAAATGCGCGCACAGCTTTATTTAACTTTCTTCTGGCCCATCACGGGCTGGCCCATCATGGTTTGGGGCGCTTTCTGCTGCGTATCGAGGACACGGATGCCGAACGGAGTAGCGAGAAGCATACCGAGGCCCTGATCGCGGACCTGAAGTGGCTGGGAATGGATTGGGATGCGGGCCCGGACCATGAAGATGCCAAGGGACCCTACCGGCAGTCGCAACGGAGCGCGTTCTACGCCCGCTATTTCACTGAGCTGGAAAAGCGCAACGCTGTCTATCCCTGCTATTGCACGCCACTGGAGCTCGAAGCGTCGCGTCGCGCACAGCTCGCGTCCGGGCGGCCGCCGCGGTATGCGGGAACCTGTCGCGATCTTTCGGCTGAGCAGGGTGAAAAGAAGCGACTCGAGGGGATCTCACCCACGAGTCGATTTCGGGTGCCACTCGGCCGTCGAATCGAATTCGTGGACTTCGTGCACGGGTCGCAGAGTTTCCTGTCCGATGACATTGGCGACTTCGTCGTCCGACGTGCTGACGGGACTGCCGCATTCTTCTTTTGCAATGCGGTCGACGATGCGGATATGGGCGTCACGCACGTCCTGCGTGGCGAAGATCATCTGACGAACACACCTCGTCAGCTGATGATTCTGGAGGCTCTCGGATTGAGGGCGCCGAGCTACGGACACGTGTCTCTGATCGTCGGAAATGACGGTTCGCCGCTATCAAAACGGCATGGCGCGACGAGTGTTCGCGAGTATCGCGAACACGGTTACCTTCCCCAGGCGATGACGAACCATCTGTTTCGTCTCGGGCATTCCACTCCTGAGCATGGTTTTCTGTCGATGGAGGAAATGGCACGCGCGTTTGACTCCTCCCACCTCGGGCGCGCTCCAGCTCGTTTCGACGAGCAGCAGTTACACGTCTGGCAGAAGGAAGCGGTACATCGCTTGAGCCCTGAGGAGGCTTTGCGTTGGTTGGGGCCGATCGTGCCTCGTGGAATCGATGCTGCAGCCCTGCAGGCATTTATTGCCGCGGTTCTGCCCAACCTCGTGCTGCCGGAAGATGCGCGAACATGGGTCAACGTCGTGTTTGGCGACCTGCCGACCCTGGCCGCTGCGGAACAACAGCTGGTGCTCGAGGCCGGCAAGAGTTATTTTGCGGCGGCCGCAGAGGCCGCGGCCGCCCATGGGAACGACCTGGCGGCAATCGCGGGCGCGGTGCGTGCGGCGACTGGCAAAAAGGGCGCAGCTTTGTATATGCCGTTGCGTGCGGCATTGACGGGCGTTGCGCATGGACCCGAGCTCGCCCCGTTGTTGAAAGCAATGCCGCCAGGCAAAGCGCGTGAGCGTCTGGCCCGTTTCGCCTGAGGAACTATGATTCGCATACACAATTCGATGTCGGGCGAAAAGGAGCCCCTGAAGCCGATCAATGCTGGCCAGGTCCGCATGTACGTCTGCGGCATGACCGTGTACGACTACATACACATCGGGCACGCCCGTATGTTGATCGTGTTTGATGTCGTGAGCCGCTATCTGAGGTATCGGGGGTACGAGCTGACCTACGTCCGTAATATCACCGATATCGACGACAAGATCATCCGCCGGGCCCTGCAGAACAACGAGCCGATGGAGGCCGTTACGGGAAAGTTCATCCGGGCCATGGATGAAGACGCTGCGTTGCTCGGGTTGGCGCGACCTGACTCCGAGCCGCGCGTCACCCAGTATCTGCCCGAAATCATCAAGATGATCGGTCAGCTGATTGATAACGGGTATGCCTATGTCGCGGCCGATGGCGATGTGTTGTACGCCGTCGCGAAGTTTGACGGATACGGCAAACTCTCAGGCAAGCGGTTGGCAGATCTGCGCGCGGGTGCGCGAGTGGAAGTGGACGAAGGCAAGCGCGATCCACTGGACTTCGTGCTGTGGAAGCACGCGAAGCCCGACGAACCCTCGTGGGAGTCGCCGTGGGGAGCCGGGCGCCCCGGCTGGCACATCGAGTGCTCGGCCATGTCGACGGCTTTGTTGGGTACCCACTTCGACATCCATGGCGGCGGTATGGACCTGAAGTTTCCGCACCATGAGAACGAGATCGCACAGTCGTGCGGCGCAAACGGCGACAAGTTTGCCAACATCTGGATGCACAACGGCTTCGTCAACATCGACAACGAGAAGATGTCGAAGTCGCTCGGCAACTTCTTCACGGTCCGCGAAGTGTTGCCCCGGCTGCGCCATCCGGAGGTGTTGCGGTATTTTGTGTTGTCGAGTCACTACCGGGGACCGATCAACTATTCGCTGGAGCAGCTCGAGCAGGCGGACAGCGCGTTGTCGAGGATCTATACGGCGCTGCGTGATCTACCGGACGTCGACGTCGTCGATAGCGAGCATTCGACTCGTTTTCGCGAGGTCATGGACGATGATTTCAATACGCCGGAGGCCATCGCGGTCCTGCAGAACATGACCCGCGAAATCAACTCTGCGAAGGCGACGGGTCAGGCTAAGAAGCTGGCCCAGGCGGCCGCGCTCGGTGCGGAGCTGCGTTCGCTGTCGAGCGTGTTGGGGTTAGCGCAAGTTGTGCCGGAGGAGTTTCTCAAGCTGCAGTCGTCCCACGAGCGCGGTGGCGATGCGTCGCAGGCGACCGGACTGAGCGACGGCGAGATTGAACAGCGCATCGCCGACCGAATTGCCGCACGCAAGGCGAAGAACTGGGCCGAGTCGGATCGCATTCGCGACGAGCTCGTGACGGCGGGAATCATTCTGGAAGACAAGCCTGGCGGTACAACGACCTGGCGCCGGGCGTAGTCGAGGCATCCGGGTTGGGGCGCCCAACGCATCCGCGCGGGCGCCCCAACCGTAGTCAAATCAGGCGTCCATCCCGGACGGAGGCAAACACTTCTGGGCGGGAGTCAGTGCTGCCAATGTCGCGGGGTGGTCGCCTCGGCAACCGGTCTTACGGCCCGCGCTGCGTAAAGCTGATGGCATAGGCCGGGGGACGGGCCGCCAGAATCGGGTCCGTCGATGCTTCAATGCCGGGGGTCAGCGATAACGGGTTGTACAGCAGCGCCTTCTGTTCCTTGACCTGGTCTTTCTGCGTTGCTGTCAGGCTGATGACTCCCAGCTCGACGACCTCGCGATCCGCCGGCCACAACACGGTGGCGTCGTTGGTCACGTCACCCTCTTTGGCGACCTGGACCATCAGCTTGAATTTCACCGGCCCGGCGGTAATGCGCTTCGGCAGCTCGTCCATGAGGTAGTTCGGATCAACCTTTGCGACTTCCGCGGGGGTAAGCGCGTGCTCACCAGCGACCGGCAGAATCTGGTAGCGGCCGTAGTGGCTGACACCCTTGGCATTCGTGAACTTGAACGCGTTGACGCCGAAAAACGCCAGCGTTCCGAAGCTTTGTGGCGGTGGGCGGGGGGTCGTAACCCACTTCAATGCAGCCGGATGTGAGCCCAGAAACTGCTCTACCGGTGTTGGCTTCGCCACGCCGGGACCGCTATTGCCGATGGCGGTCAGGAGCGCCAGAAAGTCTTCCGGGGTGGCTACCGGGAAGCCATTATTTGAAGAGATGCTGACGATGTCCGTCTGACCACTGTCGAGCTTGAAGCGGATTGCCATGCCGTGAGGACTCGCGTCCGGGCTGGCATCCGGAATGTTCGGCACACCCGTCGTGTCTGAGAAACGCACGAGCACTGGCACAGCCTTGGCAAAGTGCGGTGCCATGCTGAAGGAAGGGGCCGTCTTGGATGGCGTGAACGTGCCAGTGACCAAAACGCCCTTGGCGTGGTTGGCACGGAAGCCGGTGTGAGGGCCGCCAGCAACCTTGTTCAGTGCATGGACCAGGGCGACCGGCAATGGCTCTTGAGGGGCCGGCGGTGTATCAGCGGCGGATACGGGCCGGGTGGCGACGGCGCACACGGCCAGTGAGAGGCCGATCAGCGCAGCCGGGAACGCGGCGCGTCCGACGCCTGCACGCCGGAATTGACGAGCTGAGTGCATGATACCTACTTCGTTTTTCGAGCCGGGCGGCCCAGGCGAAGTATAAGTCGCTCATCAGGAAGTTTTCTTGAACAAACGTTGCGCGGACGGGGACGATTGCTTTCGTTCCGAAGGGCAGAACGTCCCTCACGCGCTGCTCTCACCAGTCGGCCTCATCCGCTGACGATTGCGCGCCTCATGTCCCGATCGTGCCGCTCGGGGAAAGCAACGCCCACCGCGGCTGCGGATTTGCGGATGTGCTCCTGCCACGTATCGAATGCATTCCAGCGCTTGCGGCTGTAGGAATTCTTTCGTCCCACCGGTGTCGTCGAGTGAGCTGCCGCGATGCCGTAAACCGTCTCGTAGTTGGATGACATGCTGTTTCCTGCGGGTTTCAGTTGTGACGCGCTTCGTCCCGATCAAGATACGTCCGCATGCCGCAGGTGCGGAAGGCTACGGACGTTTGAAAGTGGTTACGGGACGCTGCGCAGGTGACAACGCGGTTACATCCGATCGCGGCATGTCCATATGAGAAATCGTAGTTTGTCAGTCTGAGTGCTCGAAGGTACCTTGCACGTCGGCTCCCCGGCGCACTCCCTCGAGGCCGCAGACCCCCTCTGCAGTTGGCGGATTTGTGGCGCCGGGGAAGCCACCAGATTCTCGCCTCAGCCCGCACGCTCGCGAAGCAGGGAATGCGCTACGAGCGCCACGGCGACGCCGCTCAGCGGCAGAAACACCACGCCGCTCATTTTCTGTACGGCCAGGATACCCGCCAGCAGTGCTCCCAAAAGGTAGCTGGTGATCAGGGTAACCTGCTCCCTGATGTCGCGAAGTCCTGTTGAATTGCGAGTGGCGAGCGCGTCGGCGATGCCACCGATGAGGCGGGTCAGTGTAGTCGTGAAGACGATAGTTGAGAGGCTGACCATCTGGCCGACAACGGCTTGCAGGCCCATCGCGACGGAGAGAATGATGATCTGCAGGCGCATCGCAGGTATGAACGCCGGCTGCACTTCCCACAATGAATACACCGCAAACAACAACAGTAACGCGGTTTCGGCGCCCAGCAGCACAGTGATGGTCGCGCGCTCGGATCGGCCACGACGCAGTGTGAAGCCGATGAGACATCCCGATACAAAACCGATGAGCGCAATCACCGAGCCGATGGCCGACAGGGTGTTGCCCTGGGCGACATGATAGGCAAGCAACGCGAAGTTGCCGGTCATCGCCGACGCAAACACTCCGCCGAGTTTCGCGAATCCGATGATGTCGACAGCACCGGCTGCAAAGGCTGTAGCAAACAGAATCCACGCGACACGGGACGTGCGCCGGCTGTTTTGCGGGGTTTGCGGCATCGCCCATTGTAGGCTTCGGATACGAATATGACAAAACCCGCAATGCAAGTGTGAACTGCGTTCCGTGTGCCGGCGCGCATTCGCGCCGCAACCGGGCAATTGTCAGAAGCGGTTCGCGTCGCGCCCGCGGCGGTTGCGAGATAGTAGCGCCATGGACACACACACCAACATCAAGGCCCTGCAGTTCACCGATCTCGTGGAGCTGGGAAAGCTCGCCGCCGAAGCGCTGGAGCTCTCCCGGGAATACGATCAATCGCGATTGCAGAAGTACTGCAACCTCATCGCGGCTTGCAACATCGAAGTGATCGAGCGTCGGCGTCAGGCTGAGCGCTTGTGTGGGACGGCAACGAACTGACAGCGTTTGGCCGGGGTGGCCCGGCCGCTAAGCTTCGTAGGACCGGTCCCACGCGCGCCTGAGCGGGTGGCTGATAGTGCTACTGCGCCGCGCGCTTCAAGATGCTGCACGTTCAATGATCAGGAGAGGTTCATGACTCCGCGCAAAACACTTTTGTTAGCAGCATTAATTTCCATGGCCCCGGTTGGGCTCGTGATGGCGCAGAGCCAGACGATGCCCTCAGATACGTCACCCAGCTCGGCGTCCAGCCCTTCGCAGCGAGACACGACGTCCAGCCCCGCGACCGAGTCTCCTACAACCGATAACACGAGTCCTTCGGCTGCGTCGACGCCTCATCAGCAGCAGGCGACCCGCACAGCCAGCAAACAGGCTATGAAGGAATGCGTGGCTAAACAGCAGTCCGACAATTCGGGAATGTCGGCCGCTGATGCCAAGAAGGCTTGCAAGGCCCAGATGAAGGGAAGCGGCTGAACGCACCCCAACGGATTAACCGAAGCTGAACGACGGCGAGGAATTCCCTCGCCGTCTGCATTTTTGCGGTCCGAGGTTGAACCCCGGCCGTTGTAAGCGTCGGCTGACATAAAGGCAGGCAAACTCGCACTGGGGCGGTGCGGAACCCGACCGCTGCCAAAGCGTTGTTTCCTCATGGGTAACACCAACTTACAACCACGGTTCGGCTCCATTCTCGGGATTTGGGCGGCGGTCATATTGGTGGGCGGCACGGTATCCCACTGTTTCGCCCAGGAAGCCCAGGATCTCCAGGAATCTGCGGCTGCGGTGGCGCCTGAAAGTCTGAAGAACACGCAGGCCAACCGGGACGCGGAAAAGGTCAAACACCACCCGCCGGACCTCACCGCCAAGAAGCGCATGGGCAAGGCGTCTTTCTATGCGAACAAGTTCGCAGGCCGGAAGATGGCCGATGGGGCCCGGATGGATCCTCACGGCAGTAACGCCGCCAGTAAGACACTGCCGCTGGGCACGATCGCCAAGGTGACCAACCTGGAGACCGGCAAGAGCGCGGTGGTCACGATTCGGGACCGCGGGCCGTATGTGCCGGGACGGATCGTGGATCTGTCGCCCGATACGGCGAAACAGATCGGGATATCGCCTCGCAAAGGTGTTGCGTTGGTTGTGGTGGCGCCGATTGCGGTTCCGCAGCCGGATGGTGGGGTCAAGTTGGGAGCCGCCGCCCACGAGCCTGCGGAGGTGGAGGGCACCACGGTCACCGGGGCAATCAGGGACGCCTCGATTGATACGCGCACGGTGCTGCGCTGACGGGTAAAGGCCGCCGCTGCGCCACACTCTGCCGGACCGCCAGACGCTCCTTACTGTTACTTCGCAGCGGGTGCTGACTTCGGCCGGTCCTTCAGCTCCTCGTACACGATCCCCAGCAGATACGGCTGCTTGATCAGATTACCGCCCCATTTCTTGTCGAGATCGTCCAGCGGATGAGAAGCGACCAACGCCTCCTCAGTCATCCCCGCCTCGACAGCCTTCGCGACCCGCTTCCTCACCTCACGCAGCATTCCCTGATACTCGCGCACGTCCTCGCGGTTAGCGATCGGGCCGTGGCCGGGAATTATTCTGGTGTTGGGGCCGCTCATTTTGTAGAGCGAGTCATAGAGCGCGATCATCCCGTCGATGGTGCCGCCGTGGGGCTGATCGATGTCCGGGTAGAAGCCGTGGAAGAACGTATCGCCGGTTTGAATGACATCGGCCTCGACGAAGCGAACGATCAGATCACCGTTGGTATGCGCCGGTGGCACATGGATGATCTCAACCGTTTGTCCTGCCAGATGAAATTTGACCCCGTTGCTCACAGTTACCACGGGAATGGCGGCCGGGTCGGGTGCGTATGGCGAGCCAGGCGCAGATGCTTTTGAAGCTTGCGCTTTGTCAATGTACTCACGCGTTTGCTCACTGGAGAAGATGACAACACCGGCCTTTCCAAACAGGCCGTCGCCACCCACGTGATCCCAATGCCAGTGTGTGTTAACGAGGTAGCGCACGGGCTGTGGCGAAATATGCGCCACGGCGGCCAATACTTTGTCGTGCAGCTGTGGCCACTCGGCATCAATCAGCAGCACTCCCTGGTCGCCGGCGAGGACCCCAATATTGCCGCCGAAGCTCTCGAGCATATGCACGCCGTGCCCGAGATCCCGATCTTCGACCGGCGTCCTGCTCCAATCCGGCAGAGCCATTTTCTCGGAGGGGCGTGCGCCGGCTGGCACGGATACCAGGCAGCCGCAAGCCACCACCAGGCTGCCGGCCAGTGCCCTGACAAATCGATTCATGTTGTGTCTCGTCACCGGATGAATCAAAAATGGTACCGCAGCTCGATACCCAACGTCAGCGGCTGATTCGGGACCACTGCGCGCGGTGTGAGATTGCTGGCTTCTTCGAGGATATTCACGGCATACGCATTCAGGAGATTCTTGCCGAACAGCGAGGCTTCCCAGGAATCCGCACGCACACCCAGGCGTACCGCCAGCAGATTGTAGGCTGGCACGACATTGTAAATGGGATTCTCGGGGCTGAACTGCGTTCCCTGGCGGCCGGTGTAGGAATAGTCGACACGGCCGAAGCCTTCGAGGCGGGGAGTCAGCGGATGGCTGTATTGCGCAAACAGGCTTCCGGAGACCTGCGGTACCTGGGGGAACAGGTCGCCGGAATGGCCCGCGAATTGTGCGTTCGTGGAGGGTTGATCCTCGGTGAGCTGCGCTTCGACCAGGGCCAGTGTGCCACCTACCATCACATCGCGCGTTATCCGCGCCTCGGCTTCGAATTCCGCTCCGTAGACGCGCGCCTTGCCGGCGTTGGCAATAAATGTGAGCGCGTTGGTATCGTCCGTGAAGTCTGAAACCTGAATGTTGCTCCAGCTGATGTAGTAAAGGCTGGAGTTCACGACCAGGTGATGATCGAACCAGGACGTCTTGGCGCCGACCTCGTAGTTCCACAGCGAGTCAGGTTGATACGTGCGGTCCTGGGGTGGAAGGGGCGTGACGTTGGCGAGGTTGCCTCCACCAATGCGAAAGCCTTGGGAGACGCTGCCGTAGACCATCGCTTCGGGCGTGACCTGGTATGACAGGTAGAACTTCGGAGTAACCTTGTGGGCGTGGCTGTACAGCGTGGGCGTCGCCACCGGCGGCGAGAACCCGCCGAACGGATGCGTGCTGTTGAGATCGTCCGACTCGTCAGCATAGAACGCGCGTGCACCCACCAACCCGGTCAGCTTGTCGGTGATTTTGTAACTCACCTCGCCGAACAGCGCGTATTGCTCCGTCGTGTGAGCCTGGAACTGTCCGAAGACCGGCTCGATCGGAATGTTCACATAACCCTGCGGGTCGCTCGTGGCAACGAGGGTCTCAAACGTCGTCTTGATGTGCTGTTGAAACACGCCAGCCACGAATTCCGTGCGCCCGCCGAGTTTCGAGGCGAGCCGCAACTCGTTTGTAATGTACTTACTGGTATCGGCCTGGTCGGTCAGCGCATCCGCCGTACTGAGTCCGACTACGTCGGTGAAGAAAGTCGGCCCGAACGACAGATCGAACAACGTAGAATCGAACCGATTGTCATCAGCCCGGCTGAAATAGGAGGTCGAGAAGTCGAGGTCGGCCCAGGCGAAGTCGTGATTCAGGGTGAGATTGTAAATCTTGAATTCGGACGTGAACGGATCGTGCACATATTGGTCAGTGTTGTAGCGCCCCAGGTCGCCATCAGCCTTTACGACGATGTCGCGGCCATCCGTCCGCGTTCGCTGATAGAACACGTTGCCAGTCAATTTTGTGGCGTCGTCGATCTTCACCAGAAGCGCAGCCCGGCCGCCGAATGTATGTTCCGCGTTGACGCCGCTCGTGCCCAGGCGCACATTGTTGATGAAGCCGCTTTCCTCATCGTCATACGCGGTCGCGCGCAACGCTACGCGGTCATTGATCAGCGGCGCATTAAAAGTGATTGCGCCGTTGTAGTTGCCACTACCATGGTCTGTATCGGATGCACGGGCCACGACATCAGCATGGTAGCCGCTGAGATCGGGCGGATTAATAATGGTACGGATAGTACCGGATAGCGATCCAGAGCCGTACAACGTACCCTGCGGGCCACGCAGAACCTCGACGCGCTGGACATCGAACAGTCGCAGGTCGGGCTGCCGCAGGTCGCCCGTGATCAGAATGTCGTCGACGTATTGGCCAACCGTTGCGACGCCAGTGCCTGTTGCGTTGACTCCGCGGATGACGTACGTCTTGAATGCAGGACCGTTGTCGACGAAGGAGAGGCTGGGTACGGAGCGTGCGAAGTCCTCGAAATTCTGCGCACCCTTGGCTTCCAACGTGGCTTGGGATTGTGCCGTGATGGCGATGGGCACGGTCTGGAGGTTTTCGTTTCCACGCTTGGTAGCGGTCACGAGGACCTCTTCCAGAGCCGTGCTCGCTTCTGCAGTCGTCGCTTGTTGTGCGCGAGCATCAGCAGCCACGGCGCTTGCCAGGGCCAGCAACACGGTTTGGACAGTAGTAATGGAGTAGCGAGACGGCCGGACATTCTTGTTCTTCATGGATTCATTCAAGCAAACAAAAGTGGGCGGTTCAATGCTTCAGGCATGAAGTGATGTTGGGAGTTTTAGGCTCCGCGGCCTAACTGCCGGGCGGAAAAACAACAGCGCCCCCGCTTGGTGCTGCAGGGTGCAACGGGCGCGTCGGGTTGGTGCAGTGTCAACAGCCGTTTCCAACAGCCGCAAACAGGATGCCTACGGAGGAGCGACCCAGCCCATAACGGGCACTGAGCTGATCGCATTCTTGGGACTGCCTTTGATGACGCGGTCGCTGTAAGAAACATAGACGAGCACGTTGCGCTCCTTGTCGTAGAACCGCACGACGTGCAGGCGCTTGAAAATAAAGCTGCGCCGCTCCTCGAAGACCGACTCGCCGTCTTTCAGGTCCGGGTCCATCTTGATCGGGCCCACCTGCCGGCAGGCGATGCTGGCATCACTGGTGTCTTCGGCGAGCCCCAATTCCCCTTTGATGCCGCCGGTCACCGCGCGGCTGATGTGGCAGGCCACGCCCTTGACCTTGGGATCGTCGAAGCCATCCACGACAATCCGGTCGTTGGGGCCTATCCAACGGAAATTGGTGCTGACCTCGCCAGTGGTGCCGCGACCCGGCCGCAGCCACAACCACACAGCAAAAATCAGCACCAGGATCAGCAGAAAAACGCCTGCAATCGAGCCTAGTCGGCGCATGAGTACTTCCGTCGTTCCGTAGAAACGCGGATTGTACGACTTCAGGCGATCGGCGCGGACCGGGTGCCGCCGGCAGCACCTAACAATCCTCGTTTAGCCGAAGGCGCCGTATTCGACCTGGAGAATCTCGCCGCTCTCGGTGCTTACGAGCAGTGCGTCATTGTTGTCGCGCACCCACTCATACCCTGCGGGCGGCACTTCGAGAGCAAACAGCCAGTAGTCCGCGAGAATGTATTCCGGAGCCCAGTAGGCGCGAGGGAGAATTTGACTGTACCCCCAGTGGTGCGCGACCCAGCCGTGGGGGCGGTGGTAGGGGCCCACCTTGAAGCTGCGGGCCGCCTGGAAGTTGTGTTGATAGTTTGGCTTGTCGAAAGCCTTGGGTCGCTCGTTCCAGCCATGCGGCTCGTTGATCCGCTGATAGCCTTTGGGACCGGGATGCGCTTCGCCGTGCGGGGGCCCGCCGTGACCGCCAGGGGCGGGGCCATGAGCCTCGCCGGGGTGCTCGCCACCGCCACCATGCTCGTGTCCTGGCGGGTCGGCCAATGCAGCTCCGCTTGCGATGAGCAGTGCAGCAGCTAGAGCTAGACCCAATTTGGACGCTGTCATGACGATCCCTCCTCACTTGGAATTGTGAGGAGGAATGCTAGCGGAGCCGCTCCAAACTAAGCTCTAGAATTCTGGAGAGACTGTTCAGATCTTCGTGATCCAACCGTGCCGCTCGGCGATTTCACCGCGTTGGATCGAAACCAACTTCTGGCGCAGCTCGAGAGTCGTCGGGCCGACTTCGCCACCTGACAAGCGGTACTCCTTGCCGCCGTGTATGAGCACACCGACGCCTGCAAGTACCGCAGCGGTTCCAGACAGCGCGGCTTCGCCATCGCGAGCCCATTCGAGCATTTCCGACACGTTGAATACCCGCTCCTCACACGTGTAGCCGTCATCGCGGGCCATTGTGAGAAGCGAATCGCGTGTCACGCCGTGCAGGAAAGTCGAGTCGAGGCTGCGAGTGAGGATCTTTCCCTTCTTGATGAGAAGGAAATTCGCAGCTCCGGTTTCCTGTACTTCGCCGCCGGGGCAGAACAAAACCTGGTCCGCTTTGTACTGTTTGCGGGCTTCCAGCGTCGGGCCGAGGGCTGCCGCGTAGTTGCCGCCGGTTTTGACACGGCCGGTTTGTGTCGCGGTGCGGGAATTCACGTCTTCCACGTAGATTCGCAGCGGCTTCATCCCGCCGGCGAAGTAATCCCAGACGGGGCTGGACAGCACGATGAGCGAGGCTTCATCCGCAGGCGTCGCCGCAGCACCAATGTTCGGCGTGGTCCCGAAGAGCAAGGGACGAAGGTACAGTGCGCCGGGGGCCTCAGGGACCTGGTCCCGGTTCTGCTCTACCGCGATTCGAATCATCTGCGCCAGCTGGGCCGCATCCGGTTCCGGCAGGACGAGCGCGCGGGCGCTTTGCCGCAGCCGCTCAATGTGCCGGTCCATGCGAAATACGTTGATGCTGCCGTCAGCCCAACGATAGGCCTTGAAGCCCTCGAAGCAGGAGCTGGCGTAGTGCAGTACGTGGGCCGCCGGATGAATATCGATGGGTCCTACGGGCCGCGCATCGATCGGGGTCCATTTTCCGTCCCGGTACCGGGAAACCACCATGGTGGGCGCCAGGACTGTCCCGAAAGCGGGACGGGCAGGGGCTGCTGGACTGGGGGCCGCTTTGAGGGACGCCGCGGCTGCGCCTGAAGGAGGGGTCATCGTGATCTTCCATTCGTTGCTACCCCCTATATCCTACCAGCCAGTAGGGTTCGCGAGGCGTGAAGATGACTGTCACAGAAGCGCTCCAACGGCGCACATCGATCCGGAAATTCCTGCCCGATCCTTTGGAAGCGGGGCTGGTGCGGGACATTCTGGAGGTGGCCCGCTGGGCCCCCTCCGGCGGAAATCTGCAGGCCTGGCGCGTGGTTGCAGTGGCTGGCGAGGAACGCGATGCAGTGGTTCGGCTCGCGGCGCAGTCCGGCGCGACCTATTCATCCGACACCCCAGACGACCGGCCCGTTTATCCACCGAGCCTGTGGGAGCCCTACCGGACGCGGCGCTACCAGCTGGGTGAGGACATGTATGCGCTTTTGGGAATCCCCCGCAGCGACCGTCAGGGACGCCTGGCCCAGTGGGCCCGAAACTACGAATTCTTCGGGGCGCCGGTCGGACTGTTCTTTGTGATCGAGGAACGCATGGGACATGCGCAGTGGGCGCACTTGGGAATGTTGATTCAGTCGATTGCGCTTGCGGCCATTGAGCGCGGTGTCAGCTCGTGTATGCAGGAGTCCTGGTCGTCGCTGCGGGGGCCGCTGAAGGCGCATTTCCAGCTCGCACCGGACGAGATGATCTACTGCGGCATGGCCTTAGGTGTTGCGGACCCTGAGGCGAAGGTGAATAGCCTGCGCTCCGAGCGTGTTGGGGTGGACGAATTCACTGTCTTTCGAGGGTTTAAATGATCTGTACCAGGCTGCGCAGGTCCACTCGCTGTGCCCACTCGGTCTGTTCCAACATCGGCCGCTGATAAAATTCGGGCACATGGCCCAGGCACAGGACGGCGACGGGCCGGCTTCCCGCCGGCAGCCCCAAAAGTTGCGCCAGGCGCTCCGGATCAAACAGCGATACCCAACCCATGCCAACACCCTCGGCGCGGGCAACGAGCCACAGGTTCTGGATCGCACAGGCCACTGAGGCCAGATCCATCTCGGGCATGGTCCGCCGACCGAAGATGTGGTGGTCGCGGTCGTGGGTCAGTGCGACGACCAGCACCTCCGCGCACTCGCGGATGCCTTCGACCTTGAGCCGCATGAATTCATCTTCACGCTCGCCCAGGGCATGCGCGGTCTGCTTGCGCTCCGCTTCAACCAATGCGTGGATCTGATCGCGCACGTCGCGGCTGCGCACGCGAATAAAGCGCCACGGTTGCATGAACCCGACGCTGGGCGCGAGATGCGCGGCACTCAACAGGCGTTCGATGAGGGCCTCGTCGAGCGGATCGGGGAGAAAGTGGCGCATATCGCGCCGCAAGGCCACAACGCGATAAATGGCCGCAATCTCTTGATCCGTGAAATCACCCATGTCGTCCTGCCGGCAGTTGACCCCGAGGCAACTCTACCGGTATTCGCAGGATCTCAGTGCGCGAACTGCGCCAGCAGCTCGACATAAGCCGACTGGTAGTAGATGCCGGCTTCACTCACCACGTAAGAGGCCTGGGTATCGGTTGTCGTCCCGTTCCAGTCTCTATACGACTTCTGGGCAGGTTGTCCCGTCGGCGGTGCCAGTGAGGCAGGAACTCCGTCCTGCTGCGCACTCGGGTTCGGGCCGCCCGGAATGTAGCCGGGAGCCGGGCCGCAGGTGGAGGTTTTGGCGTCCGCCCACTTCGTGCCGGGCCAGAACCAGGTGTGGTAGAGCTCGTTGACGGATGAGGTGGCGCCATACGAGGTCATGTTGGTCATGTAGACCATGGCAAACGGGTTGACGCCGTGAAAGTAGTGCAACGTCTCGAGCGCACGGTTGTTGTATGGAGTACTGCTGGACACGGCGATGCCGTAGTCGGCGACATCTATGTTCGTGTTGCCATAGTTTCCGCGTGTCTGGTTGCTGCCCCAGCCGTACTGAGCATCGTGCATGAAGTTTCGGTACAGGTCGTCGCTGGCAGTAAACCCGTATATCTGGTTGGCCGCATTCACATCGCTCAGCTTGTCAGCGAGTATTGCCGACTTCAATGTTGTGTCGGCCTGTTGCAGCCAGGTGTAGAAGAGCAATGCTTTGCCCTGCTCGGGCTGATAACGCGACCAGCCGATGTCCTGGTAGGGGCGGGTGTTCTTGTAGTTGTTCTTTACGTACGTGTTGTACGTTTGGTCGCCGGTAATGGCGAAGAGCCATACAGCCGCCACAACCGCCGCAGCCTGCTGGTCTGAGGTGCTCCAGTCCGCGTCCCCCGCCTTCACGATCCCGGTATCGCACTGCTCCTGCCGGGTGGCGACGCCCTGATAGTTGTTCCAGGCCAGGATCGCCCGGTTCTTCAAATCTGCGGCTTCCGCGGACAGTGAGCCGATCCCGCCATAAACATAGGATGCATGAGCAAACATGCCCGCCGCAGCAATTGTCGACGACGTGCAACTCGGCAGGTAGTAGCGGCGCGAAGTGTCCGAGCTCGGTGGATCCGCCAGAGGATAGGCCAGGGAGCCTACTTTCAGGGCTACGCTGCCGTCGGTGCTGTATTGCATCTTCTTCAGCCAGTCGGTTTCGTATTTCATCTCGTCGAGCAGATCGGACACGCCGTTGCCGGATTCCGGGATGTTGAAATCGTCGGTGAATGCCGCCGGGTTCTCCTGGTAGGCGCTCAATAGCTGATGCACTGGAGTCGCTGCAAACGTGACGTACTTGTTGGTGTCGCCGGCGTCAAACCAGCCACCGCTCAGGTCATGGACCTTGGAAGCGTTGCCCTGGTCGGTGGCATCGTGTGCCTGCGTGTCCTGATCGGGACCGACGAAGGCGGGCGTATCCGTCCAGCAGGCATCGGCGAACGGTGTTTGCTTGGCTCCGCCACCATTGCTGCTGCCGGAGCGTTGATAGAAGTACATCCGCATCGCGGCTTTGAGCAGGTTTGTGTACGGCTGCGCGGCAATTGCGAAGGTGGGTGAGCGAACTTGTTTGTCGACGTCGTAGACGAAGTAGGTTCCGGACGCGTTCACCGATGAAAAATCAAACCACCAGCCGCTGTCACCCGACGACGCTTCCACGGCTCCATTGTTCCAGGGGCTGAGCGCTCCGGAAAAAACCACGGTGCCGTCGTCTGCTTTTCGAAGTTGGTAGGTGGCCCCTGGCGCAAAAGTATCCGCCGAGTCGAATCCGGTGTGCGGGTTGCGGATCACGGCGACCTTGGGGTCGGCGTTTCGATAGCCGAACTGATCGACCAGCAGATGGGCATTCAATGAAATGGAGCTGGCTGCGCCTGTCCCCGTGGTGGGTGGCGCCGGGCCCGTTGGCGGCGTAGGGTTGGTCGGTGGCGTCGTGCTCGTGGGCGGCGCATCTGTGGAGCCGCCCGAGCCGCCGCCACAGCCGGTCAGCAACACGAGCGCAGCAAGAGCCCCAAAACCCACAGGCTGTCCAGATCCCATCTGTCACGAAATAACATACGCCCCGCAGGCCGTCGAGCTTGTCCAGTCGACGGTTCGTGTCGACATGGCGGGAATGGCGGTTGCGGGGAACGGTCAGCCGCAGGAGAACACATGCAAGTACTAGTCAATTCGGATCACCACATTACCGGCAGTGAGTCGGTCACCGAGCGCGTGCAATCGATTGTCGAGGCGTCGCTGGACCGTTTTGCGGACAGGATTACCCGCGTCGAGGTGTTCCTGAGTGACGCCAATGGGGCAAAGCATGGTGCGCGGGACAAGCGCTGTGTCATGGAAGCCCGGGCTGCGGGCGTTGCCCCGGTAGCCGCTTCAAATGAGGCTCCCACCGTACTCGCGGCGATTGAGGGGGCCGCGTCGAAGCTGCAGCGTGCTCTAGGGCATACGTTTGGTCGGCGGGATGCGTCGTCGCCCAAGGGACCCAGTGAGGCCGAGACGGCAACCGTGGACGAGCTCGAGGAGCTGCAAAAGTGGCAGAAAGAGCGTTAGCCGGCGCTTCTTATTGAAGGCGGTCACTCGATCGTCAGCAGGCGGGACTCGTGCGCCTCAACGGACACGGGCCCGTCCCAGCCCGGGACTGACCGCTCGGCGGCCTGGTCGCCGGTGTTGAATACGTTGATCAGCTGCGCGCCGCTGCTGTCCCGTACTCGCTGAACCAGGACGCTGTCCCCCTGACCCAGTTGCGGGAAATCGCAGGTGCGGGCCGAACCGTCAGCGATGAGTTGCGCGAGCAACCGGCGCCGCTCATCGCTGACCTCATCGAGTTGGTCGCTCGTCATGAGAAGCCCGCCGGACAAACCCGCAAAGAGGGCGAGCGAGCGCACTTCACCGTCCGTCAACTCGTGAAAGCGACTGCGCAACAGAATGCAGTCCGGATCTGCCTGCCAGAATATTCCGTTCGCGAAGTTGCGCGCAGTCTGGTCACGCAACAGTGACTCAGCGGAAATGTGCCCGCGCCAACTCACCCCGATGTCGCGCCCTATTCGAACTGCGTCCATCAACCCGATCGGTGCCCAGATGGGGCCGCCGCAACCCAACCAGAGCGAGTCGCCGATCTCCTCGCGAATGAGTCGCGCCATCCGCATCCAGATGGCCATGCGTGACAGGCCCGCCTGGTGCCAGCACGTCTGCTCCGGTCCGTACTCCGAGCCGAAGTACATGAAGTCCGTTTTGAAATACCGGCAGCCCCACTCGCGGGTCCAGACACGGAATACATTGCGGATGTAGGCTTCGGCGGCGGGATGGGTGATATCCAGGATGTAGTATTCCTCGCTACGCTTGTGCCAGCGGAATTCGCCGTAGAATTTCATTGGCGCGAGCGCTTTCCCGGTGGCGCGATCTGTCACCACCCAGTCCGGATGAGCCGCATACAGTTGGCTGCGGTTACCCACCATGAAGGGCGCGATCCACAGGCCCGGCACGAACCCGGCAGCGCTGATGTCATTCAGTAACGCGGCCATGCCGCGCGGAAACTGGGGCTTCAATTCGAGCCAATCACCCATTTCCGGCGTGAAGCCATCGTCTATCTGGAAGACCTCGAACGGCACGCGATAGTTGTCGCGAAATCGCGCGGCGGCCTGCAGATGCTCGCCCAGGACGGTATCGCTGATCGAGTTGTAGAGGCTGTACCACGAGCACCAGCCGGTGATGCGCTTCGCTCGAAGGCGTGGGGGCAGAGGAGACGCGGCCGCCACGAGCCGCGCCCAACTTCGCAGCGTTTCCTCCACGCCGGTCCCCGCCAATAAGACCAGCGGCTCGGCCTGGATTCGTCCGTCATGCGCAACTGCGTCAGTCAGCGTTTCAACATCAATTGACAGCGGACCGTTCGCAAACGCAAATCGCAGTCGGTTTTGAAAACGATCGTGACGCAGAAATCCAAGCACGCATGCCTGCTCGGGGCTGCTCAGCAGCGCTGTCATTGCATAGCCGGTTAGCGCGGGCGACGCTTCTGTCGCGTCGGCGCGCGCTTTGTCCACCTCCACGAAATAGCTGCCGTCCCAGCTCGTGTAGCCGTTTCGCAAATACCGCAGCACGCCCTCGGCTGCGCCAATGCGCAGTCCGATGGATTGGGGCCGTGTCTCGGGCGGCGCAGACTCGATTGCGAGCTCGAGCCTCAACCCCCGTTCCTGGGGCAGCCGCAGGATGCGCAGACAGATTTCACCGCCGTTCCAGCTGAGTGTCCAACCCTCGTCGCAGATCGTGATTTCGGGCGCGGCGCAGTCGGGTTGCCGGCCATCGATGAGCGGTGCCAGGTCCGCGAGTGTGATGGCTCCCGCGCGCAAGCTGCGCGCAACCGGGTCGAATCCAACGGTGCTCGAGCTCACAGACGAATCTCGCGCTGCTGTGCTATCGAGCTCCTCGCGGCGAGGACTATCCTCAGAGTTTGGGCTCCGTCATCCAAAGTGACCCGCGGCGGCCGCCCCGATGAGATGGCACCCGTGATGTCTGCCAGTTGCGCGGCAAACACATCAGTCTGTGTGTCGATTCGCTCCACCCGGGTCTCGCCCTGTGTGCGTGTCAGCGTGCCTGTATTCCAACCCGTGAATTGCCCGCTCATGCGCTCAGCGACGACCTGCCAGCTCTTGTCCCATTTTCCAGGGATCGCCCCGTTGGTTGCGTTCAGTACGCCCACGCGACCGTCGTCGTAGCCGAGAATCATCGCGCTCACATCGTCGCTGTCGTAACGGTTTACACCCCGGTGAAAGAAGTTGCTGCCCCGGGCGTAGACGGACTGTGGCTCTCCGAGTTGATGGCGGGCGAGATCCACGATATGAATCAACTGCTCGACCACTTGCCCGCCGGACTTCGCCTGTTCGCGCCACCAATCGGCGTGCAGTGCGTTGCAGTGAAACTGGCCCACAAACATCCCGGCTCGTCCGGTCGTTCCGGCCACGGCTTCCGCATCCCATCGCAGGACCGCATCGCCAAAGCGGTACATGAATCCACAAGCCGCAACGACTCCAGCGCATTTGACCGCGTTCACCATCGAAAGCGCGCGCTCCAGGGTCAACGCAATGGGCTTTTCGACCAGAAGGTGAACCCCGGTGGCCGCGGCTTTCTCGACTTGGCCTGAATGGGCGTACGGTGGCAGAGCGACAATCAACAGATCGAGACGCTGCTCTTGCACCATCCGCTCGAAGTCGGTGTAGCGTGCGCAATCGAATTTCGTGGCGAACTCGGCGACCTTGTGCTCGTTCCGGCCGCAGCAGGCGACCAACTGCAGTTGCTCACCGAAGGTGGCCACCGCGCCGGCATGGCGGGCTGCGATTCCACCCGAGCCGAGAATACCCACTCGCAGCCTGGTCACGCCGCTGCTCCGAAGCTCAGCATCGACTGCAGGACTTCTGGATCTCCTTTATCGAGGCGTTTGAACAGCTCAGGTGCATCCTGAAAGGGCACGTTGTGGGTAATGAGCGCAGTGAGGTTGAGCCGCCCCTCGTGCTGGAGGCGGATGGCACTTTGCCAGAGTCGCAGCTTGTTCCATCGATGGCTCGCGGCGGGTGCTACACCGGAAATCTGTGAGCAGATGAGCTCGATGCGATTGTGGTGGAACTCCTGCCCGAGTTGCAGCCCTTGCACCTCACCTTGAAAGAATCCCATGGCGACGACTCTGCTGCAGTACGCAACGGTACGGATCGCTTCAGACAGAGCAGGGGCTGCACCGGAGACTTCAATGCACACATCGGCGCCGCGGCCATTGGTTTCCGTTTTGATGGTTTCCGCGATCGGCGTCGTCGTTGGATCGAGGGCGCGATCTGCTCCGAGCGCGAGCGCTGTCTCCCGGCGCGCTCGTACAGGGTCGACGCCGATGACAGTCGCACCGGATGCACGGGCAGCTTGAGCGACAATCTGGCCGGGGACCCCGAGGCCGAATACCACCACCAGGTCGCCCATACGAATGGCGGCATCGTGGACGCCATTCAGGGCCACCGCCCCAATGTGGGAGAAAATGCCGATGCGAGGATCGGCGCCCTCCGGCAACACCCGGTCGCGAGCATAGTCCTGGGATGCAACATGATGCGTCCGATGACCCCAAGTCCCGAATATCCGCTGGCCCAGCCGAACGGAGGTGACCGCGGAACCCAACTCGATGATTTCGCCCACTTCCTCGTAGCCCAAATTGCGGACCGGGTACGGCCAACTCGGGCCATCACCCCTTTTGAAGAGCCGCAGGTGCGCATCCCATTGCACATGCATGAAGGGGTTTGTACCGCGGTATTGCGAGAGCTCCGTACCGGCGCTAACGCCGGAATGAAGAGTGCGGATGCGCACCTCTTCCGGTCCGAGAGGCGCCGGGACGAGCGGCTCGAATGCCAGTGTTCGCGGGGCTTCCAGCAGGAGGGCTGCCGGCGTTGGAGCTGTCATCTTCAGATTCCTTCTTCGAGCTGGCGGGTATGCAGAACCGCTGTCCGGGTTGAGCCGCGCGTGGCCAGCAAAATGCCCACGGCGATGAAGTAGAGCACGGCAAGAGAGGCGAGCCCCGCTGCCATCCCTAACAGACTGGCCGATTGCGCGACCAGCAATGGCATCAGGCCGGCGCCGAAGAATCCAAGCATAGTCATGAGGCCAACTGCAGTTGCGCGCGCCTGAGGCGGTACGACATCGTGCATTGCAGCGTAAATGCAGCCATCAAACAAACCTTTGCCGATGCTGGAGCAAAGCAGTACGACACCCACCATCGGGGCTGATTTCGCGAGTGCGAAGGGCACGAGGCAAACAGCAGCGATGCCCAGCCCGATAATCAACGCATAAAACCGGCCAATGGCCGAACGTCCGGCGAGCCAATCTGCCAGCAACCCACCGAACGGCACGGCGAGAAAGCCAGCCAGGTTGATGCTGGCGGCGCCATACAGGGCGGAACTGCCCAGGTTCAGCCCCATGACATCGTGTACATAAGTTGGCGCCCACACGGTGATTCCAGTGGCCGCTCCATTGCTGAGAAAGAAAATCAGGCACAGGTACAGGGCCGGCCGCTGCGCGAGCACGAGGCTCAGTGGGCTCCGGGGGTTGCCGGCAGAAGGCGGGGAGACGTGCGCAACCGGTCGGTCGCGCAGAAATTTGAGCAACAGCGCTCCCAAGGCGAGCCCAAGACCTCCGAATACTACGAAGGGTATTCGCCAGCCGAACCGGTCAGCGATTTCACCAGCGATGTAGCCACCGAGCCCCGCGCCGGCGAATACCCCCGTTTGATGCAGCGAGAGTGCCCGGCTGCGCATGCTTCGGGAGTGCCAGTCGCTGATGAGCGCTGTCGCGGCGGGGTAGTAAGTTGACTCGCCCAAGGCGACAAATCCGCGCAGCGCAATAAACATCGCAAAACCGGTTGAGAGCGAGGCGACACCAGTTGCAACGCTCCAGAACATCAACCCGCCAACAACCACCCGTGAGCGGCGACCCGTGTCGCTCAGGCGTCCGGACAAAAACGCAGCGATGGCGTAGATCCAGAAGAACACGGAGCTGATCAACGCCAGCTGGGTCGCCGTCAACTGGAATTCCGTCCGCAGTTGCGGCATGACCGCGAAGATCACCGAGCGGTCGGCCGAATTCAGGAACGCAACCATCCATAGCAACCCCACGAGTTGCCATGGATATCTCACGGCATCGACTGGTCGTCCCGCGCCCAGTGTAGCCACATCGCTGCTGTCCACGAGAAGTCGTCCCCCCCAACACCGCGGCCCGTCACGGGACAGAAGTATTCATACATCCCGCTTTGGCCGATGAGCGTGCGCGTATCGGCGCGAATCCGCTCGCCCCAACTGTCATGGCCCGCGGCGGTGAGTCCGCTGCCGACGAGGAAGTTGATCACGGCCCAGACCGGCCCGCGCCAGTAGCGAAGCGGATCGAAACCCGCATCGTCCGGGTCGAGACTCGGCAGCAGATATTTCACCCGGCCGGCGATTCGCCCCAGGTGCTGCAGCAGACGGCGGTCGCGATTCGCATTGCGGACGCCCGCGTAGAAGGACAGGAAAGACGCACTCGTGATCTTGCCGGAAGAGTGGCCTGTGATGACATCGCGTGAGCAATACGCTCCGACCTGCTCGTTCCACAGCCACGAGACGCCTTTTTCCGCTTTGGCGATCCGTTGTTGCAACTCGTCCGCGGCCTGTGTGTCGCCGAGCGCCTGTGCCAGCTCCAGCAGGTCGCGATTGGCCCGCAACAGGATCATCGTCATTCCGACATCGACCACCCGGAATGGATTTTCCAGGGCGATCCGTCTCTGGTTCCAACCGAGCGAGCGGCCGAACTGCACCAGCGCGTAGTAGCGGTCGTAATCCAACTGGGTGGGCCGCATGCTGGCGTCGAGATGATTCGTGTCGCGCCGCTCGTAGGGTCCCACCGCGGAGGTGTCGATTTTCTGCGCCGGCACGTCCCATTCGGGGGAGTTGTCCCGGCCGGACTCCCACGGATGCACGATGACTGCGAGGCCTTCGCCGCCGGGGTCGCGGATCTGCGCAAACCAGCGATGCCAGGCCAGGATTTTCGGAAAGAGCTTCTCGAGATGGGGCCGGTAGCGCTGTTGATCTGCGGCCTTCCACAGCGCGAGTACGGCGCTGGCCGCGAAGGGTGGCTGAGTAATCCCCGAGGTCGGGGGCACCCGGCCGGTCGCCCAGATCGCCGGTCCCGGAAAATAACCGGCATCGTCCTGCCAGAAAATGATGTGCGGCAGGAAACCGTCTTCCCACTGCCCCGCGAACAATGTCTCGATCTCGCGCCACGCGCGATCGAGATCCATGGCAGCAAAGCCCAGCGAGACAAACGCGGAATCCCAGTTCCATTGAAAGGGATACACCCGGCCGTTCGGCACTGTGTATCCGCCCCGGTCGTTCCGAATTAGAATCTCACGGGCTCGCTCATCGAGCCTGACCTGTTTCATCCGCCCCCTCGCGCCTGCCGCGCCAGCGGGGCGAAGAGTAGGGCTCCAAAAACGTTTTTGTCAACGAAGGATGGGCGCTGCGGGCCCGGTACGATATGTCCATAGTGAAATTGGCCCAGGATCTCGGGCTTTCCATCTCCACGGTGTCGCGCGCCCTCAACGACTACGACGACGTGGCGCCTGCGACCAAGGCGCGCGTCTTCAAGCGCGCGCGCGAGATCGGCTATCGCCCGAATCCCGGCGCACGGCGCCTGAAGTCGGGCAAGACCTCGATGGTTGGAGTCATCCTGCCCGCAGCCACGGACGGTGTCAGGTTTGTGGACTCTGTTGCGTCGAGTCTGCTGGGTGGCGTGGAAGTCGAGCTCGAGACGGGTGGCTATTCGTTGATTGCCAGCATGCAGACCCGCAATGACCTGGTCCGCGAGACGGCGCTTTATGAAAACTTCATCAAGGGCGGTTGGGTTGACGCGCTGCTGTTGGTTCGTACGCGAGTCTCGGACTCGCGTGTGGAGCTCGCGCGCGCGGCAAAACTGCCGTTTGTCACCTACGGCCGCACTGAGACTTCGGAGCCGTACGCCTGGGTCGACACCGACAACGAAAAGGCCTTTTATCTGGCCACTTTGCGGCAAATCGAGTTCGGCCACAAACGGATCGCCCTGCTCAACGGTCCGTTGGAATACACCTTCGCCCGGCTGCGCGAGAAAGGTTACACCCGGGCACTCGCCAAGCATCGGATTCAAACCGACCGCCTGCTGATGTTGAACGGCGATCTCAACGAGGTCAGTGGCTACGCCCTGTGCCGCGCGCTGCTGGTGTCAGCGCAGGCGCCGACAGCAATCGTCTGTGCCACGGATGCCATGGCGATTGGTGCAATTGCAGCCTGCCGCGAGCGCAACATTGAGGTGGGCAAGGAAATTTCCATCACCGGTTATGGCAACTCGAGCGCCTCCGCTTTCGCCGATCCGCCCCTCACGACTATCGATCACGCCGTGTTCGACAACGGTCGCCACATCGGCCAGAGCCTGCTGCGGCTGATTCGCGGTGAGGCCAAGGCGGCCGATATTCACTACCTCGAACCTGTGGTTCTGGTACCACGAAAATCCGATGGTCCCGCCAATAAGTACCTGACATAACTGGCGGGACGCCTCGGTGGCACCTTCCAGGTGCGTTGCTCTCAATTGACAAAAACGTTTTTGGCGCCCTAGTATCGCCCCGAGTGAGCATCGGGGAGACCCCCGCAGCACACCACAGAGGGGGAAACACGTGGAAAATTCGAAGGTCTATTCGAGCGGCTTTGGTCTGGCTGTTGTGGCCGCAGGCTGTCTCATCGCAGGTCCCGTCCGGGCCCAGACGGCCAGCGCCGACGCGAGCAGCGACGCGGCTTCCAGCGACAATCAACTGGATGTGGTGATTGTGACCGGCACCAGCAAGGCGCGTACGGAGCTGAAGACTCCGATGGTGGCCACCAGCCTGTCCGCGGACAAACTTCAAACACTCGCTGCCAACAGCACCGCCGACATTCTGACCACCGTGCCTGCCCTGAAAGCGGAAGGCGGCGGCGGTGAAGTGGCCGCCAACATCTTCGTGGCCGGCCTGCCGAGCGGCGGCCAGTATCAGTTCACTCCGTTGGAATTCAACGGGATGCCGGTCATCGGCAGCATGGGCCTGAACTCCTCGGCCCCCGACGTGTACTACCGGACAGATCTCGGCATCGATCGGCTGGAGTTCGTCCGGGGCGGTGTCTCGAATCTGTTTGGTGTGGGTGGCATCGGCGGCACCATCAACTTCATCGACAAGACCGGTACCGACGTCGCGCGGGGAGTTGCACAGCTCGAGCTGTCGGATCACAACCGCATCCGCACCGACTTTGCGACCAGCGGTCCCGTGACTGAGGGGCTGTACTACGCGCTGTCCGGCTTTTACCGGTATGACAATGGGCCGCTGGACTCGGGTTTTCCCACCGAGGGTTACCAGGTTCGCGGCAACCTCAAGAAAGTCTTCGAGACCGGCGAGGTGAAGATCTACTTCCAGGGGATCGATGACCGGGACCAGTTCTACGGCGACATCCCGTTGACCAGCAACGGTTACCACCTGGCCCGCGGCAACAACGGCAACGTCGTGAACACGACGGAGACCTCTGCGCTCGATAATTCATCCTTCCTGACGCCCAACGGCCAGTTCGTATCGAAGGTGGATCAGGGTGCAGCCACCCGCGGCTATTCCTTCGGAACGGATTTCAAGAAGGACCTGGGCGATGGCTGGGGTTTCAATGGACGCGCCAATATCGCCGACTACCATCACACGTTCGCGCTGTTCTCAGGTGGTGACAACATCACGAACCTGCCGACCACGCAGTCTTCATTCCTGACGTCTTACCTGACGAGCAACTTCGGGAAAACCATCGACCCAACGAGGTACACGGGGGCGTTCACATACGCTGCCAGCGGACTGGCCGTGCCGGCCAACGCGTTGCTGTGGGGCGACCGGGTAACCGACCGTGACCGGCCGTTGCAATCGCAGACTGGCGAGCTGAACATCACCAAGGACCTGGTGCTGGGTGACTGGGCGCACCACTTTACCCTGGGCGGCTTCTTCAGCCACACCAAGGCGCGCGACTACGACATTACCTATGCCTACATCGGCGAGTTCAACGACAAGCCGCAGCTGGTCAACGTCACCGCCACCAACATCGATACCGGCGCTACGACCATTCTTGCACGCAACGGTCTCGTCGACTCAGGTCTCGGCTACACAAACAACTACTACGAAGCGCGCCGCGCGGCGGGATACCTCGCGGACCAGATCGAATACGGCAACTGGGTCATCGACTTCGGCGGTCGCTATGAGAATATGACCGGCACGGTCAGGAAGGAGGCGAGCTCGACGTACGTGACCGATACGACCGCCGGACTGTCGCCACAGCTCGCCAACGTAGCGTGGGGCAATGGCAAGTACCTGACTGGCGAAGTTCAGCCGAATGCATATGCGGTTGCCGGTGGCGTGCTCTACAAGCTGGACAACCACAGCAGCCTGTTTGCAAACGGCTCGCGCGGGTTCTTCATGCCGCAAATGAATACTGTGCAGATCAATGCGGCCAATGAGACACAGTCATTCGAAGCGGAGATCATCAAGCAGGCGGAAGCCGGCTACAAGTACGCCAGCAGCTTCATTTCAGGCTCCATTGCCGGCTTCTACTCGACCCTGGCCAACCGTCGCAACATCAACTTCATCAACGGTGCGACCGCGGGAAGCGCGCCGGTCGAGGTAGTCAACGTCATCTCGACCCGATCGTACGGCACAGAGGCGACGCTCGATGTTCGGATCTGGGGCGGCTTGTCCTTTGAAGGCAATGCCACGTACGAGCACGACATCTATACCAAGTACACGCCCGTTGCTGCCTGCACGGATTGCGTGGGAAACACCATGCAGCGCCAGCCGAACGTGCTCGGTAATCTCGGGCTGTACTACAAGGACAGCCTTTTCGATGCGGCGTTGTTCGATTCCTTCACGGGCCGGACGTTCACATCGGACCTGAACAACATCGAGCTGCCGAGCTACCACATCGTCCGCCTGGATGCGGGCTACACCCACACATTCTCGGGAGGCGATCGGGCACGGGTCGGGGTCAGCGTTTACAATCTGTTCGACAGTACAGCGGTCTCGGAGGGCTCGCCTCGCCAAGGCACGCTGCAGAACGCCGGCCAGGCCTATTTCATCGGCCGGCAGGTGCTTCCGCGGCGCATCATGGCTCGATTGTCTTATGAATTCTGACCGTTGAACGGGGTCGACTACGCGATCGTGGCGCTGTATTTCGGCGCCATGATCTGGCTCGGGCTGCGCTTCAAGCGCAATGCGGCCAGCACGGACTACTTCCTGGGGAGCCGTGCGCTCGGCTGGTTTCCGTTGGGGATGTCGACGATGGCAACCCAACTGTCGGCGATCAGTTTCGTTTCCGCGCCCGCCTTCGTCGGCCTGCGCGCCGGCGGCGGAATGCAGTGGCTGACATACGAGCTCGGCGTGCCACTGGCGATGATTCCGCTGATGGCGTTGGTCGGACCGATGCTGCGTCGCTCGGGAGTGGTGAGCGTGTACTCATTCCTCGAGCGACGCTTCGGCCGCGGCTCGCGGCTCCTGTTGAGCGCGCTGTTCATTTTCAGCCGCGCATTCAGCACCGGTGTGCAGATCTACGTGATCGCTCTCGTGTTGTCCTCGATTCTCATGCTGCCGTTCTGGGAGACCATTCTCGTCCTGGGCGGTGTCACGATCGTCTACTCGCTCAAGGGCGGGTTGAAGGCCATTGTGTATAGCGAGGTTGCGCAGATGATCATCAAGGTGCTCGGCATCTTCATGATCATGTTCACCGCTTTGCACTACATGGGCGGCTGGAGTGCCTTCATGGAGCACCTGGATCCGCGCCGGTTGCAGGTGATCGACTTCCACAACTTCGGCCTCGATGGCCGCGAATACGGCTTCTGGCCCATGCTGTTGGGCGGTTTTTTCCTCTATACGTCCTACTATGGAACGGATCAAACACAGGCCCAGCGCATTCTGGCCGCGCGCGATGAGGCTACGGTCCGGCAGCTGCTGCTGTTCAACGGATTGCTGCGCTTTCCGATCACGCTGGCGTACTGCTCGGGTGGGCTGATTCTGGGTGCGTTCGCCCTGGCAAACCCCGAGTTCCGGGCAGCCATCCCGCTCGACAAACCGGACCTGATGATCCCCGTCTTTATCGCGCATTACCTGCCGCATGGCGTGGTCGGGATCATCGTGGTTGCACTGATTGCGGCGTGGATGTCGGCGTACAGCTCGACGTTGAATTCACTCACCGCAGTGACAATGGAGGATTTCGTGAGTCCATTGGTAAACATACCCCAGGAGCGGTATGTGAGCGTCAGCAAGTATGTACTGCTCGCGTGGGGTGTCGCGACACTCGTGTTCGGATTCTTTGCGGGAAAGCTGGCGGCCACGGCCATCGAGGCCATCAACAAGATTGGCTCGGTGAGCTACGGCCCTATTCTCGGTATATTTCTGCTGACGACCCTGCCCAGGGTGACGCCTCTCGCGGCCAATGTCGCGGCGGCTACCGGGGTGGGCGTCAATCTCATCCTCTGGTTGTTTTTCCCCAATGTGTTCTGGTTCTGGTGGAACGCCATTGGGGCGCTCGTCACGCTGGGCGTGGGTACGACGTTGGGTTTGCTGTTGACTAGTTCCCGGCCACGCGACGCCGCCCCGGCTGTGCCCATAGCACGTACCTTTCCATTCCGCGAAAGCATCGTGATGTTGATTGTGTTTTTCTGCATCCTGGTCTTCTGCGTGCTGCTGCCCAGGGTTGCGTCAGCTTCCACTGATGACAGTTTTGAGCTGACCGCCACGCAGAAGGATTTCCAACTGTATTTCCCCAGCTATCTGGCCAACGGACATTTCTCCACGGAAACCTCTCTGCGGGGGACCGATCCGACCCTTGCTTATGTGGCTGGGCTCATGGACTACACGGAGGGTGATGTCTCGCGGCCAGCGGCAATTCCCAGTTGGAACGAGATAGATTACTCGGAGGGCACCGGTTGGCTGAATGAAAGTGGCGTGACGGCCGCGGCGTTTCAGCAATACAGACAGACATTGGACATGCGTTCGGCGACGTTGTCGACTCGCTATACGTGGCAGAAGACACAAATTGCCGTGCGGACTTTCGTCAGCGAGAAAGCAACTCATGAGGGTGCGACGACCCTCGATATCACACCCCAATTTGACGGTGAAGTGCGGCTGCGGTTTACACTGCGTCCCTGGCCTGCCTTTGCTCATCGGCTGCCGATGGCGAAACTGACTCTGCCGGAAATCAAACAGCAGCTCGCGCAGATCTACAATCTGCCGACCCCTGACAGCACCTCGGTGCTGAGCAAGATGCTCAAACCGTTGATTCCCACTGGAGCCAACCGCGCGGCGATCTGGTATCCGGGTGGCGTCGAAGTTGCTGCGGCTGGCGGCTCGGCTTCCGAGCGTACGCTGTGGATTCGGGGCCGGGCATTAAACGGTGCTCAGTTCGCCGAGGCGGCCGCGGTCAGTTTGCCAACGGATCTGGCGAACCTGCGCGTCACCGTGGAGGGCTCATCGTTGAATGTGTCCGGTACGGTGAAGAAGGGCAAAACCTATTCGTTCACCAAGTTCGTGGCGGTCTCGCGTGACAAGTGGGGCGGCTCGGGGGACCAAAACGTCGAGCTCGCCAAGCGGGCCCGCGACGAAGGTGTGGCGAAGCGCCTGAAAGAGCATCAGGCGACGTGGCTGGACCTATGGAAGTCGGACATCCTGGTCGATAATCCTGAGTTGCAGCGGGCTATCCATTCCGACCTGTTCTACCTCCTCGAGAATTCCGCGGACGACGGTGGGTCGCCCATGACTGCCTGCGGATTCAGTCCCAACTACTTTCATCACGTGTTCTGGGACAACGATTCGTGGGATTTTCCGGTGCTCCTCATGATGCATCCGGAGCGGGCCCGCTCGCAGATTGCATTCCGATACTCGACGTTACCCGCGGCCCAGGAGCGGGCGCGACAGCATGGGTTCAAGGGTGCCATGTACCCTTGGGAGGCGGATCCGTTTGATGGCACTGACCAGACTCCCCACTTTGCGCACGAGAATGCCCAACGCGAGATCCATATCAATGGGGATGTGGCGATCGCTCAGTGGCAGTATTACCTGGCGACTCTCGATATGGGCTGGTTGCGTGATTACGGCTACCCCGTGATCCGCGCAACAGCCGAATTCTGGGCGAGTCGGGTTGTGCACGCGGAGTCGGCGGATCGCTACGAGATCCTGCATGTGACTTCACCGGACGAAGCCTACAACGACGTCAACAATGACTCGTTCACGAATTCGATCGCCCGGCGAAACCTGCAGATCGCCACCGCGGCCGCCAGGACACTAGGTGTTGATCCGGATCCCCGGTGGGCCGAGATTGCTCAGAAAATCTATGTACCTTTTTCGCAAGCCGAGCAGCGGCACTTGGATTTCGACCCGTCCGTCCCCCACGACAAGCAGACCTGGATGGGAAGTGCGCTGGCCTTTCTGGCATACCCGCAGCTCGATGTGCCGATGACGCCCCGGATACGCCGCAATGATTTCAACTTTGCGCTGCGCTCCCTGAAGGAGTTGTCACCCGACAGCAATGCCATGTTGTTGGCGATGATTTCGGTCGAGGCGGCAGAGCTGGGCGATCGCGACGCGGCGGACAAGTGGCTGCAACGACAACAATCCGGCTTCCTCAAACCGCCATTCAATGTACGCAGCGAGACCGCGCTGAACAACACGACGTATATTCTCGCCACCTCAGCCGGTTTCCTGCAGAACTTTCTATTTGGATTCTCTGGCCTGCGGATCACCGACGAGGGGCTGACTGCTCGCTATCCGCCGGTTATCCCCACCGGTTGGAAGAGCGTGGTGCTGCGAAATATTGCCTTTCGAGGCAAGAGCCGCGACTACACGCTCAGCCCCGCAGGTCTGAAAGTCGTCGCTTCTGCTGACCGTCCGCATTGAAGTTGGCAGGATCCAGCCACGTCTCGAATGCGGCACGGACGCGAAGCCACTCGACATCCGTGATTGAGAACCATGCGGTGTCGCGGCTTCGCCCCTTGTAGACAATCGCTTGCCGGAAGATTCCTTCATACGTAAATCCGTATCGCGCGGCAGCCGCGCGTGAGGGCGCGTTGAGGCTGTCGCATTTCCACTCGTAGCGGCGGTAACCGAGCTCATCGAACGCTCGGCGCATCATCAGGTACATCGATTCTGTGGCCGCGCGCGTTTTCTTCAGACGTGGAGAGAAGGTGATGCTGCCAACTTCGATGACTCCGTGAGCCGGTTCGATACGCATCAGTGCCGCTGTCCCGACAGCGTTGCCTGCTTCAGTGTCAATAATGGTGAAATGCAGCGGGTCGTCGCTCTTCTCGAGCTTTGCGAGATAAGTGTGAAAGTCCGCAGGGCTCTCGGGTCGGTCGCTGAACAGATAGGTCCAGTCGCGGCCATCGGGTGCCTCCCTGTATGCGGCAAACAGCTCGGTCTCGTGTCGTTGCAGGTTGACGGGCTCGAGGCGGCAGTAACGGCCCACCATGTCAGTGCGTGAGGGCCGTGGGCGGGCAGACCAGTTGTCCACCGCAGGTCCGATGGGTTGTCCGAATAAATTCTGGCGAGGGATCATGGTGTCACCGGGCGCTGGCTGATCGGGTCTGCGTTGGGCATGATGAGTCTCATGTGAGCGTTGGGAACAATTATGCCCTCGATCCGGACCGGACTGTCTTTCCGATACGTTCTGGCCTGCGTGTGGGCGGCGCTTGGCCTGGCTGGTTGCGGTCAATACCGAACACCTGCGCCTGCGGGCCCACGAGAAGAGAGTGTCCGACATCTCATGCTCAGCGACGCCCCGGTCGAGCGCCGATTTGAGGGGCTTTTCGAGTACTTCGCGGCAGGATTTGTCGAGCACGCAACGGCCGGCTACGCGCGAGTGCAATTCGCAGGCGCCGGCAGCTTCAACGGTTACTCAGTGAACGGCCTGGAGGGTTTTGCCCGAACGGGCTCACTGCTGGCGGCGTGGGTTTATTCGAAACATGAGGGGTCCGCCCGATGGGCCGAGATGCTGCGTACGGGCATTCTGCACGGCGTCGATCCCCGGTCGAATGAGTATTGGGGCGCCATCGGTGATTACGATCAACGGATCGTCGAGGCTGCGGATATCGCCCGCATCCTCTGGTTGACCCGGGCTCAGATCTGGGACGAGCTCAGTCGTGAGCAGCAGCAGATGATTTCCACGTGGCTGCTGTCTGCAACCACCAAACGCACGCCGCTCAACAATTGGCTCCTGTTCTCCGCGGTCATCGGCGTTGTGCTGGTGAGCTTGCATGCGCAAGGGTCAGACGGACTATTGGCCAAGTCACATGCAGCCTTCACGGAGTATCGCCAGTATTACCTGGACCAGGGTTGGTTCTATGACCGGCCGCACGGTGTCGACTTCTATAACACCTGGGGCATAGCGTACGACCTGTTCTGGATCCACGTTGTCGATCCCACGTTCGAGCCGGATTTCATAGTCGATGCGCTCGGGAAGTCCGCGCAGCTGACCCAGCACCTGATCAGCCCGCAGGGGGTCCCCATCATGGGGCGCAGCATTTGCTACCGGACCGCCGTTCCCGTGCCGCTCATCGCGGCGAACTTTCTCGATCCCGGCAAGTTTCCAACCGGACGCGCCGTGCGCGGGCTGGATGTCGTGTGGCGGTACTTTGTCGCGCACAACAGCTTGCGCGACGGTGCGCTCACACAGGGATATTTCGAGGCAGATCCCCGTTGGCTCGAGCTTTACTCGGGCGCGGGCAGCTGTCACTGGGGACTGCGATCGTTGGTTCTGGCATTTATGCATCCTGCCGCCGATGAGTTCTGGACGGCGACCGAGCAACCGTTGCCCGTCGAGGTGGCCGACTATCGACTGGAATTGTCAAAGTTGGGATGGATCGTGGAAGGTCGGCGGCGGAGCGGCGAAATCATGCTCACAATTCCGAAAAACCTGCACGACGTCGCTTCGGTGGAGGCGTATACGTGGTTGAGGAAAATCCAGGATCGGTTCAGCACCGTGCCGCATCGACCCGAAAACTACGAGATCAAATACGACTCACGCCACTACTCGTCCGCTGCACCCTTTCCGATGAACAACTAGTCCCGCAGTTCGACCCAGGTCGGCGCGTGATCGCTCGCTTTCTCCCAGCCGCGCACACTTCGATCGACACCGGCACTTACCAACCTGTCGCGTAGTGCGGGATTCAACAGCAGGTGGTCGATTCGCAGGCCGGCGTCGCGGCCATAGGCGTTGCGAAAGTAATCCCAGAAGGTGTAGATCGTGGCGTCCGGATGCAGTGTGCGGATGGAGTCAGTCCAGCCTTGTTGAGTGAGGCGTTGGAAGGCCTCCCGGACTTCAACTCGGAAGAGGGCATCATTCACCCACCGTTCCGGCTTGTAGACATCGCGCTCGGTCGGGATGATGTTGTAGTCCCCGGCCAGGATCACTGGAGTCTCGCTGGAAGCGAGGCTCGCGGCATGCGTGATGAAACGCTCCAGCCACTTCAGCTTGTAATCGAACTTCGGTCCCGGCGCGGGATTGCCGTTCGGCAAATACAGACAACCGACCAACAGTCCGCGCACCGTGGCTTCGATGTAACGGCTGTTGACGTCCTCGGGATCACCCGGCAGGACGCGCCTGTGCTCCACAGGGTCGCTGCCGCGGGCGAGAATAGCCACGCCATTCCAGCTCTTCTGACCATGCCAGATGACGCCGTAGCCGGCATCGCGGATGGCACTCTCGGGAAATTTCTCCTGCGGTGCTTTCAGCTCCTGCAGGCAGACGACATCGGGCGTGGTTTCGCCCAGCCAGCGAAGAAAATTCGGCAGCCGCGCACCGATGCCGTTGACGTTGTAGGTGACGATTTTCATGATGCCTTCGCCGCCAGCCTGAACTTCTGCAGGATGAATTCCGTGTAGCCGTTGGGCTGCGCGGCGCCTTCGAAAATCAGTGCGCTGGCGGCCGCAAAGGCAGGTCCGTTGAGCGTCGGCGCCAGCGGTTGGTAAGCGCTGTCGCCACTGTTCTGTTGGTCGACGACCCGGGCCATTCGCTGCAATGACTTTTTGACTTCATCTGCAGTCACGATACCGTGTTGCAGCCAGTTGGCGACATGCTGGGACGAGATGCGCAGGGTGGCGCGATCCTCCATCAGGCCGACATCGTGAATGTCAGGGACCTTGGAGCAGCCCACTCCCTGGTCGATCCACCGGACCACGTAACCCAGGATTCCCTGCACGTTGTTATCCAGCTCTTCGCGGATCTCGGCTTCCGAATAACGTTTCTGCGCAATCGGCGGCGTCAGCAATTCCAACAACCCGTCCGCGGAGGCAGCAGTGGCCGCGGCTTGAAGCGCGAACACATCGACTTCGTGATAATGCAAAGCATGCAGCGTCGCAGCGGTAGGCGAGGGTACCCACGCAGTATTTGCCCCACTCTTCGGGTGAGCGATCTTCTGTTCGAGCATCGCCGCCATCCGATCCGGCGCCGCCCACATCCCCTTGCCGATCTGGGCTCGCCGATGCAATCCGCAGGCGAGTCCAATCCTTACATTTCGCAGTTCGTACGATACCAGCCACGGGGTCGTCCGCATCTCGGCTTTCCGCACAACCGGGCCGGCATGCATCGCTGTATGGATCTCATCACCCGTGCGATCCAGGAAGCCGGTGTTGATGAACATCAACCTCTCGCGCGCGGCATGAATGCAGGCCGCCAGGTTGGCGCTGGTGCGGCGCTCTTCATCCATGAGGCCGATTTTCACTGTATTTCGAGCGAGTCCCAGGATCTTCTCCACCTCTTCCATGACCTGGACGGCGAAGGCGGTCTCCTCGGGGCCGTGCAACTTGGGCTTCACGATGTAGATCGAGCCCGTGCGACTGTTCTTCACAGTGCCGCTGCTTCGCAGATCGTGCATGGCGATCAGCGTCGTCACGATGGCATCCAGCATTCCTTCGGGAATGGGTTGGCCATCCTCATCCAACACCGCATCGGTGTACATGTGCAGCCCGACATTTCGGACGAGCAACAGCGAGCGCCCCGGCAGGGTCAATGTGCCGCCCTGGGTCGTCTGAAACTCGCGGTCCGGGTTGAGCTGACGGGTCATCACACGGCCGCCTTTCTCAAACTCGGCGGCCAATGTGCCCTTCATCAGGCCGAGCCACGTGCGATAGGCTGCGGTCTTGTCGGCGGCGTCCACAGTCGCGACAGAATCTTCGAAGTCCACGATGGTGCTGATGGCCGATTCGAGCACCACGTCGGCAATGCCGGCCGCATCTGCAATCCCCACGGCGTTGGTGCGATCGAAGCGAATCTCGAGATGCAGCCCGTGATTGCGCAGCAGGATGGCCTGGGGTGATGCGGCGGATCCCAGGTAACCGACAAACTTCGCCGGATCGGCCAGGCCCGTGGTCTCGTCACCAAGAGTGACATTCAAATGGTCTCCCGCTACGAAGTAGCGGACGGCCTGTGCGTGATGACCGCGCGCCAACGGCGCGACGCTATCGAGGATCTCTTTCCCACGGGCAATGATCTTCGCGCCGCGTACCGGGTTGTATTTTCCCGCGCGTGTCGCGCCACCTTCTTCGGAAACGGCGTCAGTTCCATAAAGCGCGTCATACACGCTTCCCCAGCGTGCATTCGCCGCATTGAGCACGTACCGGGCATTCGTGACAGGCACGACGAGTTGCGGACCGGCTATGCCGGTGAGCTCGACGTCGACATTCCGACTGTCAATCTTGAAGGGAGCGGGCTCGGGCAGCAGGTAACCGATTTCACGCAGCAATTCGATCTGGGCTTTGACATCCAGCGGCGTGCCATCGCGCCCCGTGTAGCGATCGTCGATCTTCGCCTGCAGTCCGTCGCGCTTTTCGAGCAACTGCGCGTTGCGCGGCGCCAGCTGCCGCAACATCGCGGCAAACCCGTTCCACAAGGCGGAGCCGTCGACCCCGGTCCCCGGGAGAGCCTCGCGCTCGATGAGGCTCAGCAATGGCTGCGCCACACTCAGACCGGCGCGCTTCTCGTAATCCATAAAATGCGGTCCTGCAGGGAAAAGACGAGTGTACCTCCTCTCCCGGACCGTCGTACAAACGGACATTAATCAACAGCTTTGTACAAGCCCCACCCGCGGGAATGCGAGCATCATCACCGGCCATCGCAATACCGCGTGCTGTTGCATCCATCGCGATGCTCGGAGATTCCGGCCCCATGAAGTTACCCGCGACCCCCAATGTGACCCGACGTTCTTTTGTCGCCAGCGTGGGGGCTGCGACAGTCATTCCGCCGGCTGCGGCACTGATCGCGAATTCCGCGGAAGCCGCGACTGCTGCCGGGCATCATCCGGCGACTGCGCCTGCCCCCGCAGCCGCGCCCGCGGCTCCTGAGAAGCCTGTCTATCTCTTCTTTAATGTCGCTGAAGTGCAGTTCATTGAAGCTGCCTGTGAGCGACTGATTCCGGCTGACGAATCGGGTGCGGGTGCGCTTGCGGCCTGGGTTCCCAATTACCTCGACAAGCAGTTGGGCGGAGCGTGGGGCGCGGGCGAGCGCCTGTATCGCAGCGGACCCTGGGTGCAGGGCACTGCCTCCCAGGGTTACCAGTTGCCGTTCACGCCAGCTGAGCTGTTTCGCACGGCCTTGCGCGCGATCAATACGGACCTCGAAAAGCAGGGCCCGATGTTCAGCGAATTGTCCGCCGAGGCTCAGGATGCCTACCTGAAATCGTTGGAGAAAGATAACCACGATCTCGACGGAGTGCCCTCTGCCGTGTTCTTCGACATGTTGCTGCGGATGACTGTCGAGGGATTCTTCGCCGACCCGGTGTATGGCGGCAATCGCGACATGGTGGCGTGGCGGATGATCGGGTTCCCCGGCGCTTATGCAGACTACTACGAGGCTATCGACAAACATGGTGTGAAGTTTGAGCGAGCTCCCATGAGCATCGGTGAGGACGGACACGGCAAGGTGCACGTCCATCCTGAAATCCCCGCCTCGGTAGGATGAGAGAACGAACGTGGTACAACGCCTCAAAGAAGTCGATGTCGTCGTCATCGGTGTGGGTATGGTCGGCAGCATCCTTGCGAAAGAGCTGGCGGCTGCAGGTTACAAGGTAGTCGGCCTCGAGCGCGGCTCGACGCGTTTCACGGTGCCGGAGTTTCAGAGTCCGGGAATCCATGATGAGTTGCGGTTCGACATCCGCAAGGCATTGATGCAGGACAATACGCGCGAGCCGGTCACGTTCCGCAACAATACCTCGCAGTCGGCGCTGCCGGTCCGGCGTTGGGAGTCGTTTCTGCCCGGCACCGGGCTGGGCGGCTCCATGGTGCACTGGAACGGCCAGACCTACCGCTTCCAGGCGAATGACTTCGAGTTGGCAACGCGCACGAAAGAGCGCTACGGCAAGGGGTTTCTCGATGCCGATGTCACGATTCAGGACTGGGGCGTCACCTATGACGAGCTCGAGCCACATTACGACCGCTTCGAGTATCTGCTGGGCACCAGCGGCAAGGCGGGCAATATCAAGGGACAGATCCAGCCCGGTGGCGATCCTCACGAGTCGCCCCGCTCACGGGAGTACCCGACACCGCCACAGAAAGAGCATTTTTCCGGTGCCCTGTTCCGCAAGGCGGCGACCGGCCTGGGCTATCATCCCTTCCCGCAGCCTTCATCGAACCTGAGCCAGCCATACACCAACCCGGAAGGGTTGAAGATGAATACCTGCGTGTTCTGCGGATTCTGCGAGCGCTATGCCTGTGAGCACTACGCCAAGTCGACGCCGCAGACATTCATTCTCCCCGTGCTGCTGGCCAACTCCAACTTCGAGCTGCGCACCGGCTGCCAGGTGCAGCGGATCAACCTGGACTCGACGAAGAAGAAGGCTACCGGCGTCACCTACATCGACAATGCGGGCCGTGAATTCGAGCAGCCGGCTTCCCTGGTGATCACTTCGCTGTTCGCCATCAACAACATCCGGATGTTGCTGTTGTCCGGAGTCGGCAAGCCCTACGATCCGGCCACGGGCAAAGGCGTAGTTGGGCGCAACTACGCCTACCAGACCATGAGCACGGTTGCCTCGTTCTTTGATGAAGATGTCATCATCAATCCGTTCATGGCTTCGGGTGCCTCGGGCACATTGATCAACGATTTCGCCGGCGACAACTTCGATCATTCCGCCTTGGGATTCATTGGCGGTGCATTTATCGGCGCGGTGAACACGAACGGGCGTCCGATCCAATACCATCCGACTCCGCCGGGTACACCCAGCTGGGGCAAGGCATGGAAGGATGCGGTGGTCAAACACTACAACCACAGCATCATGTTCAGTCTGCATGGCAGCTCGGTCTCGCAGCGCCAGAATTACGCAGATCTCGATCCGACCTACAAAGATGCCTGGGGTCAGCCGCTGCTGCGGATCACGTTCGAGTTTCCGCAGAACGACCTGAAGATGGCCGCTTACGTTACCGCCAAGGGTGTGGAGATTGGCAAGGCAATGGGTGCGAAGCAGGTGGCGGGTTCGCCGCGCAAAGCACCTTACACCACGCAGCAGTACCAGACGACTCATAACACCGGCGGCACTGTCATGGGCAATGACCCGAGCACGAGCGTGGTCAATCGCTATATGCAGTCGTGGGATGTTCCCAATGTGTTTGTGATTGGAGCATCGGCGTATCCTCAGAACGCTTCCTGGAATCCCACGGGAACGCTCGGCGCGCTCACCTACTGGGTGGCTGATGCACTGAAGAACAAATACCTCAAAAACCCTGGCCACCTGGTGTCGGCGTGAAACAAATGAGCGCACGCGGTTGGAAAGGTACCTTGGGCGTGGTCATTCTCTTCGGAGCAGGGAGCGCGTACGCGGCGGCGGCGCCGCCCCCGGAGGCGGCAACCTGCCTGGCCTGTCATGGACCTCACGGCGAGGGAATGGTGGACGGCGACAAGCCCAGGCTGGCAGGGCAGTCCGCCCACTATCTGGACAAGCAGCTACAGGACTTCGCCAGCGGCGCGCGTGATAACGCCATCATGAGCGCAATTGCAAAAGGCTTGAATGCGCAGACTCGTTCCAAGCTGACAGCGTATTACGCGTCGCTGCCCGTTCCCGCTCCGCTGAAAGGGACGACTCCCACGGCCGCGCAGGCGGCGCGAGGACACCAACTCGCGCAGGAAGGCGCGGAAGCCAAGCGAGTACAAGCGTGTAACAATTGTCACGGGCCGGACGGAAGCGGTGTTGCGTTGTCGGCTCCCGCGCTGGCGGGGCAACTGGCTCCTTATCTCGCCGCGCAGTTGAAATCGTGGCAGCAAGGCGGTCGGAAGAATGATGCCGGCAACCTGATGAGCTCGGTTGCGACACGTCTCGACGATGCTGACATCGCGGCGGTCACCTCCTATTATGCAAATCTCGACGCGTCCACGCCGTCCACACGCTGAGTAAACACTATGCTGACCGTTGTTAAATTCATCGCACGGGGTTCCCTGGTCGCAGCTTTGGTGCTGTCAGTCGGTGCTCTCGCTGACGATGCAAAGCCGCAACCCCAGCGAACTGTTCTGGAGCGTCACGATCAATCGGGCGTTCCGGGAAAGGAAGTGGTGATCGGCACAGCCATGCTGCCGACGGGAACGTCGATCGGCTACCACGTGCATCCGGGTGACGAGGCCGGTTACATCATCAAGGGCAGTGTGATCTGGAAAGTCCGGGGTCAGCCTGACAAGACTTTGAAAGCGGGCGACAGCTTCTTCAATCCGCGCGGCTCGGTGCACAGTCTCGTCGCTGCCGACGCCGGCGACAGCCTGGCGATCTCGACCTGGATCGTGGACAAGGGTCAGCCGATGGCCACGCCGGTTCCGTGACTTCCGTGTAGGAGGGTGCTCACAGCGCCATGAGCGCTCCTCTGCTGGTTATCGGACTGGCGGGCCCCCAGGATTGACCCAATCCAACGAGGAGTCAGTCATGGCGAGAGCAAAGAAGAAGGCCTCCAGATCCAAGAACGGCAAAGCACGCACTGCCGCGGCGCGACAGGATGCGATCGCGCTGTTGAAAGCGGATCACCGGCAGGTGGAGGAATGGTTCGAGCAGTTTGAATCCACCCGCTCGGATGACCGCAAGCAAAAGCTGGCGCAGCAGATATGCCAGGCACTGAAGGTGCACACCGAGATCGAGGAAGAGATTTTCTATCCGGCCTTCCTCGAGGCAACGCAAGACAAGGACACGCACCACGAGGCGGAGGTGGAGCACGGCGGGGCCAAGAAACTCATTGCTGAAATCGAGTCCTCCGGGCCGAAAGACGACTATTACGACGCCAAGGTCAAAGTGCTCTCCGAGATGATCAAGCACCATGTGAAGGAGGAAGAGCAGCGGGGTGGCATGTTCGCGGAAGCGCGCGACTCGGATATGGATCTGAGGGCGCTGGGCGAACAGCTTGCGGCCCGCAAGTCGCAGCTGATGGCATCCAGCTGAGTTTTGCCGTCTGAGTGTCGGAAGGCGGGCTCTCCGTGCGTCCTAGGGGCAATCACCACGGAGACCCGTCATGCGATTGATCTTAGTTTCTGCTGCCTTGATTGCCACCGTCCTCAGCGGCCCATCGGCCGCTACCGATGTCCCCGCCCCCGGTACGGGCCCGATTCCGGCTGGCAGCTACACTCTCGACAAACCCCATGCGAGCCTGATTTTCCGGGTGAATCACGCGGGATTCTCCCATTGGACGGCACGCTTTACGTCCTTTGACGCCAGGCTGCAATTCGACCCTGCAAAGCCGGCGGCTGACCAGGTGACGGTCACGATCGATCCCGCATCGATCACACCGGACAATCCGCCGCCCGGGTTTGTCGCCGCCCTGCAGGGCGCCCAGTGGTTGAACGCGGGCCAATTCCCGCAAATCACCTTCAAATCCACTCGCGCTGAGTCTGTTGGGAAAGACCGGCTCCGAATCACCGGCGACCTGACTCTCCACGGCACAACGCAACCTGTTGTACTGGACGCAACTTTCAACGGCGGCTACATCGGCCACCCGATGGACCCGCACGCGCGCATCGGTTTCTCGGCGCACGGTATCCTGAAGCGGTCGCAGTTCGGCATCGCTTACGGTATCCCGCAACCAGGCTCGACAATGGGCGTGAGCGACGCTGTTGAATTCATTATCGAAGCGGAGTTCTCCGGTCCCGCCTGGAAGGACGCCCCCGCGGCCCAACCAGCGGACAAGGCCGCCAGCTAGGCTGCTAAACTGTATGGAGTGTCGGCAGCGGCGGGGGGCACCCCCTGATGAGCGATTCCACGGCAGCGGGCGATTTTCTCAAAGGCCTGAGCGAAGCGGAGTACTCGCGAATTTCGGCCCTGCTGGACGCATCGATCGACATGATTCCCAGCGATCGGGAGATCTGGCTCGCCACGCTGGATCGCGACGATCCGAAGTCGGCCGCCATCCTGCGCGGCATGTTTGCCGCGCAGGTTGCCTACACGGCAGACGATTTCCTGGAAGATATGCCGTCGGTACAGAACGAGGAGGTCCCCTTCGGAACCGACACGGCGTTGGTCGGCAAGCAGTTCGGTCCCTATCGTGTGTTGTCACTGCTGGGTCACGGCGGAATGGGCAGTGTGTGGCTGGCCGAGCGCACCGACGGATTGTTCAAACGCCAGGTAGCTCTCAAGTTGATTCATACGGCGCTCGTGAGCCGCGTCATTGCCGAGCGGTTTGCGCGCGAGCGCGAAATCCTGGCGGGTTTGAATCATCCAAACATCGCCCGCCTGTTGGATGCGGGTATGGCGGACGAGGGCCAGCCCTACCTGGCACTCGAATATATTGTCGGCACCCCGATCGCGGCCTACTGCGACGACCGCAAGCTCTCCATCCCTGAGCGGCTCGGGCTGTTCCGACAGGTACTGGCCGCGGTTCAGTACGCCCATGGCCATCTGGTCATTCATCGCGATCTGAAGTCCTCCAACATCCTGGTCAGTGGCGACGGCCAGGTGCATCTGCTGGATTTCGGCATTGCCAAACTGTTGACCGATGGGCAGGGCCGGGAGACAGAGCTCACGGAGCTCGGCGGCCGCGCCCTGACCCCTGACTTTGCGGCACCCGAGCAGATCACGGGGGCGCCGGTCGGTACCGCGGCCGATGTCTACTCTCTCGGAGTCCTGTTGTATGGATTGCTGACCGGGGAGCGCCCGTATCGACTCAAACAGGAGTCCCGTGGGGCGCTGGAGAAGGCGATTCTCGAATCAGATCCCGTGCTTCCCAGTAGTGCGGCGTTGACGGAAGCCGCCGCGCACAACAGAGCTACGACCGTAAGGAAGCTCACCCGGGCCCTGCACGGCGATCTGGACACGATCGTCATGAAGTCACTCAAAAAGGTGCCGGCGGAGCGCTACGCCACAGTCAACGCGTTTGCCGAAGACATCACGCGCTACCTGGGCGGCGATTCGCTTCTGGCCCGACGCGACAGCTTGCGCTACCGGGCATTCAAGTTTGCCCGTCGGCATTGGGTTGGAATCGGTGTGAGCGGCGTTGTGCTGCTGACGCTGCTGGCAGGACTTGCGGCCACCACCTACGAAGCTGAAATTGCCGCCCGGCAACGCGACAGCGCTCTGGAGGCCAACCGCCGCTCATTGACTCAGACGGCCGCGGCTCGCCTGCAGGACGGCGATGTCTCCGGAGCGTTGGGTATCATCCTGGAGGTGTTGAATTACGCGGGCGCGAAGAATCCATACACGCCGGAAGCATTGAACGTGTTGCAGGAGGCGCGCGCTGCCGACGTGCAGCTCCTGGTGATTACGGGTCATACCGATCGCGTGCGATCAGTTGCAATCTCACCGGATGGGCGACGGATAGCCACGGCATCGTTCGACAGCACTGCGCGGCTCTGGGATGCGCAAACAGGACAGCAGCTCATGACGTTGGGCGATCACAGCGATCACCACTTCGTACAGGTTGTCTTCTCCAGGGACGGGAGTCGGATTGCCACCGCGTCGTACGACAAGACCGCTCGCATCTGGGATTCGCAAACCGGACAGTTTCTGCAGGGACTCTTCGGCCACACGGACAGACTGCGCTCCGTCGCATTTTCAGCGGACGGACGGCGCGTCGTAACGGGCTCCTACGACAGGACAGCCCGCATCTGGGATGCGGCAACCGGCAAGCAACTCCAGGTTCTCAACGGTCACGAGGAAGTGGTTTCCGGAGTGGGTTTTTCGCCTGATGGAACCCGAGTGGTCACCGCGTCCTACGATAAGACTGTGCGGATTTGGGATGTCGCCACGGGGCGGGAGTGGAAACGGCTGCCCGGGCATACGGATCGTGTGACGTCCGCAGTTTTCTCGCCTGAAGGCCTGCGTGTTCTCACCGCATCCGGAGATAAGAGCGCGCGAGTTTGGGATGTCTCATCTGGCAGAGAGATCGTCCAGCTGCGGGGCCACACGCAGCTCCTTTCATCCGCCGTGTTTTCCACCGATGGGAAAACGATCATTACGGCCGGGTATGACCGAACCGCTCGTATCTGGGACGCCGGGACCGGGCAGCAGCTGTTCCTGCTCACGGGGCATACCGACACGGTGGAATCCGCTGTGTTCTCCAATGATGGAAAGCAAGTTGTTACCGCGTCGAGCGACCGGACCGTGCGGATCTGGGACACGGTGGCCAAACAAATTGCGCAGCTGAAGGGGCACACGGACGCGACTTTGAACGCCGTGTATTCGCGCGACGGCCGCCGCATCATCACGGCGTCATTCGACAAAACCGCGCGCGTTTGGGATGCCGCAACGGGTACCTCACTCATGCAGTTGGTTGGGCATGCTGAGAGGGTTACCTGCGCCGCGTTTTCGTTGGACGGCCGCCGCGCGGTAACCACGTCGACTGACAAGACTGCCCGAATCTGGGACGTGGAAACGGGCCGGCAGCTCGTGGTGCTCAGGGGGCACGCAGAAGCGGTGTTTGCTGCGGCGTTCTCGCCTGATGGACGCCGTGTTGTCACAACAGCCTTGGACAAGACAGCGCGCATCTGGGACGCCTCGACTGGGCACCAACTGCTCGTGCTGGAAGGGCATGGTGCAGCAGTTGAGAACGCAGCTTTCTCACCCGATGGACGCCGGATCGTCACCTCATCCGACGACAAGACCGCACGCATGTGGGACGCAGGGACTGGTCAGCAACTGATGGTCTTCAGTGGTCATAGTGACGTTCTCGAACGAGTGGAGTTCTCTCCGGACGGAACACGGATCGTCACTGCATCCGACGACAAAACCGCTCGTGTGTGGGATGTCGCAACCGGTCGAGAGATCCTGACCCTCAGTGGGCATTCGGGCCCATTGCCGGACGCCACTATGTCCAGGGACGGGCTCAAAATTGCCACCGCATCGACCGATAAGACTGCGCGCATCTGGAATGCGATCACCGGGGAGCAACTCCTCGTGCTGCGGCACCCGGACCCGGTTGAGGCCGCAACGTTCTCCGCCGATGGCAGTCGAATCGTGACAGCGTCTGACGATGGATTGGCCCGCATATGGGATGTGCACGTCACGCCGATCGTGCAACAAATCCGCTGGATAGAAGCCGCCCAGTTCGAGTCGCTGGATCGTGCCCGCCGATTCGAGCTCGGCTTGCTGACCCCGAGCAATGTGCGTCCGTGGGTGGGCGATCATTCAAAGTGCGACGAGTCGGCCGGCGCACCCTACGACCCTGATCGACGGGCGCCGGGTGTTGCCTCCGAGCAGATTGTGGGCGACATAGCCATCCAAGCGTGTGGAACTGAGCACATCAGCCTGGTCGGTGAGCCTAGGTGGGTTTATGAGCACGGACGCGCGCTGATGGCCACGGGGGATTTCCCTGGCGCACGACATGCGTTCGAGAGAGCGATCGACGGTCGGTATCGCGCAGCTCGCGTTGATTTGGCAATGCTTCTCGTCCAGGGGAGCGACGGAAAAGTGGATATTCTGCGCGCGGTCTCGCTTTATGAGCGAGCTTGGAAAGACGGTGTCACGATTGCGGCATTCCAGCTCGGGCGTCTCTATGAGGCTGCTGTCGACGCGTCCAGTGCATGGACTTGGTATGAGCGCGGAGCTAAAGCGGGTGAGCCGAATTCGCTGGCGCGCTTAGCCGAGCGCGACGCGTTGCTTGCCTTCACGCAGGCGAGTGCCGCTGCGAAGCGCTCTTATCTAATGGAGTCCTTCAAATACTACGCGGCTGCCGCCGAGCGTGCCCGCAATGAGGATTGGCCTGATGATATCTGGGTGGCTTGGCGTTATCGGCGGGCGTCACTCGCCCGAATACTGGAACGCGAAGGAATGATGCAACAGGTAGGCGACGCTTATGCCGCCGTTCGCAAAAAGTACGAATTCCCACCTCGGCCTTAGAGGCCTCGCATGAACGCAGAGACGCGGGACGCGATCATTTTCGGATGCAACAGGAACCGGGCGCGACCGTACGCACCGAAGTGAAGGATCCAGACGCGACGGTAATCATCCGACTGATTCGCTCCCGTGTAATGAAGCGTCAGAGGATGGTGAGCGGTCGCGCTTCCAATCGGCAAAGGGCAGGCAACCGCCTTGGTCGGATCTAGGTCGTTGGTCGTAATCGTAGCACCGGCGGGTTTGTGACCCGGCCCTGACGTCCGCACCGCAGCGACGTGATGTGGACGCACGCCGGTATGGTTCGAGCCTGGGATAAACCACATGCAGCCGTTATCTACGGTGGCTTCCTGAAGCGGAATCCAGAAGTGCACCGAGCGTAGCGGGATGGCACGTGCTGAATAAGCTTCGTCCTGGTGCCAAGCTGTCGAGGCGTTGTTACGCGGTAGCTTGTAGATGGCGTGGTCGAACATGTACCCGACGGGGACACCGAGAAACTCGCGCGCGATCTCGCGACAGCGGGCGTAAGCCAGGGTGTTTCGCAGACCCGGCGCGATCTTCACCGCCTCATTGATCTCGGGAGAGCGCATCGCCACACCCGGAACGCGGGGACCTGCGATATCCACAGCTCGATCACCGAGCGTATCGAATTTATCGAACAACGGGTCCAACAGCGAGCGGATGAGCGCGATGTCTTCCGGTGTCGTCAGCGATTGAATGGAGAGAAACCCATTCTGAGCGAATTGCTGCGCAGGTGAATCAGTAGCCGGTTGAGCGAGCGGGATGCGTCCTGCTGCGCCAACAGATGCACCGTTGACGAGGATTGGTTGAATAACCGTGCTCATCGAGTAACTCCGTTCCGGTGTACCTCCCGGTTACTGGACGTCGTTCTAGTTCTTCCCTGTAACAATGCTACCCCTAATCGCGTTTACCTGTGTGAGGTCGATCACAATTCTACTGCAACCAGTGTTACTCCCGTGCGGTGAAAGTTGGAATGACGACGCTCAATAACAGCTGTATATCCGCCGATGAACATAACGATCCATCCACCTGGATGTTTTATGTTCCATTTGCATCCATGTGCATGTTTCGCCGCGGACGAAACCAACACAGTGACGCTGCCGGGTGTTTGCTTGGCAGTGGAAAGTGTCGCGGGCGTGCCGGTTTTGAGCCGGCGTCCGGACTAGCTGACTCAACTGAACTGAATAAAGCTCAAGAAACATTAAGGCGACGGGCCGTAACTCAGGCGCTAATATCCGTGCGTCACTTCACGAAATGCATCTAAGGAGCTGAAATGCCAGCGCACGCATCCGCGGCCGCTCGAGTCGCGCTCGGGATCGGGTTGGCGGCAGCCATCCTCACTGCAACCGGGCCCAGCCGGGGGTTCGCGTCTGACGCCCCGCCCACGGCCGAGGAAGCTTCTGGTTGGCGAACCGTGGTCAGCAAATTCGCCCAGGAGCATTTCAATAACCCGGCCTGGGGGTATTCACACGCCGTTCGGGATTACCAGCTGGCGCGTGAGCTCGCGCTGGCGGATCACGTCACACTGGACGACGACATCCTGTACGCCGCCGCCTATTTGCATGACATGGCAGCGTTCGAGCCCTGGCAGAAATCAGGCGTCGACCATGCCGATCAGGCGGCGGCCATCGTCGATACCGTATTAAAGAACACCGGCTTCCCGATGAAGAAAATCGACGCGGTCAGAGCCGCAATCCGGACTCATATGTTCGACCGGACGCCCGTGGGTCCAGAAGCACTCTATCTGCACGACGCCGATGCGCTGGACTGGCTGGGGGCGATTGGCGTGGCGCGAGTCTTCGGCCTGGTGGATGCCAAGGGCGGCAATCCGACCGGCCCACAAGTCGTGCCCATGCTCGAGTCGAATCTTGCGAAGGTGCCCGGACGCGTGCTGTCGCCGGCCGGCAAGGCGCGGGTGCCCGAGCGCCAGGAGCAGCTCGCGACATTCCTGCGGGAGCTGCGTCAGCAGACGCAGAATTTACGGCTGCTGTAGTACAGTGTTGGATTGCGGTGCAGCGCGAGTTTGATGTTGGACTAGCGCCCGGCCCGGTGTGACCCGGGTCGGGCGCCTGAATCGCGGCAGCCACCCATCCTCGACGAATTAAGAATCACCGCGAACCGGGAGTATGCCTGCGGCGTCGCGAGATTGAACTCTGCGGCGCAACAGGTTGCACGGTTGCTCTGCGGTCGTTCAGAACACGTCTCGTGCAACACGTTATCAGGTCCGTAATGTTCAGGTTGCCCCGCACCGCTACCGCACCGTTCTGTCCATCCGAGGTGCGCGGCAGCGTCCTCGTGTCCGCCACGACGCCGCTGTGGAAGCGCATCCTGCGCATGGCCGGCCCCGGGTTGTTGGTGTCAGTGGGTTACATGGATCCGGGCAACTGGGCCACCGACATCGAGGCGGGCTCGAAATTCGGTTTCGAGCTGCTGTGGGTGGTGTGTGGCTGCAGCATCGCCGCGATGTTGCTGCAGACTTTGAGTCTGCGCCTCGGTCTGGCGGCGCGCCTGGATCTGGCGCGTGCCTGCCGCGCACGCTATTCGGCCCCCGTCAATCGCTTTCTGTGGATCATGGCGGAAGTGGCCATCGTGGCCTGCGATGTGGCGGAAGTGCTCGGCAGTGCTCTCGCGCTGCACCTGTTGCTGCGAGTATCCATTCTCGTTGGAATCGCCATCACCGCCCTGGATACCCTGCTCGTGTTGGGGTTGCAGGGGAAAGGTTTCCGGCAGGTTGAAGCCATCGTCCTGGGTCTGATCGTGACCATCGGTGTGTGCTTTGCGGTTGAGCTTGCAATGGTGCATCTCGACTGGCACGAGGTGGCTCGCGGCCTGATCATTCGATCCGATGTCTGGAGCGACCCGGAGCATCTCGTACTGGCGGTGGGCATCCTGGGTGCAACCGTCATGCCGCACAATCTCTACCTGCACTCATCCATCGTGCAGACCCGCCACTTCGCGAACGACGAGCGCAGCCAGCGCGAGGCGATCCGGCTTTCTACGTTGGATACAGTCGTCTCGCTCTCGCTGGCGCTCCTGATCAACGCTGCCATTCTCGCCCTGGCGGCGGCAGCGTTTCATTCCACCGGTCACGAGACCGTAGCGGACATCCAGGATGCCTATCATCTTCTGGATCCGCTCGTGGGCGGCGCGCTGGCATCGCTGCTTTTCGGGATTGCTCTGCTGGCCTCAGGGCAAAGCTCGACATTCACCGGCACCATTGCCGGTCAGGTACTGATGGAGGGTTTCCTCGATCTGAAAATTCCCTGCTGGCAGCGGCGCGTGATCACACGCGGCCTGGCCCTCGTGCCGGCTTTCGGTGGCGTGCTGCTGTTGGGGGAGGGCGGAATCGGCAAGCTGCTGGTGGCCAGCCAGGTGGTCCTGAGCTTTCAGTTGCCGTTCGCCATCTGGCCGCTCATCCGGCTGACGAGCGATCCGCGGGTCATGGGCCGTTACGCCAACGGCCTTCCGACCAAGGCGATCGCCTGGTCGCTGTTTGTGTTGATATGCGTAGCCAACGTGTGGCTCATGGGTCGACTGCTGGACGTGCCGTGATGCGAAGCTCGCGTCCGTAGCGGAACTGCACCCTCTCCTGATGGATGTACTCATATTGGCCCAAAGTCGCGGGCGTGCCGGATTTCGTTAACTAGCATGCCAATGAGCTCCGCGGCAGGGAGCGAGCGGGCGAGCGGCGCACCCTGGCCAGCCCAGTGCGCGCCATAACCCGGCTCCCCGGCGCTCTTCCCGGCCGCGTTGAGGGCCTTTCCCGCGTCGTAGGCGATCGGGTACTGCGGAATGTCAGCTGCCTCGACGCCGGGCCCGAACGCCGTGAATTTGTTTGCCAGGCATCGCGCCGGCCTCCCGGATATGACACGAGTCATCGTCGTGTGATAGGCCGCGTCGCTTGCCAATGCGGCGCGAAACCCTGCATCCGCGTCAGATTCCGGGCAGGCGATGAATGCGGTCCCCATTTGGGCGGCGCTGGCTCCGAGTTGCAGCACAGCGGCGATGCCGGCGCCGTCCATGATTCCGCCCGCCGCAATGACCGGAACTGCGAGTCTGCGCACGAGCAGGCGGGTCAACGCCACAGCCCCCAACCGGTCATCGGCCGCATCCGGATCAAACATGCCGCGATGGCCTCCGGCTTCGTAACCTTGGGCAACGACCGCATCAACTCCGCCGCGTTCGGCGACCTGTGCTTCCGCGAGGCTCGTTGCAGAAGCGAGAGTGACGACACCGGCGCTGCGCAAAGCGCTGATGCTCTCCACCGGGGGGATGCCGAAGTGGAAGCTGACTACCCTGGGCTTCACGGCCAACAGCATTTCCAACATCTGTTTGTCGGCGACGAAGCTCTGATAGATCTCGGTCAGTTGTGCCGGCGGCTGTGCATTCAGGCGACGGAA
>JAXDQF010000306.1:0-3648 GCA_034668025.1 Gammaproteobacteria bacterium | reverse complement strand
CATCTATAACATGCGACCGCCCGCGGGAATCCTGCAGTGTCCAATCGCCCGGGGATACCGCTTCGCTATACGCGAGGCGCGGATGCTTCCGGAGCTCATTTGGAGTCTTCGGCTCACCTACGCGACTCAGATAGGAGCGAGCCGCACACATCACCATCCGACAGGTTCCAATCCGACGTGCCACTAAATTTGAGTCCGGTAGGCGGCCGATGCGGACCGCTATATCGATGCCCTCCTGTACGACATCGATGAACCGGTCGCTCGCCATGACTTGCACCCGCATTCCTGGGTGATCGTGCATATAGCGGGCAAGGGGACCGCCCATCTGTAGCGCCGCAAAGCTTTCTGGTACTGCAATCTTTAGCGAACCCTGCGGGGAAGTCTGTAACTCTCCGGCTTCGCGTTGGGCTTCCTCGAACTCTTCGAGAATGCGCCGACTGCGCTGGTAATACGCGCGACCAACATCGGTCACGTGCAGCCGACGCGTTGTGCGCTGTAGAAGTCGAGCCTTCAAAGCCTGCTCGAGTGAATCAATGTGCCGCCCCGCCATGGCCGGGGTGATCTTGTGACGACGTGCCGCGGCGGCAACGCTGCCCCCCTCCACCGCCGAGGTGAAGATCGCCAAGCTGGTCATGCGATCCACAGGGAGTCCTCCATTCGATACCGTTGGTATCGAATGTATAAACGAATCGCTGGATTATCAACAACCCCTTCTGGTCATACGCTCACCAGGACAGTCTGCGAGCACGACGCGCGTGAAAATCCAAGCCAACGGCATTCACATCAATGTTCGCGATCGGGGTCGGGGCGAACCCACGTTGGTGCTGCTCCACTATTGGGGCGGTTCTTCTCGCACCTGGGCGGAACTCATCGACCAACTCGCAGATCGGTACCGATCGATTGCCCTCGACCACCGCGGCTGGGGCGAATCTGACGCACCGCCTCGAGGCTACGGCATTTCCGATCTCGCCGATGATGCGCAGAGCGTCATCAGCGCCATAGAAATCAAGCGGTACGTGGTCGTTGGGCACTCGATGGGGGGCAAGGTCGCCCAATTGGTCGCATCACGACGGCCGGTAGGCTTGGTGGGGCTTGTCTTGGTCGCGCCGTCTCCGCCGAGTCCCACCGTGCTCGATAACGAACAGCAGCAGATACTCCTCCACGCCTATGACTCGCGTGAATCGGTCGCTTACACGCGCGACCACATCCTCACGGCGCTGCCGTTGACCAACGTGCAGAAGGAACGGGTGGTCGAGGACAGTCTTCGCGGCGCTCCTGCCGCAAGGCGAGCCTGGCCCACTCAAGCGATGCTGGAAGACATTCGTTCGGACGCCCGACGCATCAACGTCCCCACGCTCGTGCTCTCGGGAGAGCGCGACCAAGTCGATCCCACAGCGAGACTCCGGGAAGAGCTGCTGCCCTGCATTCCAGACTCGCAGCTGCAGATTCTGTCTCAAGTCGGACACCTACCCATGCTCGAGGCCCCTGATGTTGTCGCTCGAGCGATCCGGGCGTTTGTCCTCAACCTGTAAGCGACATTCGTCCAGATTTATTGAGCGAACCCATATGCCATCTCTACTGGAAAGAACCCTGTCTCAACATCTCACCTTGCCGCGCGAGATCGCCAGCGTCAGGATTCCGGACAGCGCACTAGCGCAGAAGGCGGTCGATCTGGCCTATCGCGCCTCGCCGGCCGTTGTATGGACGCACGTGCTTCGGACCTTTGTCTTTGGTGCCCTAGTCGGGCGGGCGCAGAATCTACGCTACGACGAGGAACTCTTCTTTCTGGCCTCTGTACTGCACGACCTTGGGCTTACTACCGAGTTTCGGGGCCCTGAGCGCTTTGAAGTGGTAGGAGCTGATGCCGCCGCGGCCTTCCTGAAGGATCAAGGCGTCAACGACGAGCGGCGCGCGATCATCTGGGACGCCATCGCGCTCCACACCTCCGTCGGCATTGCCTCACGCAAGCGCCCCGAGATCGCACTGGTCCATATCGGCGCGGGCATCGACGTCTTGGGGCTCGAACTCGACAAGCTTCCGCCGACCCTCGTCGCGCAAACGATCGAAGCACTTCCGCGTCACGATTTCAACAAAGCGTTTTTCTCCGTGCTGGTCGACACGATCGCCCACGCGCCGCAGAGCGCGGCCATGACCTGGATGTGCGAGACCGCCAACGAGCACGTACCGGGCTGCCACTGCCCGAGCTTCACCAGCCAGCTGCAAGCAAGTCCGTTCAAAGAGTAAATCGAGACCTCAACGGTACCGTGGTCCTTTGTCTCAAAATCGATCGCTATTGTGCGATTCGATCCGAATATGCGGCCCTCCCCGTTGTAGACATCGATAAAGCGATTCATTCTCCGAGCGGCCCTGTCCCGTAGACGACCCTTCATCGTAGATATTTCAGCGAGGCAAATCTGATGACATCCTCAAGCGCCATCGCGGGGAACAAAGCGCTGGTCAGCAAAGTGATGGACGCCGTTTTTGTTCGGCGCGATCGCAGCGTTGTGGAGCGGTACTTCGCCCGGGCATACATCCAACACAATCCAGCGGTCCCCAACGGTCGAGATGCCATTCCGACCTTAATTTCGCATCTGGCTCCGGGGTTCCGCTATGAGCCAGGAATGATCGTCTCCGAAGGCGACCTGGTAATGATTCACGGTCGCTACACTGGTTGGGGCCCGAAGCCGATGGTAGCGGTAGATATATTCCGCGTCGTTGACGGCCAGCTCGTTGAACATTGGGACGTTCTGCAGGAAGAAGTCCCCGCTGCCGCCACCGCGAGCGGCAATTCGATGTTCTGAAAGCTGCCACGTCGCGTAGCCGCACAGAATTCTAACCTGCTTTACGGTGATGAGAGTCTTGGCGGCTCCGGGGGCGCTCAGCCGCCGTTGGACTTACCGGCGTGGGATCAATAGGCATGCTCGGCTCGTTCGCCGGTCCCGTAATCTGGGGAGTCATGAAGGACCAGACCGGAACGTCTGAAGCAGGATTGCTGACTCTGGGCATCGCCAATCTGATCGCAGCGACCCTGTTGTCGGTCACCAGATACCTTACGCGAACCAGCGTCGCCGCATCGGTAGTCACATCCTGATTCACTGGGCCAACAAGCCTGACTACCGAGGGGACAGACCGGGTTCTTGCCCATCGGGCATCAGCGGGGGTGATCCGGGATCAATCATTTCAGCAGATTACCCCGTCCCGTTCGCGCTCGCACGCGCCCGCTTCTGGTGGGACATTAGAAAAATATTAGAAAAAAAATACATGATTCCGCCCCTCCCAATCTGGGCAAGCAATCCGCAAAAGACTGGGGACTCGCCTGCGAAAGCGAGAGCCTCAACGGTTTCGTCAGGAATCGTTGCGCTGTAGTTCTACGCCCATCCGACTGAACCAACTTTGCTCGTCTGCCGACTCAATGGCGCCACCGTCAGAAGCATAGTTGATGAACAGTTCCTCATCGCGTTCTATGTTGCGGGCCGCCATGAACTGTAAGGCCTGCCGATCCTCGTTGGCCATATAACGAACATTGGCTGGATTCATATGGTTGTAGAGTACCGGTCTCAAACAATCGAGTTCGGCCGCAAAACCCTTGTTGAAGGTTTTACGCTCGATCACACTCTCTTCCATTGGTCCTCAAAGGTCTTCTGCTGC
>JAXDQF010000305.1:0-17246 GCA_034668025.1 Gammaproteobacteria bacterium | reverse complement strand
GGAATTGCGTAGCCGGTCGTGACGGCGGTGTGCGCCTTGCGGCTCGCTGGTACATTCACCCTGTGACAAACCTCCCCGGCATCAAGCGTCTGCTTGCGCCACGCACTGTGGCGTTGTTTGGCAGCGGATGGGCTGACGCTGTTGATGCGGGCGGCAAGGCGATTGGCTTTCGCGGCGAGGTTTGGCGCATTCATCCGAATCGCCCGTCCACTGCTGGCGTCAAATACTTTCGGTCGATCGACGAACTACCTGGCGCACCCGACGCGTCCTTTGTCGCGGCACCGGCGCGTGAGGTGCCGGCCATTGCCGCTGGGCTGGCACGACGCGGCGCGGGCGGATTCGTGTGTTTTGCTGCCGGCTTTTCCGAGACAGGTACCGCCGAAGGCCAACGGCTGACTTCAGAGTTGGTTAGCAACGCCGGTGAATTGCCCTTCTTCGGGCCCAATTGCTACGGCTTCATCAACTTCTTCGACCAAGTCGCCCTCTGGCCTGACCAAGTCGTTGGCCGCCGCACCGACCACGGCATTGGCTACCGCGTCGAGCGCGGCGTCGCGATCATCTGCCAAAGCGGCACCCTGGCTCTGAACATCCTGTTCAACGGCCGCTCGCTGCCAATTGGCTACGTGCTCACCGTTGGCAACCAGACATGTCTCGCCGTCGAAGACATGATCGAGCTGCTGGCCGACGACGAGCGCGTAACAGCGTTTGGGCTCTACGTGGAAGGCGTGAAGGACACTGTGCGCTTCGCTCGCGCAGTGGAGAAAGCGCGCGCGGCCGGGAAGCCGATCGCGCTGGTGAAAGCCGGCCGCACCGAAGCTGCCGCACGCACTGCTCACACGCATACCGGCTCGCTAGCCGGCGCCGACACGGTGTTTGATTCGTTTTGCAGGCAGGCGGGCATCGCACGCTGCGATTCGCTGGCGACGCTTTGCGAGACTCTGAAGATATTTCACTCCGGCGGGCCGCTCCGCGGGCGACGTGTGTTGGTAATGGGCGCCTCAGGCGGCGACATGGCCATGACGGCAGACGCCTCGCGAGACTTAGGACTGACGTTTCCGCCCTTCCCCTCCGAGACAGCCGCCCAGTTACGCGAACTGCTCACCGACAAAGTCACAGTGGCGAATCCGTTCGATTTCCACACGCATATCTGGTTCGACGCCCCTGCAATGAACTCGATGTTTTCGCTTGTTCATCGAGCGGGGTTTGACGCCACCGGATTCATGCTCGATTGCCCTCCGGCTGACCAGGCGGACCCGGCGGCATATGTGATCGCCATCGACCAGTACATCGCAGCGTTCCCTGGACCCCCGGCTCGCGGAGCTGTGATCAGTTCGCTACCGGAATCGATGGCAGCGTCGACGCGCGAGATGTGCCTCGCCGCCGGTGTCATGCCGCTGCAGGGTCAGCGTGAAGCGTTGGAAGCGTTGAACCTCGCCGGCGAGGTTGGCGAGACGTGGGCCAGCGGGACGAAGGTTGGGTTGCGGATACCGGCACCGGTTGGCGCCACCGCGGCAGTGCGCGCCCTCACCGAACACGCCGGCAAAGCCGCCCTCACAGCCTTCGGTGTCACCATCCCGCGATCACGCGTGGTAGCTCCAAGCGAAGTGGCCACCGCGGCACAGGAAATTGGATTTCCTGTTGTCATCAAAGCCTCAGGCGCTCACCTCGAGCACAAATCCGAACTCGGTGCAGTCGTCGTCAACGTTCGCACGATCGCCGACGCTGCAGCCGCGGCGCAGCGTTTGTCGAAGCTATCGGACAGCCTGTTAGTCGAACAGATGATCGGCGATGGCGTTGCCGAAATTCTGGTCGGCATGACCGTCGATCCGCAGTTTGGGCAGGTCCTCGTGATCGGCGCTGGTGGAGTGCTCACTGAACTACTACGGGACAGCGCCACGCTGCTTCCCCCTTTCACAGCAACGTCGATCCAGGCGGCCCTCGACCGCCTCAAAGTTTCGAAGCTGCTGGCAGGCTTCCGCGGCAAACCTGCCGGTGACGTTCCCGCGCTCATCGAGACCGTGCTCGCCTGCACGCGCTACGCAGAAGCCAACGTGAACGCTCTCGTCGAACTCGACATCAACCCCGTCATCGTTCGGCCAGCGGGCCTCGGCGCCGTCGCAGTCGACGCGCTGATTCGCTTGGCCGACGGCGGATTGCACACATTGCGCGGGCAAACGCCCCCGCAGGAGTCATGACATGTCAGTCCTCCAGTCCACACAAGACGGCGTCCGTACAAACCGCGACGGAGCAATTCTCGAGGTCACTCTCGACCGCCCGAAAGCTAACGCCATCGACCTGGCGGCGAGCCGGCGGCTGAACTCGATCTTCACGGCGTTCCGCGACGATCCTGAGTTACGCATTGGCATCATTACCGGCACCGGCGAGAAGTTTTTCTCGCCCGGCTGGGATCTGAAGGCCGCCGCGGCCGGTGAGGAATCCGACTCGGACTGGGGCGTCGCCGGGTTTGGCGGTCTGAACTACCCGCGCAATCTGCACAAGCCGATCATTTCGGCGGTCAATGGAATCGCCTGTGGAGGCGGCTTCGAGATCGTCCTGGGAACGGACATCATTGTGATGGAGGAGCACGCGAGATTCGCGTTGCCCGAAATCAACGTGGCGGTACTGGCCGATGCGGCGACGATCAAATTACGGCGCCGGATCCCGTATCACGTGGCTGTTGAATTCCTGATGACGGGCCGCTGGATGGATGCCGCTGAGGCCAAGCATTGGGGCATGGCGAACCATGTGGTTCCGAAGGGCCAGAGCCTCACCAAGGCGCGCGAGATCGCGAAGCAACTGGCCGACGGCCCGCCGTTGTTGTACCCCGCGATCAAACAGCTGTTGCAACACACCGAGATGGTGCCGCAGAACGAAGCATTCGAGCTGCACGACAGCCTGGGCGCTGTCCAGAAAGTGCTGCGGTCAGAAGACCTCAAGGAAGGCGCGCGCGCGTTCACCGAGAAGCGCAAGCCGGTGTGGAAAGGAAAGTAGCCCTAGCGGCACGTGCGAGACCGCGCGGCGCCAGCGCGACACGTGCGCCGTGCAGCGCAGTCGTCGCCCGCGCTTCAACACCGTAGCCTGTGTCAAACGCCCTTCACACAAGCATCACGATACCGACATACGCGTTGCATTAAGTTACCACAATCTGTCGGATGCGGATTTCAGCAATTCGATTGCGGCGGTGACGGAGTCGCAGGTGCTGCTGGCGAGCCTCGCTCCGAAATATGGGTTCGATCCCGCCAATGTGACAACGTACAACAACAAGTTCCGCAACGTGGTGTTGGCGTATTTGAGCCCGGAACGCCTGTCGGTGCTCTACACCAATGGCGGACTGCCGGCGGTACAGCGGGAGATCGACAAGCTGCAGCGGGTGCACGCGATCTAACGTACCCGTGCGCGTGTGCCTGCTCCAATGCGGCACACGCGCCTGGGGCGGTGAACCGCGCGGCCGGTGCGCAAACCGTTGCCGCGCGAATGTGGCCACCGCGCCGCCGGCCGCCGAACGGCCCTTAGCCCCCCAACGGCCGCAGCAGCGCCCGCGAGATAATGTGCCGCTGCACCTCGCTGGTTCCTTCCCAAATCCTTTCGATGCGCGCATCGCGCCAGATGCGCTCCAGCGGCAGATCTGACATCAGCCCCATGCCACCGTGGATTTGCAGCGCCTCGTCGGCAACCATTGCCAGCATCTCGGTTGCCTTGAGTTTGGCGATGGCCATATCCATGTCCGTCGCCGTCCCCTGATCCATCTTCCACGCCGCATTCAGCGTCAACAGCTCAGCAGCCCGCAGCTCCACAGCCATATCGGCCAGCTTGAAACCGACACCCTGGAATTTGCCGATCTGCTGCCCGAACTGCACCCGGTCAACGGCCCATTGCGTAGCCAGCTCCAACGCACGTTCTGCGCGCCCCAGGCAGTTCGACGCCACTTGCAGCCGCGTCGCACCGAGCCAGGTGTTCGCAACTTCGAAACCCTTGTGAACCTCGCCCAACACCGCCGACTTCGGGACCCGGCAGTCGTTGAACTCCAGGATGCTGTTGGTGTAGCCGCGATGGGAGACGTTCTTGTATCCCTTGCGCACTACAAACCCGGGCGTCCCCATGTCCACGAGAAATGCCGTGATCAGCTTGCGCTTGCCCCGTGGTGACTCTTCCTCGCCCGTGGCAACAAAAAGAATGACGAAATCAGACTCGTCGGCGTGGCTGATGAAGTGCTTGGTGCCGTTGATGACGAAGTCGTCGCCCTGTCGAACCGCAGTTGCCTTCATGCCGCGGACGTCCGAACCGGCCTGCGGTTCGGTCATCGCAAGACATTCGGTTCGTTCGCCGCGCACCGTTGGCAACAGGTAGCGCTCGCGCTGCTCGCCCTCACACGCCAACAGTATGTTGGATGGTCGCGCCACGCAGCTCCAGTGCAGCGCATAGTTGGCCCTGCCGAGCTCCTTCTCGTACAGAATCCAGCTGACCGTATCCAAGCCGGCACCACCGACCTCGGCTGGCATGTTCGCAGCAAACAACCCCGCCTCAATCGCCTTCGCACGCAAAGTCTTGCGCAACGACTCGTCCAGCTCCCCACTAGCCTCCACCTGCTGCTCATGCGGATACAGCTCGTTCTCAACGAACTCACGGGTGGTTTTGACTATGAGCTGTTGTTCTTCAGTCAGCGCGAAGTCCATGAGGACACCTTTTTAGAGGGAGCTGCGATAGTGTCCTGGGCCCATGTATGCAACAGCTGCAACTGCAGACGCAGCTGCTCAGTCTGTTTGGCGGCAGGCCAGTCGCTTTGGCTGGCCACGGCACTCGCGGTCACACCGTTAATGAACGTCACCACGGATCTGAGCACTTGCTCCCGCGTTGCGGGACTCAACTGGGACCACAGAGGCCAGCCTTCCGAAAGGCATCGCTCGAATAAGCGCATGTATTCGCGGTGGACCCATGCGTTGATGCGTTTTAGTCGCTTGTCAGCCGACACCTGGCCCCAGAACGCCGTCCAGAAAGCGCATTCGATGTAACGTTGTTCATCGATGGGCAATGCTTCGGACAGGACAGTGAGCAGGTCCGTCTGCGCATCACCCGATGGCTTCGTTAGACGCTCTTCGATCCTTCGCAGGATCAGTCGCAGCGCCGCGATGATGATGTCCTGCTTGGTATCGAAGTAGTGAGCCACCATCCCTGTCGTATACCCTGCTTCGCGCGCAATACGGACGATGGTGGCCTGGTCAAAGCCATTCTCCGCAACGACACGGCATGCAACCAGTGCTATCTGATCACGGCGCTCGTCATGATCGACGATCTTCGGCATGGCATCGTCCCGTTAGCTTCTCGCCATCCCTACGTGGCGGCCCTTCTGTTCAGGCGTCGGAAGTTCCGCATGCGTGGCGCGGATTGCGTCCAACTTCACGCGAACCTGAGAGTCCATCGGCGAGGCCTTCCCGGCCTCCGTGTTGACGTGCAGGTAGATCTGCTCGCCAGTTGCGACCATCGCGTCGTCGCGTGTCCGGCGCAGCACATTAAACAAATGGACGCGTTTGTCGTCGACGCTCAGCAGTTGAGTGGTCACATACAGCCCTTCCAACGCTTTGGCTTCGTTGAGGTGACTGACGTGAGTCTCGACCGTATACATGGCTCGGCCGCTCTTTCGATAAGAGTCGTCGATGCCCACACGGCGAAACAATGCATCCGTTGCATCACCGAACACCTGGAGATAGCGCGAGTCGGTCATGTGGCCGTTGTAGTCCACCCACTCCGGACGAACCTGGGTTTCGACGAGTCGAAGTGGAGCTTCATTCTTAGAGCCGGCGGTGGCTGCGGCCGCATTGTAGAGCCGCTCCTCAACCGCGCGCAGGGTCGCCCCGGCACCGAGGTTGTACTTTCGAAGCACCTGTTGGATGTCGACGAGATAATCATCACGAAGCCGTTCCAATTCGCGGATCGACCTGCCGTCGGCCTGGGCCTGGGTTCCATCGACCATTTTGTCGATGAGACCTTCCGTCAGCTCCGGGGCCTCGAGCTTCGTCCACGGCCACTTCAGGCACGGGCCGAACTGACGCAACATGTGACGCATGCCGGGCTCGCCGCCAGCGAGGTGATAAATCAGATTGGTGCCCATGCCAGCCCAACGCAGTCCGGGGCCGTAGATGATGGACTCGTCGAGCTCGCCTGTAGTGGCAATCCCGTCGTTTACCAAGTGCAGAATTTCGCGCCAGATCGCCTCTTGCAGGCGGTCTGTGAGGTGACCGGGAATCTCCTTCCGTACATGCAGGGCATGCATGCCGATGTACGTGAAGAACTTGCGGGCTGCCTCAATGCTGTCCTGACTGGTCTTTGAGCCACCCACGAGCTCGACCAGCGGCAGCAGATAGACCGGGTTGAACGGATGGGCAACGAGGAATCGCTCTGGCGCAACCATCGACTTCTGCAAATCCGTAGGCATGAGCCCCGAGGTGCTGGAAGCAATGATCACGTCCGCGGGCGCGACACGGCTGACGTCCGCCAGTACACGCTGCTTCAGTTCGAGCTGCTCAGGAATATTTTCCTGAATGAAATCCGCCTGCCGTGCCATCGCCAGCAGATCCGTCGTGAAGGACAGCTTTCCTTTCGGCGGCAGCGGTGCGAAGGTGAGCCGCGACAAGGCACCCTCGGCGTTTTGTACGGCGCCGCGGATCCACGCTTCCATTTCCGGTTTGACGTCAGCAGCAATGACATCGATGCCGTAGTGCAAGGCACGGGCCGCCCAGCCCCCGCCGATCACTCCGGTGCCCAGCAGACCCAGTGTTTTGACCTGTCTCATTTCCCTTGGTACCCGGATTCGCTTTTATAATGTTGTCGTCATAATATAACAAAAAAAGCCACGGGGCACGGGGTAAGCAATGGCCGGCGGCACGCTCATCGAAAAGCGTTCGATCGATTACGTGCCGCTCGCAGAGCGACACGGGAAAGTCTGGCACCTGTGGCCGGTCTGGTTCTCGGGCGATGCTCATCTGGCGACGCTGGCAGTCGGCATTCTGGGGATCACGCTGGGGGGCAACCTGCTTTGGACGGCCATCGCCGTCATCGCCGGGTGCGCGCTGGGAACGTTCTTCATGGCGTTCCACTCGACGCAGGGCCCGCAGCTCGGGCTACCCCAGATGATTCAGTCGCGGCCCCAATTCGGCTACACGGGCGCATTGCTGGTGTGGGCCGTCGCCTTGGTGGCGTTCATAGGGTTCAATGCCTTCAACCAGGTACTCGCGGCACAGACGCTTCATCAGCTCTCGGGCTCGATCTCCGCGACGTCGCCGACGGTGATCGTCGGATTCGCGCTGATCGCCATGTGCCTCGCCATCGTCGGTTACGACACGATCCATATGGCACAGCGCGTGTTCGCGTACTTGATGATCGCGATTCTCACCGTGTTTTCCATCGGCGGCGCATTCCTGCTGAAGCTGCCCCCGGAACAATGGGATCCCGCTGGCTTCAAGATGGTGCCGTTTCTAACTGAGCTGTTCGCGGCGGCGTCTTACCAGCTCTCGTGGTCCATCTACGTATCCGACTATTCGCGCTACCTCCCCAAGGACGTCGGTGTCCGGGCTTCATTTTGGTGGACGTATCTCGGCGCCTTCATTGGCGGTACGTGGATGATGCTCGTGGGCACAGTTGCCGCGGCGGCGGCACCTACGTTGGACGTTGCGGCAGCGATGCAACGGGCGGCCGATACGATTATCCCCGGCCTCGGGCTGGTTCTCCTGGTTGGTGCGCTCCTCGGGCTCATCACCATTTCGGCGCTGAACTTCTACGGCGCCTCGTTGACGTTGTTGAGTGTTGCAGACACTTGCAAACCACTGGAATGTACCGTGGGCAAGCGTGTTGCAAGCCTGGTGGTGGCGGGAGTCGTGTCAACAGCGCTGGGGCTCAATGCCTCAGGCAACTTCGTAACCCAGTTTGGCGATTTGCTGGCCATACTGCTTTACCTGTTCACGCCCTGGACGGCGATCAATCTGGTGGATTTCTACATGGTGCGCAAAGGGCACTATTCGATCCGCGAGATCTTCAATCCCCGCGGCATGTATGGAAAATGGAATTGGCGCGGCCTGCTCGCCTACTTCGTTGGCTTCGTGGTCATGATCCCGTTTTTCAGCACGGGTTTGTACAAGGGAGCGGTTGCGCGGGCGCTGGGCGGTGCCGACGTCGCGATGTTGGTGGGATTGCCCGTGGCGGGCATCGTCTATCTGCTCGCCTGCCGATCATTCAACACCGAGCATGATCGACATCTGGCACGGACAGCGGATGTGGGATTGGAGCCTGCTGATCCGGCGTGAATCTGCGGGATGCACTTTAGTCGGGGGGCGAGGCAACCTGCCCCGCCCCACTCGTCAACTGTTAACTTACGCCTGCGGTACTGCGTCGGAATCGATGTCGTCCGTCCACTGCCAGTACGACGGCCGTGTGCGGCGATATTCAACGACGACCGGATCTGACAATTTCCAGCGACGCGGCAGCGCGTATTTGCGCGCAATTCTTACAAGCGCCTGCAGAGTTTCTTCGTCCTGCTGCGTCATCTTTTCATCCGAGCCGGTCCAGCGTTGGATGAAGCTCGCGCGCGCAGCGAGTTCCTTGCGAAACCGCTCAACATAAGACTGCTCCTGGTTGGTGCCGGAACGTCTCACCGCCTCATCCGCATTGCGTACGAGCTCGTCCAGACACCCATCCGTGAGCCGGATTCTCACATTTGCGGCGTCGAGCTCCTCGCGGAGCCAGCGTAGACCCGTCCCCTGTGCCAGAAGCATCAAGCGAACAATGGAATCGAGACCTTTCATGACATCTTCCCCTGATATGTTCCGAAAATGTGGCCGTTGCGTGCCCTCGCGTCGACGTGGCGCAAATACGACAGACCTATGTCGTGGGTTGGCGACATCACGCGATCGCGCAGTGCAACTTGCACACCTCGTGCCAAGCTTCGAACCGTTAAATTAAAGCCGTTCTCCACGGTAGACACAGTGGCGGCGTGGCCCGGTGAACTCAAGGCGCGGGAGGCCCCCCGGCGTTGTATGAACGCATCAGCCGGGTGGCAGATTGACAGACACCTCGCAGGGGCGACCCCCGGCTGGGTGACACGATTGATTGGTGGGTCGGCTGGGGCTCGAACCCAGGACCAATACCTTAAAAGGGTACTGCTCTACCAACTGAGCTACCGACCCGTCACGATGTGGCGAAGCGCGAAACGCGCGCCGCCCGCACGGGGCGCGCATCATACACCACGCAGACCTGCTGTCAGCCCTTAGGTGCGTTCGCCGGAATCCGTTTCAAGCGCTCCGTCGCCAGGCGCGCAGCGTCGCTGTCCGGATATTTCTGGGTGACATCTTCGAGTGTCTTGCGGGAATCGGCGTACCGCTTCTGCTCGAACTGGGTAAGACCGAGTTTGAGCATGGCATCGGGCACCTTGCTCGACTGCGGGTACTTCTGCAGTACCGTGCGAAACGCCGCGCCGGCGTCATCGAAGGAGCGGGTTACGTACGACGCCTCGCCCAGCCAGTACTGCGCATTTGCAGCCAGACTGCTTGTGGGGTACGTCGAGAGAAAATCCTTAAAGCCCGTGATCGCCACTGAATAGCTGCCGGCCTTCAGCGCTGAGAAAGCTTGCGCGTACACAGCCTGCTCTACGGAAGATCCTGCAGCGCCTGGAGGCGCATCAGTAGTCCCCGGACCGGGAGCGGCCGCTGCTGCAGCACCGGCACCTGTCGCGCCACCGATCGCCCCTGCTGCCCCAGCAGAGCCGTATGCGCCCGCAGCTCCGCCGCCGCCCGCAGAACTGGCCGCGCCGCCTGCGGCGCCAGTACCGTTAGATCCAGCCGCGCCGTACGCACCACCGGCACCATTTGCGCCGCCGCCAGGAGCGCCAGCGCCGCCACCACTGGCTGCACCCGCACCAGCCCCTGGGTTAGCGGCAGAAGCCCCACCGCCAATCAGGCTCACCCGCCCAGCCAACTGCTTCTTCATCGCCTCGTTGCTGTTCTCCAGCTCATCGATGCGTCCGCGCAGCCGGCGAGTCTCGGCTTGCACCGAATCGAGGTTCTGCGCCAACTGCACCAGACTCTGGTTCGACACGACGCGTTCGATGCGCTCGACGCGAGTGTCGAGATCTTTCAGCTTGATCTGAACCGGATCTTCTTCAGGTGGAGTTGAGGCGCACCCGGCGAGAACCGCAGAGACCGCAACAGCGACGGGCAGTAGCTTGGTCATGGACGTCCTACCTCTGTGGCTGAACGGGAGCCGGCTGCCCGCCCGGTGCCAGGTACACGATCTCAACGCGTCGATTCTTCGACCACGCAGCCTCGTCGTTACCCACCACCGCAGGGCGTTCAGCGCCGTAGCTCACCGTGGCAATCTGCGCCTCGGTAGCACCCTGCAGCAGCAGGGCTCGGCGGACTGCCTGGGCCCGGCGCTCACCCAGGCCAATGTTGTATTCGCGTGAGCCGCGATCATCCGTGTTGCCTTCCAGGCGAACACGAGTACTGGCGTGACTGGCGAGATACTTCGAGTGAGCGGCCACGACATCATTGCCTTCACCTTTGATGTCGCTGCTGTCGAAATCGAAGTAGACGATGCGCTTGGCAAGCAGCCCACCCTGCGGCCCGGCGGCGTCCTCATCGGAGCCGACATTGCCCGCGTTGGCAGCATCCGAGCCCGCACCCGCGGCGTCGGCAGTGTTGTTGCCGACCTCGGTGGATTGAGAGGCCCCGGGCTTGGGCTTCTTGCTCGCACACCCGCCGGCACTGGTCAACGCAACGGCCAGCATCAGAACCATCAGTATTTTTCGCATACCTTCTCCACCCTTCTGCCGCTAATACGGCTAATTCGGCAACAGACTATTGAGCGAACGGTCCCCAGGAGGGTTCCCGGACTTCGCCCTGCTCAGACTTCAATCGCAATCCGGTGAGGCCATCCACGGAGACGGTGGCCAGTATTCCGCGGTTGGCCTCGCGCTCGGAGTAAATGATTGTACTGCCGTTGGGCGCAAAGCTCGGCGACTCGTCCAGGTGACCTTTGGACAACACTCGGACCGTACCGCTCGACAGATCCTGAACGGCAACCCGGTAGTTGCCACTGTCCAGCGTCACCATCGCAAGCTGATTGCCGTCCGCGGACAATCGGGGCCGCGCGTTGTAATTGCCGCTGAAGGTGATGCGTTTCGGGCGGTCGCCCGGATTCACGCCGATCTTGTAGATCTGCGGGCCGCCCGCGCGATCCGACGTGAAGTAAATGAACTTGCCATCCGGAGCCCAGGCCGCCTCCGTATCGATCGCCGGGTCGTCCGTAATGCGCGTGAGGTTTTGTGTCTGCAGCTCCAGCACGTAGATGTCTGGATTACCGCCACTGCCACCCAATGTCAGCGCGAGCTTCTTGCCGTCCGGCGAATACACAGGAGCGCCGTTGATTCCGGCCCGCGCCGAAACCTGGCGCCGTTCGCCAGTCCGCACGAACTGCACATAGATGGCGGACTTTTTATTCTCGAACGACACATAGGCCAGCCACTGCCCGTCGGGCGACCACGAAGGTGACATGAGGGGATAGCGCGACTCGAGCACCAGCCGCTGATTCTCACCGTCGGCATCAGCGACAATCAGCTGAAACTTCTGTGTGGGCGGCTGCCCCTCCACCGACACATACGCAATCCGCGTCGCAAACGCCCCGCGAATCCCCAAAATCTTCTCGTACACGACATCGCTGACCCGGTGCGCGGCGTTCCGAAGCGCGCCGGGAGTGCCGACAAACCGCTGGCCCGCCACTCGCTGCCCGGTCAGGGTGTTGAGAAGATCGAAATCGACCGCGAGGTTGCCGCCGTCCAGCGTCACGACACGGCCGACGACAATGTAGTCCTCGCCGGCGTTCTTCCAGTCATTCAAAACGACTGCCGTCGGTTGCGTGGGTGTCGCCGGCATCTGGTTGCGCTGCAGTGCGCGAAACCGGCCACTGCCTTCGAGGTCATGTTGCACAACTTGAGCGACATCCAACCCGCCATCGGCGGGAATGGCACGCGCGAACGGCACGATGGCGATCGGAATCGGGTCCGTGATGCCGGAAGTGACTTCGACGCGCAGTTGGGCCCACGCCGGGAGAATGGCCCCGAGTGCGAGCACGGCACCGACAATGTATGCAGCTGGTTTGTTTGATCTCATAACGTAGTATAGAAGTTTGACATCAATCGAGCCTGAACGTGACTTCGACCTCGCGCTCGAACAGCGAGGGGTCGGGGGGAGCTGGCAGCGGAGAGGCCCGGTACGCGGCGGCCACCAGCGACTCGCGCACAGCCTGGTCACCGTTGCACGATTCGAGTTTGGCATTCAACACGGCACCTCCGGGGGCCTGGGTTACCAGCAACACGCAAAGCAGTCCCGACGTGGCCGAAGGCGGCTGCAGCCAGGCGCGATGAATCCGGGCGCTGATCTGCGAAGTCCAGCTCGCCAGCGCGCCGCTCGAGCGCAACTGGTTGGCATGCTCCTCGGCCGCCAGACTGTTCCGCAACTCCGCCTCACTCTCCGCACGGGCCTTGTCGTCCGCCGCCCGTTGCACCGCCTCGGCGCGCTTCTGATCGGCGAGCCGCTTCGCCTCCGCGGCCTTGCGGTCCGCATCCGCCTTTTCCTGCGCCTCGCGCTGTTTGCGCTTCTCCTCGGCCTGGCGCTGCTCCTGCTGTTTCTGCTCGTCGAGCCGGCGTTGCTTGTCCTGGGCTTCAGCCTGGTCCTTTTCCGCCTGCTCCCGCTCAGCCTGTTCCTTCACGGCCTGATCTTTCTGAGCCTGCTCCTTTTCGGCTTGCTCCTTCACCGCCTGCTCGCGCTGCGCCAACTCCTCCGGAGTGGGCTCCGGCGGACCGGTAGGCTCGACCGGCTCAGGAGCCGGCGGTGCCGGTGTCGGCGTGGGCTCGGGCGCCGGCGGCTGTGGCGCAGGTGGCGTCTTCAAAGCCGCTGCATTCACCGTCCGGGAGTCAACAACAGTTCCCTCAATCGCGAGCGTCGGTGTCGGCGGTTGCGACTTGTGGTACGTCAGGAATCCATACACCAGGGCCGCAACCAACGTGCCGTGCAGAAGCACGGATAAGACAATGGAGACCCAACGGTCACTGGTGCGCTCGGCCATGGACCCGTTTGAGCCTGTCAGTGGCCGCGACGCGTGGCATCAGGAAGGGGATCGGTGATGAAACCGACCTTCTTCGCCCCCGCCTTTTGCAGAATAACCATCGCTCGAACCACGCTACCGTATTCGACCCGGTTGTCAGCCTTCACCAGCACCGGCAAATCCGGGTTGCGCCGCAGCGCGGCCTCGGCCCGGGCGGCCACTATGTCGGCGCCCAGGGCGGTCTGCGGATTGCCACCCCCGATATTCATATACAGCGCACCCGTCCGGTCCACCGAGAGCACGAGCGGAATGGTGTTTTTGAGCATTTCGGGGTCCAGAGGTTCCGCTCCCGCCTTGGGCAGATCCACCTTGATCCCCTGCGTCAGCAACGGCGCCGTGATCATGAAAATGATGAGCAGCACCAGCATCACATCGATGTAGGGAACGACGTTGATCTCGCCCATGAGACGCCGGCCGCGCGAGACGCTTGCCATTGCTTGACGCTCCTAAGCTGCGGTCGTTGGCGTTGCTGCTGACACCGCGGCTGGCGCCCCATGCCCGCGTGTTGCATGACGCTGGAGGATGGTTGAAAACTCCTCCGTAAAGGCGTCGTACCGGATTTCCAACCGACCGACCTGGTCGGCGAACCGGTTGTAGGCAACCACGGCCGGTATGGCGGCAAACAGGCCGATGGCCGTTGTAATCAGTGCTTCGGAAATGCCTGGAGCCACCATCGCCAGGGTTGCCTGCTGGACATTACCCAGTGAGGAGAACGCGCTCATGATGCCCCAGACGGTCCCGAACAGACCGACATAGGGGCTGGTCGAGCCGACAGTCGCGAGTGTTGCGAGACTGGCCTCCAGGCGGTCGATCTCCTTCAGCTGCGCCACCCGCATCGCCCGCCGCGCACCTTCCAACAACTGATCCGCGGCCACCGTCCCCTGTTGCCGCAACCGCGCAAACTCCCGAAAGCCGAACTCGAATATGCTGGCCATGCCAGTCGTGCCGCCCCGCTGCTCGATCGCGCGATACAACTGCGCGAGATCACCGCCCGACCAGAAGCTGTTTTCGAATTGGTCGGCGCCGCGGCGCGCCCGCCCGATGACCAGGCGTTTGCGGAAGATGATGGCCCAGGATGTCAGCGAAGCGAGCATCAGGATCCCGATGACAATCTGGACCGGGATACTGGCCTCGACAATGAGACGAATAATGGACAGCTGATCACCCATTCAGGGGGGCTCCTCAATGTTCGTGCTGCCCGACATCGGGGCCGCGCTCGCCAGAAAGTCCGGCAGCCGTTTCGGCCGCAGGGTCCGCGCGTCAATACATGCGACGCGCACGCTCGCCTCCACTATCAGATCATTCTTGGCACCGTCCTTGGTCGGCACCCCGTCCACGCCGCGATAGATTTGCTGCACGAAGCGGATAGTGGCCGCGCCTTCGATGGCCGGCTCGCAGGTAATCACCAGCTCATCGTCGAGTCTTGCCGGGCGTCGGTACTCGATGTTCAGACTCACCACTGCAAACAGAACCCCCGGCTCCTTCGCCAACTCGAGCTGCGAGAAGCCGAGCGACCGCAGCCATTCTGTACGCGCCCTTTCCAGGAAGCGCAGGTAATTCCCATAGTAGACGATGCCACCACCATCCGTATCTTCCCAATAGACGCGTGACGCCCACCTGAACGGGTTCACCCACCGTCCTCAAAAAGCTGCAGATTGGCGGCGATCCGTTCTGGTGCCTTCAGACCGAAGTGCAGATAAGAGGCACGCGTCACGAGGCGGCCCCGCGCCGTCCGCACTACGAACCCCTGTTGGATCAAAAACGGCTCGACGACATCCTCGAGGGTGCCGCGCTCCTCGCCGATTGCGGCCGCAACGCTGTCGATGCCGACAGGGCCGCCGTCAAAACGCTCGATGATGGTCATGAGAAACTTGCGGTCGAGAGTGTCGAATCCCAGCGGATCCACCTGCAGCATGTTCAGCGCAGCCTCCGCGATTCTCTCGTTGATGCTGCCATCGCTCTTGACCTGCGCGTAGTCGCGAACTCTCCGCAACAGCCGGTTGGCAATACGCGGCGTACCACGGGAGCGCTGCGCGATGCGTCGTGCGCCGGTCGGATCGATAGGCGCGCCCAGGATAGAAGCCGAGCGAGTGACGATCCGCTCGAGATCTTCGACGCAATAGAACTCCAGTCGCTGCACGATGCCGAAGCGATCCCGCAGGGGTGACGTCAGGAGACCGGCTCGGGTTGTTGCGCCTACCAGGGTGAAGGGCGGGAGGTTCAGCTTGATGGAGCGGGCAGCAGGTCCCTCACCAATCATGATATCGAGCTGGTAGTCCTCCATCGCCGGATAGAGCACTTCCTCTACGACGGGCGACAGTCGGTGAATCTCGTCCACGAACAGGACGTCGCGTGCCTGCAGATTGGTCAACAGCGCCGCCAGGTCTCCTGGCCGTTCCAGCACCGGACCGGATGTCTGGCGAAGATTGACACCCAGCTCGGCGGCGATGATGTTGGCCAGCGTCGTTTTGCCCAGTCCCGGTGGCCCAAAGATCAACACGTGATCGAGTGCTTCGCCGCGTTGCCGCGCGGCGGTGATGAAGATTTCGAGTTGAGTCTTGACCTGCGGCTGACCGACATACTCATCGAGGCGGCGCGGCCGGATCGCCCGCTCGACGGCCTCCTCCTCCTTGAGGGCCGATCCGCTGATTACCCGGTCTGCTTCGACTTGTTCCACTTGCGACAATTCCTCAGATCGCGCCCTGAAGGGCGCGTCGGATCAACTCTTCGGTGGAGTGTGTACCGGGACCCGCGGCCTTGAGCAAGCGGGTTGCCTCGGCCGGCTTGTACCCGAGGGCCACGAGTGCGCCGAAAGCCTCGGCCTCCGGGTTCACGCCGGGTGGGCTGGCAGTCGCGCTCGTCGCCGCATCCGTCGGGGATCCGAGTCTGTCGCGCATCTCTACCACGAGACGCTCGGCAGTCTTTCGCCCTATTCCCGGCACACGGGTCAAGGCTGCGATGTCCTGATTCTGCACGCACAGCGCGAACGCCTCGACATTGATCCCAGACAACAAGGCCAACGCGATCTTCGGACCCACGCCCGATACCTTGATCAGACTCCGAAACAGCCGGCGCTCGTCATGCGTGCCAAAGCCGTACAGGATGTGCGCGTCCTCGCGCACCACGAGATGCGTCAACAGGCGCACTTCCTCTCCGACGGACGGCAGGAGGAAGAACGTGGACATCGGTGCCTCTATCTCGTACCCGACTCCGCCGACATCGACCATGAGTTGGGGGGGTGTTTTGGCGGCGATGCGACCTCGTATGGATCCGATCATTGCGCGGAAGCCAGTTGGTGCAGTCTGCGGGTGTGGGCGTGGCACACGGCGATCGCCAAGGCGTCCGATGCGTCCGGTGAAATCTTCTCGTTCAACTGCAGCAGAGTTTTGATCATATGAGCCACTTGCACCTTCTCCGCCGCGCCGGACCCCACGAGAGCGAGCTTGATCGCGCGTGGTGCGTATTCGAACACGGGCACTCCCTCAGGGATGGCACATAGCGCCGCCCCTCGCGCCTGACCCAGCTTCAATGCGCTATCCACATTGCGGTTGACGAATACGCGTTCGACCGCAATCTCCCCCGGACCATGTTCCGTAATCAGTGCCGACAGCGCTTCGAATATCCGCCGCAATCGCTCCGCGAGCTCCAGACCCGCGACAGCAATGCAGCCGTGGGCGACGTGCTTGTAGTCGGAACCGCGGCATTCGATGACGCCAAAACCGGTCCGGCGGGAACCCGGATCCAGCCCGAGGATTCGCACGTTCACTGCCGGCACGGGACGGGGCTTGGCACTGGCGGTACGCGGGACGGAGGCGCCCGCGCTGAGGGTACTCCCGGGTAATGCGCTCACATCAAGAGCGCGCCACGACCTCGTCCGGTATCTCGACATTTGTGTAAACGTTCTCTACGTCTTTAAGGTCTTCGAGGGCTTCGATCAAATGCAGCATTGCTATCGCCGCCTCCCCCGTGAGCGGGACCGTAATCGAAGCGCGCTGGGTCACTTCCGCGCTGGTGGGGACAAACCCCGCGGCCTGCAGCGCCGCGCGCACGGTCTCGAATTCGATTGGATCGGTCAATACTTCCAGCGGAGCTGGTATCAC
>JAXDQF010000304.1:0-9803 GCA_034668025.1 Gammaproteobacteria bacterium | reverse complement strand
CCTGTGGAGGAAGTGTCAACATGCCGGCAGCCGACTTCGCAATGCAGCGAAAGGTGCCGACCAGGTTGACCTGGATCACGCGGTCAAAGAGCGCCAATGGAAAATGACTGATCTGCCGCGTTTCTCTGTCCCGACGCGCAGTCTTCGCCGCATCGCCGATACCGGCGCAAGTAACGAGAATTCGCTCCTGTCCGATGGCCGCCCGAGAACGCTCGAATCCGTTATCGACACTTTCATCTGAGGTCACGTCAACTCTGCAGAAAATTCCATTCACGTCCCGGGCGACAGCTTCACCCAGCTTGGAATTCACATCGAACACGGCCACCCGCACCGACCTGGCAGCGAGTGCGCGGACGGTCGCTTCTCCAAGGCCGGAAGCGCCACCGGTGACGACTGCGGATACAGACGAGTTGAGATGCATGACCGTCCTCGCAGCTTCTACGCTGCCTTCACATTGCACTTTCCGAACAATTCAGACCGCAAGGCTTTTTATATCGACTTCAGTATCAGCCAACAGGGAAGCGGACACTTCACGGCCGGCGCCGATCAGCTTCTTACCCCAGGCGAAATCGGATGATGAATTGACCGCTTCCACACAAACCAAACGCCGCGCGCTGAGGTGAAAGATTGAAAACTTCCCGGCTTGGGTCGAACCGCGAATCACCAGCGCATCACGGTCAAAGGGAACTCCCGCAATCTGCAATTTCGAGTCGTATTGATCAGACCAGAACCACGGCACTTCCGGGATTGGCGGCGCCAATCCCAGTATTGCGTTCGCCGCCTGCCGGGCTTGTTCCAAAGCATTCGGCACGCTTTCGAGCCGAAACATCCGTCCGCCGCAGGCGGTCAGGGGTCGGCTCGTTGCATCGCCTATAGCGAAGATCGATGGATCGCTCGTCTGCGCCCGCTCATCAACAACAATACCGTTTTGACACGCCAATCCCGCTCCGATGGCCAGAGAATCGCACGCCATCGCTCCAACGCCGACAACCACGACATCGGCCGCAAAACACCGGCCGTCCCTCAACACCACGCCGTTCACCTGACCATCCGCGGTACCTCGGAGCTCCTGAACCTCAGCTGCGCATACAATATGAACTCCACGATCTCGATGGAATTCCTCGAAGAAATGCGCCAAGGGCTCGCTGGCGACGCGAGCGAGTAGCCTGCCTTCGCGCTCGAGCAACACCACCTCGGCCCCGAGCGAGCGTGCTGTCGCCGCTGATTCGAGCCCGACGTAGCCTCCACCAATGAGGACCAGGCGTATATTTGGTCGCATTAATGCGTGCAAAGCATTGGCGTCGTCGAGGCTGCGCAGCTCGAGTACACCGCGGAGCGAGACGTCCGCAATGGAAAGTTTGCGAGCGCGCGACCCCGTCGCTAAAATCAGGGTGTCGTAATCGAAGTTTCCTTCACTTGTGATCACATGCTTCGCGCCCCGATCGATACCTTCAACAAGGGTTCCGAGGTACAGAGCGATTTGCAGACGTTTGTAGTGGCTGTCCGGCCAAAGTCGCAACGACTCGAAATTCGCGGAGCCTCGAAGGTACGCCTTGGACAGCGGCGGGCGGCGGTAAGGCAGATGTAGCTCATCACCCAACAGCGTGATGGACCCTCCGTACCCGGACTGCCGGAGCATTACCGCGGCCGCGGCGCCGGCCTGACCCGCGCCCACTACAACTAATTTGCCGGAGGAGGAGGTTGTTACCATGCGCCGTTCGACCTTGCTTGCGAGCGGGAATTCTCGCGGGCGAGGTGCTAATTCTCCGGAGCAACCGTAACACGCATTCTGTCGAGCTCCGGCTGCATCGTTATCTGACAGCTCAGGCGCGAATTTGCACGCGTATGTTCGGAGGTCGAAAGGAGCTCGGTCTCGTCCGCCGAGCGGGCGGGCATCTTCTCGAGGAACTCATTACTCACATAGACGTGGCACGTGGCGCACGAGCAGGCGCCCCCGCAGATTGCAAGTAGCTCATCCACCCCTGCGTTGCGCAATGCCTCCATGACCGACACGCCAGGCGTCGCGTCAACCTCAATCTCACTGCCCTCGCGGGTGGTCACGAATACACTAGACATCTCTATGCGGCTCCAACGTAACTATCAAACCGAGCCTGGTGCGGCCGGGTGCCAGGCGGCAAACGCCAGACCAATACCGCTGCCGGCCGGAGTCCGGAATACAGGTGTATATTCGCTCCAGCTCATTTCGAGCTCTTCGAGCGCCCCTGCCGCCATGACCCAGCAGAGGATCTCGGAAGATCCCGACTTTAGAGCCTCTACGGGCAACGTCCGCAACGTTGTCGCATCTCGATCGCGAAGACCAGCGAGTACCCGTCTGTCCAGCACTTCGTCGGTGACGAAGTGGCTGAGTCCGCCCGAGCTGATCACTGCGACCTTCGAGCCGCCCGGAATGCTCTTGATCGACTCGCTGAGCGCCCTGCCCAAATCGTAGCAACGCGCCGGCCGTACATTGTTTGGCTCGAAGTAGGTGTTGAGTAGAACCGGCACGACCGGAATGGGTCGGCCGCGAAACAAACGGCGTATGACAAAACCAAACGCATGACCGAGTCCGGCGACGTGCGGATCATCCACTTTTGAGATGCTCGCCACGTCGACATTGCGGTTCATCAACTCGACTATCAGCCGACGTGCGAATGCCGACGCGCCCTGAAAGCGATGCGGAGCGTCCATGGCATAGGCCCGCATGGCCTGGTCAAACCACTCAGGAGGGTCCTTCCACGTGTTCTTCCACGGATGCATGAGGATGTCGTCGCCATAAAAGATCGCGAAACCGGGCACGTTCGAGGCGCTGAAGAGCTCGCCGTGATCGTCACCGATGATGATCGCGATGTCGGGTGCAGCTCGCTCCAGCTCGTCCGCCAATTTGTCCAGCGCCGCCTGGGAAAGGGCAATCTGTTCTTCAAACTGTTGGAGTGTGGCCTGCGTCGTGTAGTTTTCGCCCCGCTCCGCCTTGAGCTGCCCATAGCTGATCAATCGTCCGTCCGACAGATTGAGACTCTCGTTCTTCAAATCGTCCTTGGCGCGGGAAGCCCAGGTCGGGGCGTCGAATGCGAGAAGCGGGCTATGCGACGTCCCCAGTCCCAGAACGATCCTGCTTGCCGATTTCGGGCCGTCTTGCTGGTCGATCATCGTTCCGTCCTGTTATGACGCGGGAACATTCGCGGCAACAATTTCGCGGCATTGCCGTAGTAGATTGCCTCGCGGTCGCGCGCCGTAAGCGATTCGATCCGATCAATCTTGAATTTTAAGTCGTCCATCGGGCGCCCGGTCGCCAGGTCGATCGCCCCACCGCTGCCGGGACGCTCGGTACCAAACAAACATCTGTCCACTCCCACTTTCTTGAAAAGATGACGCAGACTGTCCTCATCGTGGACGACGGTATCAAAGTAAAAGCGCCGCAGGACTGAATCGAACGTCACCAGATCGTCGGGTGCTTCCGGCAATGGACTCCCCGAAGAGGCGGCGGCCTCCAGCGACTTGAAGTAGGACGCCAAGTGGGGTTTCTGAGCGGCCTGAGTGTAGAACCAGTGTGAGCGCCAACGTCCGATCTGGTACGGAATGGCTCCGCCCCCGTGGGCGATGATCAACTTGATCGACGGAAAGCGAGCGAACACATCGCTGTGCGCGATGGATGTGATCGCAAGACTCTCCTCCGAGGAGAAGTGTTCGTCGTAGGTCTCACGACCGCAGCAACCCGCGCTGTGCACGAGCGCCGGAATGTCCTCGCGAGTCATTTTCTCCCACAGCGGTGTCCAATAATCATCCCCGAGCGGGGGCGATGTGCCGGCTCCCTCGCTCGGGTCCGGATTGAGCAGAATACCCACAAAGCCCAGCGCCAGGCATCGATCGATCTCGCCGAACACAATGTCTATGGGCTCGCCGGAGACCTGCGGCAAGCCCGCCATGCCGCGGAACCGCTCGGGGTGTTGCACGACGACCTGGTGGATCAGGTCGTTCTGCAGACTCACCCAGGTATTGACGTCGCGGAACTTCCGATGCGAGTGCATGAGTGTGAAGGGCCGTGGGGACAGGATCTGAATGTCTGTTCCAACCTTGTCCATCGTGTCGAGGTTGGTTTTGATGGCTCGTGCCATGTCATCGGCAGACAGATAGTTGCCCTTGAGCCATTCAATGCTGTGCTGCCCGCCCGAGGCCTGGAGGAAGGAACGAATGCCCATCACCGACATGGGCGTCACCAAGTGCGCATGCGCATCTATGATCAAAAGTTTCTCCCCAGCCCCGAAGCTTACGAGTAGCCTCTCAGTAGGGCCCAAGCATAGTGACTTTGAGGGGACCCATCTTCCCTGAATTGGATGATTCCATTACCCGGATTGGCGGATGTCGGACCGCGGGAGGGTCTACTCAGGCGTTGCCCTCATAGATGATCACGGCGGCGAGCGCCTCTTCCAGTCCTATGATTCCGCCTCCGTTCTCTTGCAGGGCGAACCTCGCGCCTTCGACCTGCCTGGCTCCCGCCTCGCCTCGCAGTTGCGTCGCCAGCTCGTAACACATCGATAGGCCGGTTGCGCCGATCGGGTGGCCCTTGGAGACCAGGCCGCCGGAGGTGTTGATCGGCAGCGAACCGTGCAACGCGGTCGCACCACCAGCCACAAATGGGCCGCCCTCTCCTGCTCCACAAAAGCCGAGCATCTCGCTCTGATAGATCTCGCTGAATGAGGTGGCGTCGTGGATCTCGGCGAGATCGATGTCCCCGGCAACTACACCGGACATCGAATACGCGCGCTTGGCCGCCTCTCGCGTCAAACCGGGTTCGTCCAGACGGCGATACTTGCCCCCGGTCAGGGCTAAACCACAGATTCGAACGGCACGAGCCCGAATGGCCTCGGGCTGCCGGAACAGATACTTTTCCGAGCACACCAACGCGGCCGCGGCCCCGTCTCCGATGGGTGCACACATGGATCGTGTCAGGGGGTCCGCAACCAGCCGGTCGGCCAAAACCGCCTCGACCGACATTTCAAACCTGTATTGCGCCAAGGGATTGAGCGCTCCGTTGCAGTGATTCTTGGCGGCCCCCGCGGCGATCTGTTCTCGGGTCGTGCCATAGCGATGCATGTGTTCCAGGGCCTGGATCGCATACGTATCCATGGCGATGCTGCCGTGCGGATCGGGATCAAACTTCAAGCCTAACGATTGCGCCACCTGCCGGTAGTGTGCCTGCCATTCCTGCGGATCGAGTTGATCGATTCCGGCGGCGAACAGTGGGAAGACTGCGGTCGGACTTTCACGATCAAACATCTTCTCAACGCCTATCGCCAGGGTCAGATCCGCATCGCCCGCCTTGACTTCCTTGTAGGCCGCCGCAAGCGCGACGCTGGCCGTAGCACATCCGGATTCAACATTGATCACCGGGGCGCGCTCTGGAAACAGGCCTTCCCGGACGAGCGGGATGAAACAGACATTGCCGCGAATACAGGCTTGTTTCCAATAATAGGCAAAGCAATTGCCAAACCAGGCGGCCGAGATGTCAGCACCGGTTGCCAAACCCGCGTCCGCCAACGCTCCCAAATAGGCTTCCCGAGTGAGATCCTTGAGTGTCCTGTCGGGTCTTTTCTGAAAGAGCGTGCAGGACGTACCCAGAATGTAGACGGCCTCAGTCATGCCAGTACTATGTACTTGTCTGGGGCACCGTGGCCATGCCAAGGGGTTGGCTGGGTATGCGAAAAGTTCGCTTTGGGGCAAGATCGAGGCCCGCAGGCCCCTTTTAATCGGTCCGCGATCGATCACTTCGGACGCCCGGCTTCCACCACGATATTGTCAAGTCGACGAACCATGATGGCTCAATCCACTACACAGGCAATTGACGATCCGATTCTGGCACGGGCGGCGAAACTTTCATCCGCCGCGTTGCACGAGGCGGCCGGCAAGACTGGAGCCCTGCCGAGCGTACTGAAGCCTTGCTCATCGCAAGTTCGAGTGGCCGGCCGTGCCTTCCCGGTGAGGTCGCCGCCCGGAGACAATCTCTGGCTTCATCGTGCGATCTATGCCGCTGGCACAGGCGATGTGTTGGTGGCCGATGTCGGCAACTCGAGCGAATTCGGCTATTGGGGCGAAGTGATGGCGCTCGCCGCGCAAACGCGCGGCATAGCCGGATTGGTCATCACCGGGGGCGTCCGCGACAGTGTTCGCATGTTGGAAATGGGCTTTCCTGTTTTCTGCGCTTGTATCTGTATACAGGGCACGGGTAAGGACCCACATGGTGATGGGCGCCTGGGCGAGCCAGTGACCATCGGCGGCGTCATGATACGCACGGGGGACCTGGTATTCGGCGATGCGGACGGAGTCGTCGTACTGCCGCGTGAAAGAGTCGAACGAGTCGTTACAGCCGCGGAGGATCGGGAGACCGCAGAGCAGCGCATCTTCGCGGAGCTTCGCGCCGGACGCTCGACAATCGAGATCTACAACCTACCCAGGTAACCCAGGGACACCTGATACATGATCGAGCGTCGCAGCATTCACGTCGAGGGACTCGGGCACGGAGATTTGCCAATACCTGCGGCGGCTCGCGTCGGACCGCTTGTAGCGACGGGGGGCGTGCGTGGCGTGGATCGCATGACGGGTAAAATGCCAACTGACCTTGCCGAGCAGGTTCGTTTGATGTTCGAAAATCTACTCGTGATTCTGCAGGCAGCTGGGGCGACCCGCGATGGGATCCTCAAACTGACGATCTGGATTCGCAACAACGATGCGCGTGCGGCGATCAATCGGGAATGGCTCGCAATGTTTCCCGATGAGCATTCGAGGCCGGCGCGCCACATCATGCTGTACGAGCTCGGCGGCGGTATGTTGGTGCAGTGCGAAGCCCTGGCGGTCGCCGAGTAGGAGCACAATTTCTGTGAGTCAGACTGGACTGATCGAGCGGTTGGCAAAGTTGGATACCGGTGCGGTATCTGATGCCCTTGATTCTGTTGGTGTCGGGGGCGTTGCTTTGGGCCTGACCGCCCTTTCCGTCGGGCGGCGTATTGTCGGGCGAGTCATTACTGTCCAGCTCGGTCCGGATGACGGCCGCTCGAGCCATCGCCACCTGTGCACCGCGGCCGTGGAAGCATCCGGACCCGGCACGATCATCGTTGTGGCGCATCGCGGCTGCATCGATGTAGCAGGATGGGGAGGAATTCTGTCGCTCGCAGCTGTTCGTCGCGGCGCTGAAGGCGTCGTGATCGACGGTGCTTGCCGGGACATCGATGAAACTCGCCAACTCTCTCTGCCATTGTATGCGCGCTGTGCAGTCCCCATAACGGCGCGCGGGCGAGTCGTCGAGCTCGAATGGAACACGCCGGTCACGATTGCCGGTATATCCGTGTCGCCCGAAGATCTTTTGATTGCGGACGGCAGCGGAGTCGTAGTGATTCCACAGGCGATCGCCGAAAAAGTCATTGCAAAGGCGGAAGGCATCGTTGATCGCGAACGGCTCATTGCCGACGCGGTGCAAGCGGGGGAGCCGGTTTCCAGTGTCATGGGCAAGAGCTACGAGGAAATGCTGAGGCACCCATCATGAATACAGAGGACATATCCGCGGCTCTGACTGCCCTCAGCTGCACCGATCTGAGCGATGGCATGGACCGACTCGCTATAGCCTGTCAATGCGCGGGAATCATGCCTCTCGACCGATCGTTCCGGCTGGTCGGCCGAGCATGGACGCTGCGCTACGGACCCGTCGGCCAAGATCGTGGCACAGTTGGAGACTACATCGACGATATCAGCGAGGGAGAGGTCGTCGTCCTCGATAACGGAGGTCGCATGAATGCCACCGTATGGGGAGACTTGCTGACTTCTACGGCGGCCCGTCGCAAGGTGGCTGGCACCGTTATCGACGGAATCTGTCGAGACGTCGATCGTAGCGTGGAACTCGGATATCCGATCTTCTCGCGCGGCAATTGGATGCGCACCGGCAAGGATCGCGTCCGTGTTGAAGCTATCCAGACAGCGGTGTCGATTGGCAACATCCGTGTCGAACCCGGTGATTGGTTGCGCGGTGACGGCGATGGCCTGGTAGTGATCCCACAGGCGCGAGTCCTGGACGTGTTAGCGGTGGCGCAAGAAGTTCATGAGGCCGAAGATCATATTCGCGCCGCGGTAGATGCGGGCGTGCCGATGCGAAAGGCCCGGGCGGACTACGGTTACCACAAACTGCAAACGCCGCGTTGAGGGTCCCGGTGATGGAACAGGCGAGCATGGTCGCAAGCCCTGCGGTCTTGGCGATTAGCCGGGGGGTCCAAACTTCGGTTTACGCTTCTCGACGAACGCCAGAATACCCTCGTGGGCGTCGGGGTGAGTGGTTTCGAAATGCTGCACGAAGGCGCGCTCGATCTGCAAACCGGCGGACAGAGGGCTCTCCTGACTCTGGTAGACGAGGTATTTGATTGCGGCGCGCGCCGCGAAACTCTTGCGCAGCAGATCTGCGGTGAGACTCGCGAGTCTCTCCGTGAGCTCCGCTGCGGGCCAACAGTAGGTCACCAGTCCGAGCGCCAACGCCTCCTTGCCATCGACGAAACGCGCTGTGAGCATCAATTCCTTCGCGCGCAGCGGCCCTGTCCAGCGGGGCATCCTCTGTGTCCCGCCGGAACCCGGCAACAGGGCAACGTTGAGATGGCCGTCGGAGAAGGAAGCCGTCTCGGTAGCGATGACAAAATCGCAGCATAGAATCAGCTCCAGACCCCCGGCCACGCACAGCCCCTCGACGACCGCGATGACCAGCTTGGAAGTGGCCACAATCCGGTCCATGGCGGCGGCGGCAAGGGCGCCCATCCGGCGCATCGCTTCGGCGTCTTGATGTACTCGCAGATGATTCTTGAGGTCGCCCCCTGCGGAAAATGCGCGGCCAGCACCCCGAAGTAAAATGATCTCCACACCAACGTCGCGGTCTGCCTGAGCGATGCATTCCCCGAGCTCGAGCAGCGTGACTGGATCGAGGGGGTTGAGCTCCTTCGGTCGATTGAGCGTAATGGTCAGGAGCTTGCCCTCCTGCTCGACCACGAGCGTTCCAGTCGTAAGTTTGGCGTAGTCTGATGTCATGGGCTGATCCTACACCGCTGTCGCGTTGGCAATCAGCGTGTTGATTTCGGTAGTCGTGTAGCCAATCTCCTGCAGAACCTCTCGTGTGTGTTGGCCAAGGGCCGGTGGTCCATCCGAGCTGCCGCGTGTTGATCTTGAGAAGCGATAGAGCGCACCCGTTTCGTGTATCCAGCCGAATTCCGGATGCTCGTACCGGTGAATCGTGCCATGCGCGATGAGCCCGGGATCATTCAGTACCCGTGCTTCGGCATCCGAGTGGGCGGATACAGCCCAAACCCCGGTATTCGCAATTTTGGCCAATAGCTCGTCGCGGTCGGTAGAGGCAACCGCTTCTGCGATCGTAGCGCGCTGTGCCTCGGTCCATTCGCGCGGGTGACACGCGAGTTTGGTGGACCCGAGTATCGCAGCGAGATTCCGGGCCCCAGCCTCGGTGAGCACGGCCAGGGCAATCCACCCATCGCGCGCCTCATATAGCGCTTGCGCGGGCGTAAACGCCGTTTGTGAAGGATCGAGCGGTCGTATGCCATCGAAGGTGCCATCCGGCTGCCGTATCATCTCGGAGAACAAATAGAGACCCGTCTCGAGCAACGAGATATCCAATCGCGCACCGTTACCGCTGCGTCCCCGATAAATGAGCGCCAGCAGCGCGGCCACAGCGCCGAGAAATCCGCACCCATAATCGACCATCGCCAGACGACTCCACAACGGGACTCCACCCTGACCACCGCCGTGAACTTCATGACCGCACCGCG
>JAXDQF010000303.1:0-3972 GCA_034668025.1 Gammaproteobacteria bacterium | reverse complement strand
TACCCGTTCAGGTAGGCGATCAACTTATCCATCAGCCGTAAAGGCGCCGGCGTCAGATGCCGGCCGAGCCGGCAAATCACGTGCACCGAGGTCTCCTGCAGCATCGAGCTGATCAAGGGCCTGGCCACCAGCTCGCCCCGCTCGATCTCCTCCATCACGGCCAGCATGGGCATCAGAGTGACCAGGTCGCTCGAACACAACAGGTTACGCAGCAACAGCAGCGAATTGGAAGTGATGCTGGGCTGTAGGGACACGCGCTCGGCAATCTCCGCTTCTTTCAGGAGCTGGCGCGTACGCAGCGAGGACTCCGGCAGACACAGAGGATAACCCTCCAGGTCCGCGAGTCGTACGCTCGTTTGTTTGGCGAGCGGATGCGAGGGCCGCAGGATTACGCACAACGGATGACGCACCGATGCGAGAACCCGGATCCGCGGATCATCCGATGATTGAAACGCCAGCCCGAGGTGCGCTTCATCTTCGACAACCAACCGCGCAACCTCACTGGAAGAAGCGGTTACACGCACATCGAGATTCAGACCACTGTGCCTGGCGACAAACCGCGACAGCACGCCTGAAAGGGGATCGCCGATGAATCCCTCGCCGATGGCCAGGCGGACGCGCCCGGCTTTCAGCCCCTTCAGGTCCGCGAGCTGGCGCTCGAACGTCTCACGGTGGGTGCGTTGCTCTGCATAGTATTCAATCAACAGTTTGCCGGCTTCCGTGAGCATGACCGTGCGGCGGCCGTGCTCTATCAGGGCAACCCCGACTTCCGCTTCCAGTTGGGAGATTTGCCGGCTGATCGATGACACGGCCACATCCAGCTGGTCTGCGGCCGCCCGCATGGACCCGAGCCGGGCCGCCTCATACAAGTAACGCACGTTGAGGTCTTGCATGACCCAACCATACCTGTTTCGAATATGCACGGCACTAATAAGATGTTGGCAAAAACCCACGACGATGGAAATAATGGAGCCTAAAACATAATCCGGTCCAGCTCCCGCTCGGTTCCGGTGCATGGGAGGTTGCTATGCAGCTCAAACGACTCGAAGTGGTGCTTGCCCTGGGCGTGGTTCTGGCCGGCACCGGCCACGCCGCGGAAGAATCAGCCCCGTCAGGGGCGCTCGAAGAGGTGGTTGTCACTGCACAGAAGCGGGCGCAGAACGCTCAGGACGTGGGCATCTCCCTGTCGGCGATCTCCGGCACGGACCTGCAGACGCTCGGTGCCGTCGCCGCCACAGACATCACCAGGTCAGTACCCGCTGTGGTAATGACGCAACCCAACGGCCCCTCCTCTTTCTCGCTGTCGATCCGCGGCGTCACGCAGAACGACTTTGCCGATCACCAGGAGAGTCCGGCCGCCATCTACATCGACGAGGTGTACATCAGCCAGATGGCAGGCCTGGCCTTTTCGCTGTTCGACATGGATCGGGTGGAGGTGCTCCGCGGTCCGCAAGGGACGCTGTTCGGACGCAATGCCACGGGCGGACTCGCGAACTTCATCACCCGCAAGCCCACTGACACCCAGGGCGGGTATGTTGATGTCACCTTCGGCGAGCGCAACCTGACCCGGATCGAAGGGGCGTTCAATTCGCCGTTGGTGGATGGTGTAGATGCGCGCCTTGCGTTTGAGTCGAATCACTACGATCCGTTGTTCAAGAATGTGGCCGGCGGTGCGGCGGATGCGGAAAACGGCAACGACTGGGCCCTGCGTGGCGAGGTGTTGTTCAAGTTGCCTTCTGACGCACAGCTGCTCGTAACGGGGCGCTACGCTCGTGAGGATGTTCACGCGGGCTCATGGGAAGAGCGCGCAACCTATTTCGACACGGTAAGCGGCATGGACCAGTACCTGCCGGCCAACCAGAACCAGTACGGCACCTGCCCGGGCTGCAACGCCAGCGGGGTACCCAACAGCGGACCGTTCACCATACGCGACAACCTGAGCGGCTTTGCGAAGATCAAGACTTCCGGCATCAGCGCGAAATACACCCAGGATCTGGCGGGTATGACGCTGAACGTCATCGGCGACTTTCAGCGACTCAACAAGGACTACCAGGAGGACTCGGACGCATCCCCCTCAACCCTGTTCGAATTCTTCAACGGCAGCAAGGTCACCCAGGAGTCGCTGGAGATCCGCTTGAACGGTGGCGACAAAACATTGAACTGGACCGCGGGCTTGTACGGCCTGCGAATCGACGGTCACTACTACGAGGGTTATACCGGGCCTGCTTTCTTCGCAGCGCAGGAATTTGTGTCACCGACCAACCCCAACAATGGACCCCCGTGTTTCCCCTTTGAAGGCCCGTGGCCGTACGGAAACTGCCTCAACGCCTATCGTGATGGCGGTGTACCCGGCTCGGATGGCGGAGTGCCTGGCACACGCTCGCCTTACACGTTGCTCACAAAGTCATATGCCGCATTCGGACAGGTTGAGTACCGCGCCACCGACTTGATCGGCGTGACGCTGGGCGCGCGGGTTACGCGCGATCAGAAGGACTACCATTTCAGTTGGTATCCGTATGAGACATTCCCGGCCGATCCTACGAATCCGACGACGATTCTCACTCCGCTCGCGGACAGCACTCTGCTCGATTACCGCAACAGCCTGTCGGACACGCTGGTCAGCGGCAAGGCGCAGGTTGATTTCCATCTCTCGGACAGCGTACTGGCGTATGTGAGTTATAACCGCGGCGTGAAAGGGGGCGGATTCACGGCCCCCTTGTTCCCGATCACCATCGGCGATCTGAGCACGCTGGAGTTTCGGCCCGAGAAACTGTCCTCATATGAGGTCGGCGTCAAATCCGAGTTCCTGGATCACACCCTGCGCGTGAACGCGGCTGCGTACTACTACGACTACCATGACTACCAGGCACTGCTCTATACGGTGAGTTTAGAACAGCTCATCGTGAACGCGGATGCCAAGCACAAGGGTGCGGAGGCTGACATTACCTGGGCTCCGAGCTCCTCCTGGCGCTTCGGCCTGGGTGCTGCGTATGTCGATGCGGTCGTGGAGGATGTCGATGCGCGCGGCACGGGTGTGAAGGCCAATTACATTCCCCCGAATGCGCCGCGCTGGAGCGCGAATGCCCTCGCCCGTTACACGCTGCCCATCGGGCCCGGCTCCCTGTCGCTGCAGCTCGACGGCAACTATATGTCGCGCTTCTGGTTCAATCTGACCGAGCTTCCGGTCGTGGAGCAAGCCGGGTTCGGCGTCGGCAACGTGCGAATGTTCTGGATACCGACGAGCGGCAAATATGAGGTGGGCGCCTCGGTAGAAAACGTCACCGACAAGCACTACGGGGTCATGGGATTCGACAACACTTCGGTCAACGGGCTCGCTCAGCTGTATCCTGGCAATCCTCGTTGGTGGAAAGCCCACGTCCTGTATCACTTCTGAGAGTGCCGAAATGTTGAAACGCGCGTTTCTGGCTGCTGTGGGTATCTCGCTCGTGTCGGTGGCACTGGCCGATACTCCACCGGACCTGATGAGTGTGTATACGACACTCGCGAGCAAACGCTTCGTCGACCTGACCCATTCGTTCGGTGTCTCCACACCGCACTGGAAGGGGTTTGGCGAAATGAAGAGGCGCACGCTCTATACGATCAAGAAGGACGGTTTCCACGTTGAGGAGTTCTGTCACGTAGGCCAGTGGGGAACGCATGTCGATCCCCCGGCTCACTTCCACGATGGACTGAAGACCGTCGACCAGATCGACCCGAAGGACATGCTGATGCCCCTGGTCGTGCTCGACGTCCATGAGAAGGTCGCCAGGAATCCCGACTACGTGCTGTCCGTGGACGATGTCCGTGCTTGGGAAACACGCCATGGGCGCATTCCGGGCCATTCCTTCGTGGCCATGCGGACCGACTGGTCGAAACGCTGGCCCGACGATGCCCGCATGCAAAACAAGGACACCCAGGGCGTCGCGCACTACCCCGGCTGGAGCATGGCAGTATTGAAACTACTGTACGAAG
>JAXDQF010000302.1:0-22329 GCA_034668025.1 Gammaproteobacteria bacterium | reverse complement strand
TTGCTAGCAACGCGATTGTCGGCGCGACTTCCGTTGTGACGAATGATCGCGTCCGAACGCGAGACGCCAGCAATAATATGGAGACGAGCCCCCAGTGCAGCGCGACGACGAAGAGGAGCGCCCAGTATCGCCCTGGTCGCGAGACGCCTCGACCTCCCATCGCTCACTCCCTGCTCGTTCTTCTGTGAAAGGGATAAGTGAATAATGGACCAGATGGCCCTGACGATTGTTCCCGGAAAACCTCGAACCCGATTTCCCTCGGAGGCTCAATGAAACTAAAGCACGATTGGGTGGCGGCGATCGCATTGGCTGCTGCCCTGCCGGTGGCAGCGCAGGAAAAGGCCGATCTGCTCCTCTACCACGGCAAAGTGTTGACTGTAGACACAACGTTCTCAATCAAGAGCACGCTCGTGGTCAAAGATGGCGGGATCCTCGCCGTCGGCGGCGATGAGTTGGTCCAGCGTTACACGGCAGCGACGAAAGTCGATCTCGGGGGCCGCGTGCTGATGCCCGGCTTCATGGATACGCACCTGCACATCACCGCGCTGGCCCGGAACGACATCGAGCCGGACAAGGCGAAATCGATCGCCGACATCCAACGGATGCTGCGTTCGAAGGCCAAAGAACTGGGGCCCGGCGAATGGATTACCGGTTATGGCTGGGATGAGGCGCAGCTCGCCGAGAAACGCAACCTCACCCGGGACGATCTGGATGTCACCGCACCCCACAATCCCGTCTCGTTGGTGCGCGCGGGCGGACATTCTTCTGTTGGCAACTCGATGGCGCTGAAGATCGCAGGCATCGATCGCAACACGCCCGACCCCGAGTTCGGTTTGATTGAGCACACTGCGCGCGGCGAGCCGAATGGCATCATCCGTGAGCGCAACGATCTATATTGGCGGCACGTTCCGCAGGCTCACTACGAGGACTTGCGTTCCGGCTACATCGCTTCCCTCAAACGCCTGTTGGCACTCGGTATCACCAGCTTCGAGTCAGCGACGACGACGATCGACGACGAGCCGGTGGATCAGGGGGGCATCGCCCATCCCGGATCCGCATTGACCGACCATGGATGAGTGGCGGGTGACCCACAACAATTCGGTCGCCACTCCGGTGAAGAAATTCGGAATCTTCATGGCGTTTGGTTCCGACAACCTGCCGGTCGACCCTCGTGTCGGTCTGTACTTCGCGACAACCCGGCGGGGACCCGACGGTGTACAGCATGGCTATGCAGAAGAAAGCGTCTCGAGGCCCGAAGCCATCCGCATGTACACGGCAAACGGGCCCTACCTCTCGTGGGAGGAAAATATCAAGGGCACCCTCGAGCCCGGAAAGCTGGCCGACATGATCGTACTCGATGAGGACATCCTGACAGTGCCGGATGAGCAACTGCTGACGCTACGGATTGATCGCACCTATCTGGGAGGAAAGCTGGTGTACGAGCGAAAGACGCGCGGGCATGACGCGAAGACTAATCGGTGAGGCCGCCATCAAGCTCGCGCCAGCGCCCTGGCGAGAGCCCGAATGCCCGTTTGAATTGCCGCGTCATGTGGCTTTGGTCCGCAAAACCGGCATCGAATGCCGCGTCGGCCAGCGGAGCGTCGGTGCGTAAGGTGGCACGGACCCGATCGAGTCGGCGCATTGTGAGATAGCGATACGGGCTCGTGCCGAAGTGGCGGCGGAACGCTCGCGCCATCGAATAGCGATCGAGGCCGGTCACGCGTTCGAGCTCCTCAGAGGTAACCGATTGCCGACAGTGCGCGTCCAGATAATCACGCGCGAGCCCGACTTGCGCATAAAACCTGTCGCGTGCCGAGCTGAAACGAGCCGAAGGATCCATCGCCAACAACGCATCGGATACCGCTGCGATCATGTGATCCCGCTCCAGCTCTTCGAGCGTGCGTGTCATGTCAGAGAACGCTGGCAGTAGAGCTTCGTACAAGCGCTGATCGCGGCTCAACACGTTACGGACGAACGGCAGACTTCGCGCGTTGTCTTCGAGCGCAGCGCGCACGAGCGAAGGCTGCAGGTAAATCATGCGATAGCGGAAGCCGGGTTCAGCGCCCGCGCGTCCATCATGGACTTCGTCGGGATGAATCACGATGACATTGCCAGGTACGCTGTTGGCACGAGTCCCGCGATATACAAATGTCTGAACACCACTCAGGGTGTAGCCGATGGCGTAGCAATCATGCCGATGCGGGTCATATGCGTGCCCCGTGAAAAATGCATCGAAGCGTTCGAGCCCGGGCTGCGGGGGTGCCCGCGAGATGCGGTCCCGCAGAGGCTTGCACGATCGTTCAATACGGTTCGGACGGGGCACGGTTACAGTATCTCGCGATACCGCGGACAGCGGCTGAATATCCAGAATAACCGGACGGACGAATGTTCGATACCAAAATAGCTATCGTCGTGCGTGAAGACTTGCAGGTTTGGCAGAAGCTGAACGTGACCGCGTTTCTGATGAGTGGTGTCGTTGGGAGCACCCCCGGCCTCATAGGCGAGACCTATCGGGACCGTGAGGGCAACGTGTATCACGCGTTGTCCATACAACCGGTGATAGTGCTCGCGGCGGACGGTGAGACAATGACGAGCGTGCATCGGCGGGCGCTGGAGCGCGGCGTGCGCCACGCGCTTTATATCGAGGAGATGTTCGCGACCGGCCATGACGCTGCGAATCGTGCCGTTGTAGCCGAGTGCGATCCACAAACCGCGAAAGTGGTGGGAGTCGGATTGCGAGCCGACAAGAAGGTCGTCGACAAGATTACCAAGGGCGCGCGCATGGATCATTGAGACAGGCGCCCGATCCTGGGGAAATGGGTTTGCACAAAAGCGTGGTTGGAAAATTGCGTCCACGGACTCATGGCAACTCCTTTTCGGCCAGCTCGCGAAATTCATCCGGGACCGAGCGCCCGGAACCCAACATCACCGATCCGTATCCGATCGCTTCCCAACCGAATCGGTCACGTATCGTGTCGACGGCGCGATCCGCCGCGGCACGCGTCATAACTCTCTCGCTGTCAAAGCGATGTGCGCCGCACCCAAGCGGCAGATCGAGCTGCAGCTCCGCGACTTTGGTCAGGTGCGACACGCGAATTCCCAGCAGTGATATTGTTGACTCGTTTGGATACTGGGCCAGAACGTCACGCACCAGCGCCTCGGCAATCTCTGCCAGATTCCTGGTCGCTGAAGTCGGGGTGGCCAGGGTGAGCGAACGGGTGACAGCGCGAAGATTCGCGAAGCGAACGCGGACCGTGATTGTTGAACCGCATAAAGATTTGGCGCGCAGCCGCGCACCGATCCTGTCTGCAAGATGGCGCAGTGTCGGTTGGAAAACTCTCCTTTCCGCCGGCTTTCGCCCGAGGGCCGACTGCGCCCCTGCTGAAGTCGCTCGATGCTTCGTCCTGATCTGACGTGGGTCTCGATTCCAGGAAAGCGCGGCAAGCTTCTCTCCTGCCGCGTGCCCGAGCAGGCGCTCGAGTGATCGTTCCGATGTCTTTGCCAGTTGTCCGATCGTGTGCACGCCAACGTCGGCCAACCGCGATCGGGTTACCGGACCCACACCCCACATGAGCTCCACCGGCAGATCATGAAGGAAATCGAGCTCGGCAGCTGGATCGACGATGACGAGCCCGTCCGGCTTCGCCACTTGCGAAGCGATCTTTGCGAGGTGCTTCGTACGCGCGACGCCAACCGAAATCGGCAAGCCAAGTTCCACTCGCACGCGGCGTCGAATGAGGCGCGCGATCTCGGAAGGCGATCCGAATAGGTGTGTGCACCCTGCTACATCGGCGAAAGCCTCATCAATAGAGAGCCGTTCGACGAGGGGCGTGTAGTCACCAACGATCTTGATTGCAGCATCACCGAGCCGCTGATATTCGTTGAAATGGCCATTTACAAAAATGAGCTGCGGGCACAATTGCCGTGCATCCCGCCCAGGCATGCCGCTCTGCACACCGAAAGCCTTAGCTTCGTAGGAAGCGGCCAGCACGACCCCGCCACCGACAGCGATCGGTTTGCCCCGCATGGATGCGTCGAGCAGCTGCTCGACTGAGGCGTAGAAGGCATCGAGGTCCGCATGGAGGATAGTGGCTTCCATCGCAAGCCTGGCTCGGTTCAAGCTGGTTATTTATACAGTATCCGCGCACCGGGCTCCGAGAGCAACAGCTCAGACCGGTCGGCTAACCCCCAGGAGCAACGATGCTGCCCGGTGGCGCGAACAGTCCGGGTGGTACGGGCACCCTCATAGGCCGATGGGGCGAGAAGTGTGCGGGTCTGGCGCTGTGCGCCGATCACGGCTCGGTAACAAGCGAGCCGAGTTCAAAATGAATGTCAACTCGGAGGCAACGTGGATGAACGCTGCCAACAGGGGATTGAGAAGTCCGAAGGCTGCAAGCCCGATGCCTAGCGCATCTACGCCGATGGTACCCACAAAGTTCGTCCAGATGATTCTGCGGGTCCGTCGAGCGATCGACAGCGTCTCGGTGAAGCGCAACAAGTCATTGCCGAGCAACACTACATCTGCGCTTTCCCGAGCGACATCGGTACCCGAACCCATCGCAACGCCCACGTTCGCTTCCAGCAAGGCCGGTGCGTCGTTGATGCCATCGCCCACCATGGCTACGATCTGCCCCTGATCAACCAGCTCTTTGACTCGGCGGCGCTTATCCTCCGGCAATAACTCAGCAGCTACCTCCGAAATCCCCGATTGTTCAGCGATCACCCGCGCAACCGCCAGGGAATCGCCCGTCAAAAGGATAGTTTTGATACCCATCGCATGGATGGCTTGGATCGCCTGAGCGGATTCGGTTCGAATGACGTCCGCGATGAGGATGGCTCCCAGGAGCCTGCCATCCTCCGCAACAAAAACCTCGGACGCCTCAGGGTGCAGCGACGAGATATCACTCGGCACACTGTGAGCCTGCATGAGCAGCCGGTTGCCCACCAATACCTGTTTGCCGTCAATCACGGCATCAATGCCACGACCCGGCGTGTACCCAAATTGCTGCGGCTCTCGCACGACACGTCCGAGTGACTTGGCATGAGCAACAATAGTCTTGCCTAAGGGGTGCTCCGACCTCAATTCCGCGGAGGCAGCGGCATCCAACAGCGCCAGCTCATTTGTGCCCTCCACGGGAAGCAACGAACGGAGCTCCGGCCGACCGTAGGTGAGCGTCCCGGTCTTGTCGAGTACGACGACGGTGACTCGACCCAACTGCTCCAGGAACAAGCCGCCTTTGATGATGGCGCCGGCGCGAGCTGCGCGTCCAATGGCCCCCAAAATGGCCAGCGGAGTGCCGGCCGCAATTCCGCACGCGCCGGCCACAATCACCACCGAGATCGTCGAACGAACATCGCGTGTCAGCAGGTAGGTGAGGATTGCGGCGCCAAGCGCAAAGTAAACCAGGTATCCGGCCAAACGATCAGCAAGGCGTTGCACCGGCGCCCGGGACCGCTCCGCCTGCTCGACCGCATCGATAATCTTGCCGTAACTGGTGTCACGACCGATACGCTCAGCGCGGATCTCCAGCGCCCCGGATTGATTGATCGAGCCGGCAAAAACAGCGGCACCCGCCGTCTTCTCGAGCGGTAGCGACTCTCCCGTGATGCGCGCTTGATCAACAAAGGAATGCCCCGCAATGACCCTGCCATCGACCGGAATGCGGCCGCCTGGATTCACGAGCACCGCGTCTCCAATATTCAGGGTATCGGCGTTGACCTCCGCTACGGTACCGCCGCGGCGGACAGACACTGCACGCGGCAGAAAATCGAGCAAATCACGAATCGCGCGCCGACCGCGGGAAACGGTCATTCCCTCGAGCACCTCAGCCACCAGCACGAACAACGTGATGACCAGGGCGGTGAAGAATTCCGAAATCGCCGCTGCTGCAACAATGGCGATGGACATCGACAGCTCCATCGTCATGCGCTTCGCGAACAAATTCTCCAGCGCCTCTTTGAATATGGGCCAGCCACCTATCAGCAAGCCTGTTACGCCGATCAGGCTAAAGGCGGAGAACGGTTCCCAAATGTGCCACCCGACGCAGGCCGCCGCGGCCGCGACGACGCCAATGCGCACCATCTCCTGCCACTCGAAGGCATGTTCATGGTCGTGCTCGTCATGCCCGGCCTCTTCGCCGGACGCATGTGCATGAGCTTCGGGAGCGATAGTCCGCCGGGCTGCCTGCTCGGCGAGATCAGCGGGTACCCGATCGTGTTGAGCGTTCATCGTCGACTCCGGCCCTATTTCAGATACATTCGAAGGGCCTCAATCAGCTCGTTGGCCCCTCTGGTCCGCTCAGCGTTGCTCGTGATCGAGGAACTCGCGATGTGCCCGCGAACATGCTCCTCGATCACCTCAGTCATGAGGGCGTTCATGGCTCCGCGGGCCGCCACGATTTGTTGCAGGATCTCGTTGCAACCGCGTTCGGTCTCCAAAGCCCTCTCCAGGCCCTCAACCTGACCGCGGATTCTGCGCACCCGCGCCAGCAGCTTGGTCTTCTCAGTTACGGTATGTCCCATTTGGCTTCCTTCCTTATACCCTACCCCGGTATGGTAGCCTTTTGCGAGGTCAATAGTACTATCGGGCGACAATCCGCCTCCCGATGGGCCGCCGCGGTAGCAGGATCCGTGGCAGTTCTGAAGCCATTTGGAATGTGAAATGGCATAAACGTTCTTGACAGGAGTCGCTTTTCCGTACGATGCTCTATTTGACTAGACAATAACAACAATGTACTAGAACGAGAACGAGGGGCGGTTGATCACGTACTTTCGGAGAGCCGACACATGCACACTCGCACCGGCAGCCGCAGCTGGCGTTTCGCGATCGCACTGATTTCGTTGGGCGGCAGCGCCCCGCACGTATGGGCTGATAACACCGGCGACACATCACAGCCCGCAACGCTCGACACGGTGACGGTCACTGCGGCGAAGTTGCGTTCGCTCGAGCAATTCACACCTACCGGCAGCCGACTCGGGTTGAGCGCGCAGGAGTTGCCGGCAACCCTCGAGGTCATCGATAACGACGAGATGCTCGGCCGCGGCTTTTTCAACGTTCAGCAGGCGGCCGACAGCCAGGCCGGCGTCACCTCGGGCGGCTCGCCCGGTGATCAATCACAGTTTTCGATGCGCGGCTTTACGGGAAACCAGATAACGGTACTGCGCAATGGCCTCTACATCGGCCCATCCAACATGACCACCCGGGATCAGAACTCATTCAATGTCGGCAGTGTGGAGATTCTGAAGGGGCCTGCCTCGGTCCTCTATGGGCAAGGCGCGATCGCAGGTGCCGTCAACGTCGTCGACAAGGCGCCGAGCTTTGGGCCCTCGCAAATCGAAGGGCTTGCATCGAGTGGCAGCTACGGTACGGTCAATGTCGGAATTGGCGGGACAACCCATTTCGACGATACGCTGGCGTTGCGCGCTGATTTCAGCCGCACTTCGACGCAGGGCTATGTCCAGCACGACCCATCCAACACGACGGAGGCGACGGTGACTGCCTTGTGGAAACCGACGTCGACGCTCGATGTTCAATTCACGATCGATTGGCTCGAGGATAACCCTTCCACCTATTACGGAACGCCGCTCGTTCCCACCTCGTTTGCCTCGCAGCCCTTGTCTGGCGTGATCAGTTCCTCGACCACCGGTCAGGCACTCGATCAGCGCATGCAGTTTGTGAATTACAACGTAGGCAATGCATCCATTCACTCGTCCCAAAGCTGGCCGCAGTTGCTTCTGAAATGGACGCCCAATGAGCATTTGACCGTGCAGAATTTCACCTACTACTTTCACGCTCGTCGCGCTTGGCAAGACGCGGAGACCTACCAATTCACGACGGTAGACCTGAGCGGAAATCCCCTGCCGAGTCCGCAGATCAATCGCGATCGCTTCTACGTTTTCCACCAGCAAAACCTGATTGGCGATGAAGGCAGTGTCACCTACAAGGGGGCCGTATTCGGCTTGCCCAATACTGTTGTGGGCGGATTCGACTACAGTCACCTCAATTTCAACCGCGTTCGCGGCTTTCCGGACAATGACCTGGTGGACCCCTTTAATCCATCACCAGGCCTGTTTGGCCCGCTCCTGCAACCCGGCGAGCTCGTGCCTCGCGACAGCCCGACGCATTGGAACGATTACGCGGCCTTCTTCGAGGATGTGATTGAGCTCGCTCCTCCCGTGAAGCTGGTCACGGGCGCACGCTACGACCGGCTCGACCTGCAGCGCCAGAATTTCAATACCCAGGGCGTCGAAATGTCCAATGGGTTCTCAAAAGACTACTCCTCCACGAACTGGCGCGTCGGATTGGTCTACAACGTCAATGACTACGTGACGCCCTACGTGTCCTGGACGACTGGCAAAGACCCGCCCGGAAGCAACAACATCTTTCTCGTCAACGCTCCCGAGGGAGAATTCGCCCTCAGTAGCTCGCATCAGGCCGAGGTAGGCGTCAAGGCCCGAACGCCCAGCAACTCGGCTGACATGACGGTGGCGCTCTACGACATCAAGAAGTCGAATCTTCTCGTGCAGACCGGCGAGGAGTCGCAGGCGAATGCGAGCCAGACATCCAAGGGCATCGAGCTCACCACGAACTTCAAGCCAACCGAGAATTGGACGGTGAGCGCGAACGCGGCCTACACCGATTCGGTATACACGGCCTTCACCGATCCCTTATCCGGCTCCAGCTTCACGGACGTTCAGCCGGCCAACATTCCGCGCTGGACAGCGAATCTGTGGACGAGCGTGCGCAACGTCGCTACCTTGCCGTTGGAGATCGGTGGTGGGGTACGCTACATCGGCAATCGTCCAGGCAACACTGCGAACACGTTGATTCTGGAGCACTACGCGTTGTTCAACTCCTATGCCTCCTATGAAGTCAAACCCGGCGTCCTGGTGACGGGGCGGGTCAATAACCTTTTCAATAAAGCGTACGCACAGTGGGCGGATATCTTCTACCCAACCGAGCTGATGCTCGGACAACGGCGGTACTGGGAGTTGGGCATCTACGTCAAGCTCTAAGGGTATGAACGCGCTCTGGCCGTGGACCAATCGATGGCTAACCTGGTTTCATCGGTGGTCGGGAGTCGTGTTGTGCCTGCTCTTCGTAGCCTGGTTTGTGAGCGGGGCCGTGCTGTTATTCGTCCCGTTTCCCGCTCTCAGTCGAGGCGATCGGTTGGCGCACGGCGAACCTGTCGATGTCGCAAAGCTAATTCGCGAGCCTTCCGAGGCGCTCGCTGCAGCACCGGGCGCCGAGCGACTACTGTTGATCAGTGTCGCCGGTCATCCGACTTACCTGGCATTTTCTTCTGCGGGCCGGCCAGTCGCCCTGTCGGGTGACGGTTCGCCCGTGCCGCCGACGTTTTCGGCCGACACCGCCAAAGTGGTCGCTGAGCGATTTGCGACAACGGACGCGGCGAGTGTCGAAGGACCGATTCAATACGATCAATGGATCGTGCATCAACATTTCGATGCCTTTCGTCCGTTCTATCGCGTGCGGATGAATGATGCTGCCAGCACCGACCTCTACGTCTCTACCCGTACCGGCCAGGTGTTACAACGGACTCGCGGCCCTGAGCGCGTTTGGAACTGGTGTGGGGCGGTATTGCACTGGATTTACTTTACACCGTTGAGGAAAAGCTGGTCCGCCTGGAATCAGACAGTGTGGTGGCTGTCGCTAGTGGCTCTGCTCGCAAGCGTCGCGGGCACCTGGCTCGGCATCCATCGATTTCTAAAGACACGTGCAAGCGGTCGGTCGGCATGGTCACCGTTTCGCGGCTGGATGCGCTGGCATCATGTCATCGGACTGTTTGCCAGCGTCATCGTGCTGGTGTGGATGTTCAGCGGCTGGCTGTCCATGGATCACGGGCGGCTGTTTTCCAAGGGAATCGTCGCTGCGGATCGTGCGTCGCGATTTCAGGGCATGAGGCTCGATGCCGTCGCACGCGCTATCCCGCGCGGTTTCATGGGTCATGTCGGGTCAGCCACCGAAGTAACTTTCGGAGCCGTAGCCGGCCAGGCATTGATTTCGGCCCAAAGCGGACTTTCAAAGCCGCCCAGGGTCTACTGGCTCAATAGCCCGGACCTCCCCCCCACCGCCGCTGTCCCGCCGTCGTTGATTCTTCGCGGATTGACTACGGCGTGGCCAGCCGAACGGCTCGCGCAGTCAGCCCCCGTTTCGACCCCGGACTTCTACGCTGTTGCAGAGTCCCTGGATAACACGGCAGTCCCCTTCGAGGTTGGGATGACCCGACCGATGCGGGTCTATGTGGATGGCATCACGGGCCGCTTGTTGGTCGTGATGGATACGAGCAGGCGGGCCTACGCCTGGGTTTACTACGCGCTGCACACCTTCAATTTCCCACTGTTCCTGTCCTTTACGACCCTTCGCACAGTCGTAGTCCTGGTACTTCTGCTGATCGGGCTGACGTTCAGTGGCACCGGCGTTGTGCTGGGTTTTCAGAAGTTGCGCCGATCATTCGCGCGATGAGCGTAGCCCCGGTTTCGTTCGCAAGAGGGATGTTATGAAAGATCAGCTATATCTGCTTCGCCCCGGCTTTTTCAACGCCGGCCTGGGACCGCTCTATTGCGGAGACTCGTTGCCCGTCGAGGGTATGTTGAGCTTTTTTCCACAACTGCGAACGCTGTTGGATGTGCATTATCTGGAGTTTCCGCGCCCCCGCGCGGCACTCGTCAGTGCACTCGGAGAAGAATTTCAGGGAATTCCGGTACTCATCCTGGCAGATGGGTGGCAGATCGCGGACGAGGAGCTGGCGCCGAGCGAAGCCAACGGCAAACGCTTTTTCGCAGACGAGCGGAACATTCGCCGCTACTTGTCAGCCCGGCATCAACTTCCCGATGCGGGATGATCAACGCCAGGCGGCGCGCAATCCGGCACCTCAGCAAGCCGGTTCAAAATGGCCCACCAGGCTGTGCTGCACTCCGTAGTGCCACAGCCGAGCGTAGGTCACTGGCGTTCCGCTATTCCAGGTGCGGCGGTCCACGACCAGGCAGGCGGCGCCTGCCTTGGTTCCCAAATGCCGGGCAATGTCCGGTGGCGCCTCGCGAGCTGAAATCTTGTGCTCGGCGTCAGTCCACGGCACGTGGCCCAATAACCAAAGCCCCGGCCCGACCGTCTCGAGGGGGCGGCACGTGATGCCGGGTGCCGCATCGATGTTGACCAATCGCTCTTCGAGTTGAAACGGCTTTCCATCACTCAGGTGCAGACACAGCATCCACAGGGTGGGCGTGCGCCGCGAGACGCCTAGCAATTCACGCCGCTCGGGATCTTGTTTGAGCTTCATGCACTCCAGAAGCTTGTACGAGTAGCTCCCGCCTGCCTGGGCCACGATGTCGGCAACGTCCCAGATCTCAAAGACGGGACGTTCCTGGGCGCGATCGGCCACCACGGTACCGGTCTTGCGTTTCCGCTCGACAAAACCTTCCTTCGCAAGACTCTGGATGGCCTTCCCGACCGTCATCCGGGAAGTCCGGAAACGCTTGGTAAGCTCGAGTTCAGGTGGGATGCGCGTGCCGGGGGGCCATTCGCCACTCAAGATCGGACGGGCCAGCACGCGCCGGATTTGTTGCCACATCGGCCCTTCACCATCGAGCGCTGCAATGCTGGTTGCCGGCCTCTCGCGGTGGGTCGGCCGGCGCGCTACCGATGAATCGTCCAGTCCTGTGGTCGGCATCGGAACGGCCTCAGTTCATCCGGTTATCGAAGTGCTTTGCGCCCCCTGCACGGAGGCGGCTACAATCTTTTGTCTAGGGTATTGTCCAAGAAACTGGGGATCACTTGCAACTGGTTACCACGGGCCCCGGAAGCATCGGACAGAGAATCGACGGCGGTCCCGGATGTGCCTGAGGTTCTCACAGCAAGTGCCGAGGAATAGGCTGCAGCTGTGAGATCGCCCGACGGCGGTCGGCAGCGATAGGAGCCATCAGATGGTTCTGAAGAAGTTCCTGATCATTGGACTGTTGGTGCTCGGCATCGCGGCCGCTGCGGTGTTGTTATTCTACGCCGGGGACCATGATGACGAATACCGTAACTCAGTTCCCCCTGCCGGGCGGCCGTTACCTGCTCAAAAGCAGCCTACCTCATCGCGGCTCATCACTCCTTCGCCGGCGGTGCCAACACGGCCTCGTAAATCATGATGCGAGCAACCGGCAGGCCGTCCTCCTGCTGCTCGGGGGCATAAACACGGTGCGTATCGGTGTCCACCGCTAAGCTGTGCACGAGCTTCTGCACGGGAAAGTCTTCCAGTTTCCGGAAACGCATCGCGTCATCCTCCTGGATCACTGAAATGAATCCGCTCGCGCAAGCCGCATACGCTCTCCCCAAGCCCGGATCGTATTTGACGACGTCTGCACCCTGCGGCAACGGAAAATGCGCCAGTGCTGCGCGGGAGTCCAACGCCAGGACCGTGAGTGTTCGATTCCCGCCGCACAGAAGGAAAGCGCGGTGATGCTCGGAATCGACGGCCATTCCATGGTTGTACTGGCAGCCGGGAACCTTGTACCGCTCGACGATCGAATCGTTGTTCGGGTCAATCACCGCTACTTCGTCTGTCGAGCGCAGGTTCACATAGACCTTGTGCGCGACAGAGTCGTACTGCGGCATGCCGGTTTCGCTTCCGAATTCCAACGTCTTGACGACCTCCGAAGTGTCTACGTTGACGACCGTCACCGCCTTGCCGTTGGTATTGGAGACATAGACCTTCCGGAACTCTGTGGCATAGGTGCTTCCGTTCGGCTTATCCGCGGTCGGCAGTCGCTTCACGACGCGCATGAGCTTTAAATCAACGATTCCGATCTTCTCCTCACCCCAGTCTGAGGTGTAGATCTGGCGCAATCCTGGTATGTATTCCACCCCGGTAATGCCAGGAACGCCTGGGATCGCTCGAACCACTGAGTTAGTGCGTACGTCGACAACGTACAGAATCCCGGGACCGAGATGGGCGGACAGCAGGTAGTGATCCTCAGGATCCATGGTCAAGTAGTCGAACCGCTGTCCCCTGGGACCCGGGACGTCGATGAAACCAATCTTCCTGAGGGTTTGACCGAAGGTCGCGGCTGGAACGAGGGTCATCAGCGCGCACCAGGCAATCACAACCTTCGTCATCCTGGACGGCCGGATTGCAATCAACTTACACCCCGATTGACGTTTGAAAATCTGAGTCGAGCCGCCACGCTCTGCGCGATCTCATCCGGGGCTTCGTCCGGAATGGGAAGGACAGAACTGACATTGATCTCGCAAAGCACATAGGTGTCCTCCCCCTTTTGATTCCGGGGACCATAGAGAAAGTCGGCGTCCCAGATGAGGGGAAGCTCGTCGGGGCGGATGTTGAGAGCCTCACTCATCTGCGGAATCCATTCCGACTCCATCTGCGCACGCAGCGATTGGAATTGCGGCGCGGCCTTCGAGTGCATGATGCGCGGGCCGGGCTGTGCGGCAGGTGCGTCCGGGTTGTCCTCGGGCGGAGCAATGAGCGCCTTGATCAGTTGATGACCGTAACCGACCACTCGATTAGCGCTCAGATAACATCGGATCATGCCGTCGGTCAGCCTTGGCTGAAAGGGTTGGTCGATCACACATCCATCCTGTCGAATGTAGTCTTCGCATCCAAGCAAAAATGCGTCGAGTGAGACGGCCATCGGAACGCTTCCGCGACGTGCTTCCAGAACGCGAACGGTGTCGCTGGCATCGGCGGTTGGGATGCGCTCGACTTTCCAAACGCCCTGCCCGCCGTTACCCCGATTTCTCTTGAGCACACGGGGCTCGTTCGGTTTCAGTCGGCCGGGAAATTCAGCTCTCAACAATTCGACGGATCGATAAAGAGCGGTGTCGGTTCCCCATCCGAGATGCCGGGTCCGGTACAGCACCTCCTTCACTCCCATCTTCAAGATGACATCGGGGTGCGCGCTGACCCAAACGCCATGGGATGCAATATCGCGCAGCATCGCGTCGAGCTTGATTCGGTTCTTCCCATCGCTGATCGGGTCGACCCACACCAGAACTGCGGCCAATGCCAAAAGCTGAGAACGTATTTCGTCTACCCAGTCATCGGAGTACACCGCTGCTCGTGCGTGGACCGAGTGCGCCGCCAGCGCCTCAAACACGGGATCCAGTCTGGCGTTGTGCGGAACGTTTCGTGCTTCACGATCACCGCGCCACAACAATGCCACCTTTCCGATCTCACCTGTCATGGTGCCTCCGAAATTGGCTGCGCTAGGTTTTTGCGCTGGCGTAGCCGGCGTATAACGCATCAAACACCGGCGTCATCGCCGTCAAGAGAGCATCATCGTCCTTCTGCAGGGCGCGCGCGCCTGTCATGATGGTTGTCAGACCGGGCCCCTCCGCGACCGGGATACCGCCTACATCGAGATGATGGATCAGTGCCCCCAGGCGCACGAGTCCGATATCACGCTCGAGATCGAAACTCGCTACGAGGACCTCAAACGTCACTTTGGATCCCACGTGGGTGAACTCGGCTGCGTCGAAATCAAACCCCACCGCGCGCTTCGGACAATCCTTCACTCGCTTCAGCCACAGAAACTTCGCATCAGGATCAATGAAGCGACGTATGAGCCATGCCGAGGCCACTCGATCGATCCACAAATGCTGGCGGGTGGCCCAAGTACGACCGCGGTAATCTTCGACATTGCGCCGACTCAGGCTGCGTTGCGTAGCGCTGGGTTCGTCAGGTGAAAAGCGGGCATTGATCGCGGCCTCCGCATCAGCGAGCGCCCCTTCCATTTGCTTGCGAGCCTCGCCCGGGAAAAAGTCGCGTGCCACGACGGCAGTGACATCCCGTGTTGCTGTCGTCAGCTCCTGTCGAGCCGCGAGCTCCTCCATCTTGGGGAGCTTCTTTTTGAGTCCGTCCAGAGTCTGGATCACTTCCGAATATTCGTTGGTCCGATCAAACAGCGCTACGAGGGACTCCTGCTGAGCGGCCGAGGTGGCTTGGAAAGACACAATGTGCCCGAGACCTCCCGCGTCTTTGATTTCAACGGACTGTTCCTCAAAGACTTGGCGAGAGCGGTCTGACAGCGGCAACACGTACGCGCCGTCTCTCATCATTCCGGCGCCGGCCGCCTTGAGGGCGCGCCACAGCCGCATCCTGACCGTGGCGTTGCGGCCAGGAAGGTTCGAGATCAATAACAGCCAGGTCGAGGCGGAGTCCATGGTTGTAGCGGATATTACACTCTCGTTATACTCATAACCAGCAGCTGAAGAGATCTCACGCCTTTCCCGCTGCTATCGACGATCAACCCCTGAGGTGCTTGAAAATGCGACATTTTGTGACCCCCATCGCCCTGCTGATCGGATTCGGTTTTGCCAGCTCGGCCGGGGCTGCCGACTACGATTGGACTGCGGTCGACCAGGCGATAGGCCGAAAAGGGGCTGACCAACCGGCGGGCGTCCACAAATATTCGTTCCCGCGGTCGGACCTTCACATCACGGTGGACGGTACACCGATCAAGCCTGCCCTGGCCTTGGGAGGATGGATCGCATTTCAGCCGATGGGAACGGGTGCCATGTTCATGGGCGACTTGGTTTTGACAGACACCGAGATCAGCCCGGTGATGAAGCGGCTCATTGCCGATGGAGTTGAAATCTCGGCTATTCACAATCATCTGCTGCGCACCTCGAGCCCGGTTTTTTACATGCATGTCGGTGGCTCCGGTGATCCGGTCAAGTTCGCCAAGACGCTGAATGCTGCGCTGGCGCTGAGCCAGACTCCGATGACCGCCGCTCCGCCGCCCTCGTCGCCGCCGGCCGTGGATCTCGACACCGCTTCACTCGAGAAGATTCTGGGCGCAAAGGGCAAGGCCAATGGCGGTGTCTATCAGTTCAGCGTGCCTCGTGCCGAAGCAATCACGGAGCGTGGAATGTCAGTAGTGCCTGCGATGGGCACGGCCATGGCGATCAACTTTCAGCCCACTGGCGGCGGAAAAGCAGCTATCACGGGCGACCTCGTGCTGTTGGGCAGTGAGGTCAACCCCATACTGAAGACGCTTCGCGACCATGGAATCGAAGTGACCGCACTGCATAGCCACATGATTGACGATTCGCCGCATCTCTTCTTCATGCATTTCTGGGCCAACGACGACGCGCAGAAACTAGCGCAAGGAATGCGGGCTGCCCTCGATTTGGCCAACGTCAAACACGACTCGTGATCGAGGGCCACGGAGTTTCCTTGCGCGAGGCGACGGGGGTCTGGACACGTGTCGCACTGTTGAGCTTCGGAGGACCGGCGGGACAAATAGCGGTCATGCACCGCATATTGGTCGAGGAGAAACGTTGGATCGGCGAAACCCGATTCCTGCACGCCCTCAACTACTGCATGCTGCTGCCCGGTCCGGAGGCGCACCAGCTCACGATTTACATCGGTTGGCTTTTACATCGGACCCGCGGCGGGATCGTTGCGGGCACGCTGTTCGTATTGCCGGGCGTGATCTCACTGGGCGTGTTGAGCTGGGTGTATGCGACCTTGGGCGACATTGGCGGAGTGCAGGGATTCTTCTTCGGGCTAAAGGCGGCTGTCTTGGCGGTGGTGCTCGAAGCCGTCCTGCGGGTCGGCCGCCGCGCACTTCGAAGCCGAGCCATGCTGGTGCTCGCAGCGCTCGCTTTCATTGCCATCTGCTTCTTCGGCATACCGTTTCCGATCGTGATCGCATCGGCCGCGTTGCTCGGATTTCTCGGACACGCCGCCGGACTCGAGGGTTTTGAGGCCTCCGTGCACGCCGGCAAGGCGACTCGGACCGAGGAGGCTCCAGCCGCCATCGACGCCGCGTTCGATCGCGCAATTCCTGACCACGTCAAACCGACCTTTTCGCGCCTGGCCAAAGTCACCGCCATCGGACTGACGATCTGGCTCGCTCCGGTCGTGGCCCTGTTTGCGACGTTGGGTCGCCAGAACGTCTTTACCGCAATCACGTTGTTCAACAGCAAGATGGCCGTGGTGACGTTTGGGGGCGCCTATGCAGTCCTGGCGTACATGGCCCAGCAGGCCGTTGAGCACTATCACTGGCTGATGCCGCAGGAGATGTTAGTCGGACTCGGGTTCGCAGAAACCACCCCAGGACCGTTGATCAGCGTCGTCCAGTTCGTGGGATTCATGGCGGCTTTCCGACACCCTGGAGCGCTCTCCCCTGCGTTTGCGGGCACACTCGGGGGCTTGCTCGCTGCTTGGGCCACCTTCGTTCCCTCTTTCGTGTGGATCTTCATGGGCGCCCCGTATATCGAATCCGTTCGAAACAACAAAGCATTGGGAACGGCGCTCGCCGCGATCACGGCCGCCGTGGTAGGAGTCATTCTCAATCTCGCGATCTGGTTTGCCCTACACACCCTCTTCGGACAGGTTGATGAGCGACACGTGCACGGTCTGATCTTGCAGGTACCCAGCCTGAGCACCCTCAACGTCCCGGCTCTCTCGCTCTCGGTGGCGGCGATGGTCGCGCTGTTTCGCTTCAAGGTCGGAATGATTCCGACGCTGATTGGATGTTCCATCGCCGGAATACTCTTTCATTTCGCAGGATTTGTCTGATGGTCTTCGCCTATGTCCGAAGAACGACAGCGGTATACAGGCGCTGTGTCGCTGTTTCTGTTGCTGCGGCTACACTTCTCTGCAGTTCTGTCACAGCATACTCAACAGATGCCTTGAATGTGGAGGGAACCATTCCACTGGGAGTTATCCGAGGGCGCATTGATCATCTCGCCGTCGATGTCTCGCGACGCAGGCTCTATGTCGCGGAACTCGGTAATGACAGCCTCGGTGTTGTGGATCTGCAGGCGGGAAAGACAACTCGTACTCTCGCCGGACTACGCGAACCACAAGGAATCGGTTACGTATCGATGACGGATACGGTCTATGTGGCGAACGCCGGCGATGGCTCTGTGCGAGTGTTTCGGGGTTCCGATCTCGCTCCGATGGGGCAGATTGCCTTGGGATCCGATGCCGACAACGTTCGTATCAGCCAGGACGGCTCACGTGTCTTCGTCGGCTACGGGGACGGAGCACTAGCCGTCATCGACCCCAAGACCCAAAGCAAGGTCGGCGAGATCCCTTTGAAAGCGCATCCGGAGAGCTTCCGCCTCGAGGCTGGCGGATCCAGGATTTTCGTGAACGTTCCTGACGCGCACGCAATTGCTGTTGTGGACAGCAGCAGCCAACGGGAGATTGCCAATTGGCCCACCGGAGACCTGAAGGCCAACTTTCCTCTGGTACTGGATCAATCAGGACATGCCCTTGCCGTGTTTCGACACCCTGCACGAATCGGTGTTTTTGACGCCCAACGTGGCACCCTGTTGAGTTCAGTCGAAACGTGCGGTGATTCGGACGATGTCTTCATCGACACGAAACGCTCTCGCCTTTACGTGATCTGCGGCGAAGGGTTCGTCGACACTTACGCACAAAACAAGGACCAGCTTAGTAAAATCAGTCGCATTGCGACAGCGGGAGGGGCGCGAACGGGGCTCTTCGTCCCAGAGACAGATCGACTTTACGTCGCCGCGCGTGCTGGCTTCGGTCGTCCTGCGGCAGTTTGGGTTCTCAAACCAGGCGAGTGACCGCCGCGCATATCCTCCTTCCCCATGTGCTCGTTTAACGGTATGTACGGTGCCATACCGACAGCATCGCAATGCCAGAGTAAGCTTCCGTTAATTCGGATCTCCGGCTGTCAATGGAGGCGCGTTGCCCTTAGATTCACCACCGGAGTATGTGCGCGCAGTCCTGGAGCGACGCGGCTTGCCCGGGGGCAGATTTGTGCGGCTGTGGGGAGGTATGGGCTCCGAGTACCTGTGCGAAGCGTGCCAGCAGCTCATCGGACCAGAAGAAGTCGAATTCGAATGTGAGTTCAGACACGGATCTCAATCGTTAACGCTGCGCCTCCATCGCAAGTGCTGGGAAAATTGGCACGTGGATGATGCCGCGCCATAACGGGGGGGCGGATGGGATTTACGCGGCCTTGCGCAGCAGATTGTGCGGATCAATGACGAATTTCTTCGCCGCGCCGGCGTCGAACTGAGCATAGCCGGTCGGTGCATCATCGAGCGATATGACCTGCACTCCGACCACCTTGGCGATCTGGATTCGATCCCAGAGAATCGCCTGCATGAGGTAGCGGTTGTATTTGAGCACGGGCGTCTGTCCGGTGAAGAAGCTGTGCGACTTGGCCCATCCCAGGCCGAATCGAATGGCCAGACTGCCTTTCCGGGCAGCCGGATCGGCCGCTCCCGGGTCATCAGTGACATAGAGTCCCGGTATTCCGATCCGACCCGCGGCACGAGTGATCTCCATGAGAGAGTTCAGGACGGACGCGGGGGCTTCGGTGGTTGAGCCGCTTTGGCCGTGGCCTTTGGCTTCGAATCCGACCGCATCGATGGCGCAATCAACCTCGGGCACCTGCAGAATCGCCGCGATCTGCTCACTCAGAGTCGCATCCAATGTCAAGTCAACGGTTTCAAAGCCAACACTTTGGGCGTGCTTCAAGCGCTCTTTGTTGACATCGCCCACGATGATTGCCGCGGCTCCCAGCAACTGGCAAGCCGCCGCCGCTGCGAGCCCGACCGGTCCGGCTCCCGCGATGTAGACGGTCGTTCCGGCGCCGACGCCAGCGTTGACCGCTCCGTGAAAACCGGTAGGGAGGATGTCCGTCAAACAGGTCAGATCACGAATTTTCTCCATGGCCTGAGCCCGATCGGGAAACCGCAACAGGTTGAAATCCGCATACGGCACCATCACGTACTCGGCTTGTCCGCCGATCCATCCGCCCATGTCGACATAACCGTATGCACCGCCGGCGCGTCCCGGATTCACGTTCAAGCACACGCCGGTCTGCTGCTCTTTGCACGTACGGCACCGGCCGCACGCCACATTGAACGGCACGGAGACCAGGTCACCTTTCTTGATGGTCTCGACGTCGCTGCCGAGCTCGATGACCTCGCCGGTAATTTCGTGGCCCAGCACCATCCCGGCCGGTGCCGTGGTTCGGCCCCGAACCATATGTTGGTCGGAGCCGCAGATGTTGGTCGACACAATTTTGAGAATAACTGCGTGCGAGAGCTTATGGCCCCGGGGGTCTGTCATGACAGGGAAGTCTATGCTCCGCACTTCCACCTTGCCCTGTTTGACGTACACTACTCCACGGTTGCTGCTTGCCATACTCGAGTCTCCTCGTTGAAGGCGGCACCGGCCCCTCACGGATTTGTCTCCTCGCAGTGAGGACGGTACGCTTCTGCGAGCGGTTATTCCCCCGGCAAAGGGTCTGCCTTTCCCACCTCATTGTGGGTACAAGCGGCCCCACTACGGGGGGCGTTTGAAACGGTTTTTTAGATCACGGTAGAACGTTGACGCGAGGCGCTAATGCTTTGCGGCAAGCAACTGGTCGAGCACACCGCCTTCGGCGAAGTGGGTTTTCGTGACGGCATCCCACCCGCCGAGGTCATCGATGGAGCTCAGCTTGATATCAGGGAACGTATCCCGGTGGCGAGCCAACACCGCCTGACTTCGCACCCGGTTGAAGTTTTTGGCCAGGATTTCCTGACCGGCATCGCTGTAGAGAAATTCCAGATAGGCGGTGGCTGCTGCACGGGTGCCCCGTTTGTCGGCAACCTTATCAACGACCGAGACGGGGAAGTCTGCCCTGAGGCTCGTCGAGGGATACACCGGCTGAACATTCGCATAGTGCTGCCGTATGCCATGCGCCTCAGACTCGAAGGTAATCAACACGTCGCCAATCTGTCGTTCGACGAAGGTGGTCGTGGCTCCGCGCCCGCCGGTATCGAAAACCGGCACGTGGGCAAGCACCGCACCGACGAAGGCGCGTGCCTTCGCGTCGTCCCGGTTGTAACTCTTGAGCGCATAGGAATACGCGCCAAGGTAGGTGTAGCGCCCATTGCCCGAGGTCTTGGGGTTGGGAAAGATCGCCTGCACATCCGGTCGTGCCAGGTCATCCCAGTCCTTAATGTGCTTGGGATTGCCCGCTCTCACGAGAAAGACGGGGAATGAATAATACGGAGCCGCATCATTCGGCAGGCGCTTGGACCAAGCGGCGGCAACGAGTCCCTTTTTGACGAGGAATTCAACATCGGTCGCCTGGTTCAAGGTCACAACATCCGCCGGCAGCCCTTCCGCCACCGATCGGGCCTGTGCCGAGGAGCCGGCGTGAGATTGCCGGATTTCGATGTCCTGTCCGGTCTTTGCGCGCCACTGTGCCTGAAAGGCCGGGTTGATCTGGGCGAACAGCTCGCGAGAGACGTCATAGGAGACGTTGAGCAGCTCTGCCTTTTCCGCCGCCGACACCGGGTGCGCTGCCACAAACGAGCTGATTGCACACAGAATGACTAGCCAAGCCGATCGTTTCATTTGAATTGAACCCTCCCCCGGGGGCTCACACAGTAACGTCACTGCCACGTAATGCGAAAATACTCAGTGCTTGGGTCCATATGCCATCGTGAACACTTCTGCTTCAAACGGGCCTCAATTTGATCTGCCCCGCGAGCCATTCAGTAAAGGCTGCACGCGGTTTGGCCGTTGCCCGATCAGATGCCTGCAGCAACCAATACCCCCCAAGGGAGATGCGAGTCCTGCCGATGACGGCGAGCTCTCTGGCCGCCAATTGAGATTCGATCAGCAGTTCTGTTCCGAGCACAACACCCTGTCCCCGGCGCGCGGCATCGAGGGCAAGCGAATGATCGCTGAAACGCAGGTGCTTCAATGCTGGTCAACTCGGGTCGGCAGCTCTCAACTTTCGAGCTGCTTCCAGCGGGCGCGGGTCGATCCAGGCATCCAAGTCAAAATCGGCATCGAGAAAGCCGTGTACCCACATAAAATTCTTCTGGATTCGAAACAGATCCACCCGCTCCGGCGACAGGTCCGGATGCAGGGACCGATGGAAATCGTTGCGGTACGCCGCCGCAACTCCTATATCACCTGCACGGGTCTCACCCTTCAGGACGTCGTACACACTCTGGAGATTGTCCGCCGCCCAGTCGGCAGGGCGCAAAGTCTGCGCCAGGAATCGGGCGACCAGATCGAAGTGGTTTTCCAGGAAACTATTATGGACAGTGATGGGGCGCGGAGTGCCGTTGTTTACGCGGGTGCGCCGATCCGGAAAGCCGTCGAGATCTATGCCCACAACGAGACCTCGCCCCCGTGCAGCTTCCACAGCGGAAGCTCCCTTCACGTACACGGCATCGACCTTCCCCTTCACCAACTCGTCGAGCCCCGCCCAGAGGCTGCCGAGATTGTTGCTGTCACGAGCCCCCTCCCCGCTGGCGACTTCGACGAAAGTAACATCATCCAGCGTCAGGCCTGCAATGGACAAGGC
>JAXDQF010000301.1:0-9372 GCA_034668025.1 Gammaproteobacteria bacterium | reverse complement strand
TCGCCGGTGGTCTGGATCTTCTCCTTCTTGGCCGACATCTCCTTCTCGATGTAGTCATTCAGCGTGCGGGTGAGCGCGCTGCGGAATCCGGCCAAGTGAGTACCGCCGTCCTTCTGCGGGATATTGTTCGTGTAGCAGAACATGCTCTCCTGGTAGGAGTCGTTCCACTGCATCGCCACCTCGACGGCAATCGGACCATCCTGGGTCTTGAACCAGAAGACGGTCTCGTGGGCCGCGGTACGGGTGCGATTTAAATGCTTTACGAACGCCTGCAGGCCACCTTCGTGTTTGAAGGTATCGGTCTTGTTCTCGCGTTCGTCGATCAGCTCGATGCGAACGCCGGAATTGAGAAAAGACAGCTCGCGCAGCCGCTTGGCGAGAATCTCGTAGTTGAACTGGATGTTCGTGAAGATCTTCGCGCTCGGCTTGAAGCGGAGGGTCGTACCCCGCTCCTGCGTATCACCGACCGCTGCCATCGGTGCTGCGGGCTCACCCAGGTGGTATTCCTGCTTGTGGACCTTCCCATCGCGGTACACCGTCAGTACCAGGTAGTCGGAGAGGGCATTGACGACCGAGACGCCGACGCCATGGAGTCCGCCCGAAACCTTATATGAGGTGTCGTCGAACTTACCGCCTGAGTGCAGGACGGTCATGATCACTTCAGCGGCAGAGCGACCCTCCTCGGCATGGATGTCGACCGGCATTCCGCGCCCGTTATCGGAGACCGTAACGGATTCATCCGCGTGGATGGTGACCACCACTCGATCGCAATACCCGGCCAGGGCTTCGTCGACGGAGTTGTCGACGACCTCGAAGACCATGTGGTGCAAGCCGGAGCCATCGTCAGTGTCCCCGATGTACATTCCGGGGCGTTTTCGCACCGCATCGAGGCCCTTCAAAACTTTGATTTTGCTGGAGTCGTAGACGTCGTCAGATGCCATGAATTTGCCCAGTCTATGGATAGGGCATTATACAGGCGCGACCCTCCCCTGTTCCACGTGGAACACCCTTTCGGGCCTGCCAAAAAGGTCAGATTCGGGCTCTAGGGACGTGATTACGAGCTGACACTTCAGCTGGCTCACTTCCTCAATAAATTTCAGCAAATGAGGGCCGTCCAGCTCAGCCGCCGGATCGTCCAGAAGAAGAGTTGGGGTGGTCGCGGTTCGCACCTGCAGCAGTTGAATCTGGGCCAGGGTCATGGCGATGGCCACCAGTTTCTGTTGCCCGCGGGAAAGAATTTCGCGGGCCGGTCGGCCGTTCATGCGCACGAGGACGTCCGCTCTATGGGGTCCGCTGTGAGTGAGCCCCTTGGCTTGATCCCGCGCGCGCGAATCGAGAAGGGATTGGGCGAGTGGCACATCCTGAGACCAACCACGGCTGTAATGCAGATCAACCTCCAGGCCGCTCAGGGCCACAACGGCCTGGCGCCAACCCGGCTGCATCTGTTCCAACATCCCTCGACGCGCCTCGGCGATGAGCTCACCCAGTCGAGCCACCTCCGGATCCCAGGCTGCGGCTTGCGCCGGTTGGCTCCTGAGCGCGGCGTTACGTTGCTTCACCGCACGCGTGTACCGAACCCACAAATCAGCGAAACCCTGTTCCACGTGGAACACAGCCCAGTCCATCCACCGCCGTCGCCGGAACCCGCCTTCCTCAACGAGCTTGTGCACACCAGGGTCGATCACTTGTACGGGAAATGATTCAGACAGTTCAGTCAGTGACCCCGCTGTCGCGCCGTTGATGCGCGCCGTCGTGCCGCCGCCCTTCGCCACTTGGACACCGACCGCTTGCGGAGGCATGCCATCGGTCCGACCGAATACAGTCAGCCGCGGCTGACCCTGTCGAATGAGCCGCTCGGAATTTCGGGTTCGGAAGGATCGCCCACGACCCAGGAGAAAGATCGCTTCGAGCAGCGAGGTCTTTCCAGACCCGTTACTGCCCCAGATAAGATTCCGTTGTGGGTCCAGTGCCAGTTCGGCGCGCTGGAGGCATCGTAGATCCTCCACCGTCAACTGAACGAGACTCACGGTGAGCCAGAAACCAGTGCCTAGGTTGTTTTATTCACGAACCGGCACCGTGTGTCAGCGGAGCCTCGATCAACAGGGTGTTTTCGGGAGCGTGAAAAACAGGATGTTTTTCCCGCAGCCCCCCATGGATGGGTTCACGGGCGGTCCCGAAAACACCCTGTTGATCGAGGCTCCGCATGCGCAGGCATTAAAGTTCGTGAATAAAACAAGCTAGAGGCGCATCGGCATAACGACGTATCGCGTATGCGTAGCACCCGGAGCGTGGATGAGGCAGCTGCTGTTCGAGTCAGTCAGGCCAATCTCGACCTTCTCGCTCTCGATGGCGCCCAACGCATCCAGCAGGTAATTCACGTTGAACCCGATCTCGACTTCCTCGCCCTGGTAGGCGACCTCGACCTGATCCTCGGCTTCTTCCTGCTCGGGGTTATGCGCCTGAATGACCAGCAAATCCGGCTTGGCCGTCAGTCGAATTCCGCGGTACTTCTCGTTAGACAGGATGGCTGTCCGCTGGAGCGACTGTCGCAGCAACTCCCGATCGGCCTCGACCTTCCGGGCGGGGCTGGCGGGGATCACGCGCCCATATTCGGGGAAACGACCATCAATCAGCTTCGAAGTGAAGCGAATTGCGCCGATCTGGGCGCGAACGTGGTTCGTTCCGATGGCCAACTCGATGGTTCCCTCAGTTCCCAGCGTTCGTTGCAGCTCGAGAACACCCTTGCGAGGCACGATGACCTGTTGGTTCGTCTTGGCCGGTTCCACGAGGGTCATTTCGCACAACGCCAGACGATGTCCATCCGTCGCCACTGCGCGCAGGGACGTGCCCTCAGTCTCCAGTAGCAACCCGTTCAGGTAGTACCGGACGTCTTGCTGCGCCATCGAAAAATGGGTCTTCTCGATCAGCCGACGAAACTCGCCCTGGGCCACCGTCAAAGTCTGCTGAGCATTGATCTCCTCGACCAACGGAAACTCCGCGGCCGGCAGCGTCGACAACGTGAACCGGCTTCGTCCCGCCTTGATCGAGATCCGCTCGCCTTCCGTGCTGAGCGTGACGCTCGCCTGTTCCGGCAACGATTTGAAAATATCCAGCAGCTTCCGGCCGGGGACCGTTATGTCACCGCCTTGCTGAACGTTCACCATGCTCGTGGCTACGAGCTCCACTTCGAGATCAGTTCCGGTAATGCTGAGTCGATTCTCGCGCGCTGACAGCAGTACGTTCGCGAGCACCGGCATTGTCTGCCTTCGCTCGACTACGCCGATGACGCTTTGCAGGGGCGAGAGGAAATCTTCACGTGGAGCTGTCAGCTTCATATCTTCTATCTTTCTTAGATTAAGAACTCAGATTGTTGTTGCTATAGAGCCTGTGAATATCGAGCACAAGAAAACTTTGCCACGTGTATCAACCTGTTGCGACCGTTTCGCGAGAGCACAACCGGCTGCGCGAGCTGCCAGTCTCCTGTGCGCGTCCTGTGTGTAACTTTATCCACAGAATCATCCACAGTCAGCACACAGGCATTTACACATCATCCCGCCAAAGTTCTCAACAGGTTCGAATAGTCCTCACCCATCCGCTGCTCGGAGGTCCGCAGCTCCTTGATCCGCTTGCACGCGTGCATGACAGTCGTGTGATCACGACCGCCAAACGCGTCACCGATCTCCGGAAGGCTGTGACTCGTCAACTCCTTGGCAAGGGCCATGGCCACCTGGCGCGGACGCGCCACGGAACGGCTGCGGCGCTTGGAAAGCAGGTCCGCCATCCGAACCTTGAAGTAATCCGCAACGGTCTTCTGAATATTCTCAATCGTAACCAGTTTCGCCTGTAGAGACAGCAGGTCTTTCAAGGCTTCCTTGGTGAATTCGACAGTGATCGGGTGACCGGTGAAACGCGAGTTGGCAATGACCCTGCGCAACGCGCCTTCGAGCTCACGAACGTTCGAGCGAATCCGTTTGCCGATGAAGAACGCCACTTCCTCGGGAAGAATCACGCCGGCGTGCTGCGCCTTCGAAATCAGGATGGCCACACAGGTCTCGAGCTCGGGTGGCTCGATGGCAACTGTGAGGCCCCAACCAAAACGCGACTTGAGCCGCTCCTCGAGACCGTCGACTTCCTTCGGGTAACGGTCGCACGTGAGGATGACCTGGTGCTGACCTTCGAGCAGCTCGTTGAAGGTGTGAAAGAACTCTTCCTGCGAGCGATCCTTGCCGGCAAAGAACTGAATGTCGTCGATCATGAGCGCATCGAGCGAGCGATACGCCGTCTTGAACTCGTTCATTGAGTTGTGCTGCAGAGCGCGAACCATATCGCCCACGAAACGCTCCGAGTGTACGTACGCGATCCGCGCTTCGGAATCGCGTTCCTTGATCAGATGCGCAATGGCGTGCATCAGATGGGTCTTGCCCAGACCAACACCGCCATAGAGGAACAGAGGGTTGTAAGCACGCCCTGGGTTTTCAGCCACCTGAAGTGCGGCGGCCTTCGCGAGCTGGTTGCTCTTGCCCTCGACGAACGAGCCGAATGTGAAATCGGCTTGCAGCCGGGCTCCGACGACGAGACCGTCCGCTCGCCGTGGACGCGACGGAAGGATCGCGGGCGCAATCGCCTTGCGCTCGGGAACCACAGCACGCGAGCCGACTTCAACGGTGACTACGGGGATGTCGCCGCTACCCTGGTCACGTAACAACTCGCCGATTCTCGGCAACAGATTGGCATTGACCCAGTCAACTACGAATCGATTTGGCGCAAGCAGCTTCAACGCGCCGGCACCCTCCAGAACCTGCAGAGGGCGCACCCACGTATTGAATTGCTGCTCTGGAAGCTCAGCTTCCAAGGCGCAAATACATTGAGTCCAATGAGACGCTTCCACGCGCTGCCTCCGCGGCCGCCTCGACGGGACCTGAGAAAAGGGCTGCGCAGTCTATACCTAGTGCCGCGTGTGCTGAAGCCTCTGGGACACTCAATGGAGCCGGTTGCGTCTTCGCAAGCGGCTGGAAAGTTGCGCTTGCGCATGGGAAGTATCTATTGACACCTTGGCGCTCAACGGCTTAGCCTTGCCGCCCTTTTTGGTACCCACGGACCATCGACGGAGCTCATGCTATGAAGCGCACCTATCAACCGAGTAAAGTGCGGCGTGCGCGCACGCACGGGTTCCGTGCACGCATGGCTACCAAGAACGGCCGTGCCGTTCTGGCCCGCCGTCGCGCCAAGGGCCGCAGAAAGCTCATTCCATAATTATCCATTTTGGACCGGCCGCTTGACCGGCGACTGCGCGGCCCGCAAGAGGCTGACCCATCCCGCGCAGAAGCGCATACGCCGTAAGTCCGACTTTGATGCGGCTTACGCGCGGGGTCGCCGGTTCGGCAATGGATTTTTTGGTGTGACCGCCTGCTGGAACGACGAGGGCTGGCCTCGTCTGGGCCTCGCCGTTGCGGTTCGGACCGCAGGCGGTGGTGTCGAACGTAACCGGATTCGAAGGATAATCCGCGAGTCGTTCCGCCTGCACCAGCACGAGCTGCCGGCCGTAGACCTGATCGTCAGCGCGCGAAACCGTGCGCGGGACGCTACCGGGGCGGAACTACGCGAGAGCCTGGATGCGCTGTGGAAGAGCGTAACGGGCAAGTTTCACGCCCCTGGCACTCAGGGGTCAGGCGATGTGCGCTGAACGCGCGCCCGGGGCGGCTGTCGGCTAATGGAACAATAGAACGCGCAATGCGCAACGTTGCCACGCTCCTGATTCGAATATACCAGTGGACCGTGAGCCCGCTTCTCGGTCCCACATGTCGATTCCATCCGTCCTGTTCCAACTATGCGCTCGAGGCCATCAACCGATTCGGCACGTTCCGGGGCGGTTGGTTGACTGTGAGACGCATTGGACGATGCCATCCCTGGCATCCTGGTGGTTTCGATCCCGTACCGCTTTCCGACGGCGCGGGAGCCTGTCTGACTCATGGGCGCCGTCGCGAGGGCGGCCTCCAGCGAGCAGATTTTTGCGATCGTTTCACGCGCATAGTCGACACTATGAAAGTGAAAGGATCGCAAAAAGATGCCGCTGCGGGCCGGCCGCAGCAGGCGAACATGAGTCAGACAGGCTCCTACGCCCCGTCCGCATGCAACCACCCGGCACATGACTAACAATCCCCGAATCTACCTGTGGATCGCCCTGGCGTTGATGGTTTGGCTGAACTATGACGCCTGGCAGCGCGACTACGGCCCGTCTCCCAGCGTCATTACCAACACCACGCAGCCCGCGAACGGCAACCCTGCGACTGCCACGAGCTCCGCGAATGATCTGGCGAACCAGATTCCGGAAGCTCCCAAGGAAAGTCCCCCTGCGACCGCCGCGCCTGCTGCCTCCGGTACGCCGGGCTCAACAGCGGGCGAGTCGACCGACTCGGTCCCCGGGTCATCGGCCACTCCCGCCCCAGGCACGTCGTCAGCGAAAGTCGTGCACGTCCGCACGGACGTCCTCGATGTCGATATCAGCACTGTGGGAGGCACGATACAGCGCGCCGACCTGCTCAAATATCCGAAGGTCAAAGGCGAAACGACGCCCGTACGCCTGGAAAACCAGGACGATCCGCAGACGGTTTACCTGTTGCAGTCGGGACTGACCGGCACGCAGTCAACACCCAGCCACCTGACACCGCTGCAAAGCGCGCAGACGGACTACCAACTCGGCAGTGCAAACGAGTTGCGCGTTCCCTTCACCTGGACGAACGACAAGGGTGTCCAGGTTACAAAGACATTTGTGTTCCGCCGCGGCGAATACGCGGTCGACATTGAATACGACGTCGAGAATCACTCCGACGCGCCCTGGTCAGCCGCCCCCTATGCGCAAATTCTGCGCAACGACCCACGCACCAAACGCTCGATGTTCAACGTCGAGACGTACGCGTATCACGGTCCAGCGGTGTATGACGGCAAGAAGTATCACAAGCTCGACACAACCGACCGCGATGACAGCCATCTGTCGATCGACGTCACGAACGGCTGGATCGCGGCGCTACAACATCACTTCGTCAGCGCGATCGTGCCTCCGAAGGATCAGAAGTATCACTTCACCCTGACTGCCGACGGCGATCGCTTCCGCCTGGCCGCCAAGGGTGAGCCCCACACCGTGGCGCCGGGTAGCTCGGCGAAGTTCGACACCGATCTGTTCGTCGGTCCCAAGCTCCAAAGGCAGTTGAAGGCCACCGGGCCGGAACTGGCCCGCGTCACGGACTACAACTACCTGTATATCCTGGCCCAGCCCCTGTTCATTGTGCTCGACACCGTCGACCGCTTCTTCGGCAATTGGGGCATCGCCATCATTCTGGTCACGTTCCTGCTGAAGCTCCTGTTCTACCCGCTGTCCGAGGCCAGCGGCCGCTCAATGGCCAAGATGAAACAGCTGCAGCCGCGGATCAAAAACCTGCAGGACACGTATAAGGACGACGCCGAGAAGCGTGGTCGCGCCATGATGGAGTTGTATCAGCGCGAGAAGATCAATCCGGTCGCCGGCTGCCTGCCCATCATCATCCAGATCCCGGTCTTCCTGGCGTTCTACTGGGTGTTGCTGGAGAGCGTGGAGATGCGCCAGGCGCCGTTCGCGTTCTGGATCCACGACCTGTCGTCACGGGACCCTTACTTCGTGCTCCCGGCCATCATGGCCGCGGCGATGTTTACTCAGTACAAATTGAATCCCGCGCCCCCGGATCCGGTCCAGGCCAAGGTATTCATGTTCATGCCGCTGGTGATGTCGTTCATGTTCGCGTTCTTCCCGGCGGGGCTGGTGCTGTATTGGGTCACGAACACCTGTTTGTCCATTTTGCAGCAGTGGAATATCAACCGCCGCATTGCAGCAGTGGCGGCGAAGAAAAAGACGTAGCGGCTTTGCGAGCACCGTCTCGGCTGTCCTACCTGGGCTGGGCGCCCCCGCAAAAACCGCGCTTTTTGCCAGGCGTGAAACGAAGGCGCTTGCACCAATTCCGCTGAAATTGGCGGGGGACGCCTAGTCCAGGCGATTTCAGCCCATTTACAATAACCTCCACATGAGTAGGGTGGACACGATCGTGGCAGCGGCGACGCCTCCGGGACGCGGTGGCGTCGGGATCGTGCGCGTGTCGGGACCGAAGGTCCCCGAAATCGCTGCTGTTATCCTCGGTGAGCTGCCACCGGCGAGGCGCGCAACCTTCGCTCGCTTTCTCGATGCCCAACAAGACACCATCGATGCGGGACTTGCGATCTTCTTTCCCGCGCCGCACTCCTACACCGGTGAGCACGTACTCGAGCTGCAAGGGCACGGTGGCACGATGGTCATGGAGGCGCTCGTTGCCCGAGTCATTGAGATCGGCAGCCGACGCGCACAACCCGGTGAATTTACCCAACGAGCTTTCCTCAACGACAAACTCGACCTGGCGCAAGCAGAAGCCATAGCAGACCTCATCGATGCCGGCTCCCGCGCCGCTGTGCGCGCCGCAATGCGCTCGCTGCAGGGTGAATTCTCCGCCATGGTCCGCGGGCTGACCGACGCAGTGATCGATCTGCGCACCTATGTCGAGGCCGCCATTGATTTTCCCGAAGAGGAAGTCGACTTCCTGGCGGACGAGCAGCTGTCCGAGCGTTTCCAATCTGTCCGCGAGCACTTCGACGGTGTCGAGCAGAGCGCTCGACAAGGACGTTTGCTGCGCGAGGGAATGACGGTTGTCATCGCCGGACGCCCCAACGCTGGCAAGTCGAGTCTCCTCAACAAACTCGCCGGCTACGATGCTGCCATCGTCACGCCGATTGCTGGTACGACTCGCGACGTCGTGCGCGAGCGGATTGATGTCGATGGCATGCCACTTCACGTGTTGGATACGGCGGGGCTCCGACAGGGCGGCGACGCTGTCGAGGAGGAAGGTATCCGACGCGCGAAAGTCGAGATGACGCGCGCCGATCGCGTGTTGTTTGTCATCGACGCGGCCGAGGATCCGCTGGGCAATGCCTTCCGCGAAGAAACCGCCCGCATGCCGACCGATGTACCGGTGACACTGATCTTCAACAAGTGTGATCTCGCCGTCGGAATCCCTGTGGCCGACACCGTCGCCGGCCCACCGCGACTCACCGTCTCAGCTACCACCGGCAAGGGAATCGATTCGCTGCGCGCCCATCTCAAGCAATGCATGGGCTATCAAACACTCGACTCCGGCACCGTGTCCGCCCGCCAGCGGCACCTCGACTCGCTCACTCGCGCCCGCCGCAATGTCGACGAAGCCCAGCGTCAACTGCGGGAGCGCCGCGCCGGCGAGCTCGTCGCCGAGGAGCTCCGTGGGGCCCAACAAGCGTTGAGCGAGATCACGGGCGAGTTCACCAGTGACGATTTGTTGGGTC
>JAXDQF010000300.1:0-8161 GCA_034668025.1 Gammaproteobacteria bacterium | reverse complement strand
AATTTCGCGAGCGGCATCATCCGCTGGTCGAAGGCGGATACCCTCGGCAACGACATCATTCACTATTTGCTTCTTCCAGATTCGCCTCGCGGGCGAACTCGAGACCCCACACAGCGTAGATCCTACTCTGCTGCGCAGATGCGCGTACAAGAGTTGAGTTCTGTCGGCGTTTGACTACTTTCGCATGCCGCCGGTCTGCGGACGCCCGGACTTTGCAGCCTTACTGCCAAAGAGCCGTGGAGGCGACCTCAATTTCGTTGAAAAGCCGTTCCGTCCTCGCAGCTTACGCAGATCGGCCGTTCTGTTGCGAAAGTGGGATAACGTGGCTGCCACGGTCTGGGTGGAGCGGGTCTGAAAGCACGATATGTCAGATCACGTCCGGCACCAGCTTTTTTCCTACGTCCGGTACCGTACAGACGCCGCGAAAAGGTCACCGTGTTGCTTTGCGGGATGAAGTGACCATGCAAAGCGACTGGGGCTCCAAGGGAGTACAGTGGGGGCATGCCCGCTCATGGGCTCGCCCGAAGGAGGGCCCAGTGGCAGTCAATACCGCCGTCTCACGATCTACGCGATCCACCGTACTGGAGCACCTCCGGGTACTTCGCGGCAGTATCTCGCGAGCCCGTGACATGCTCATGCATTACAGGGACGACCGCGTAGATCGGGACACGCTCGAGCCGGCTGCGCGCCGGGTCGATGAGCTGATGAACATGTTCGCGACGAATGCCAATGACCCGGCGTTGATAACGCTGTGGTCGTCTGAAATCCAGACGGCGATCGGCAAGGTTCCCAATCCGAAGTCCGCCGACGCCCTGCACGAGGCCAGCACGGAGCTCGCGGCCATCCTCGATGTGATCGAGGCTGAAGAGAAACGCTCGCAGCTCGAGACGGACTATCGCACTCGCTTCTAGCGCTCACGGTTAGAAATAGGTCACGGTGAGCAGGGGCGCGCGAGCGCCTCGATTGGAGCCGGTCGAGTCGTCAATCGCGAACAGACCCGCAATCGGCGGCCCCAGGTCCAGCATGATGCGAACCTGAAAATCCGGTAGTCCACGGCGCTGGGCTTCCACCATCAAACCCGTTACATCGATCGGCACATAAGTACCCACGTCCGCTTGAGCGAGTGCGGGTGACAGTTTCGTGAAAGCGAGTGGTGGCTGCAGCGTACGGTCGAAGTCAGTGGCCAACAATGTTGGTGGTTGAAATGTCACGAGCTCAACACGCACAGGCACCACGGCGTTCGCGGGCTGCAGGTCGTCAATAAACACCTCGAGGAACGCCGAGTCGATGCCGGCATTGCCGGGGACACCGCCGGGGCCCGTCAACGGGAAATCCAGGAAGGCTCTGAATTCCGTGCCCGCGACGGGATCGATGCCGGCGAGCACGCTCTGTACGGTGGGCGACATGCCCTGAGTGATCTGGAAGGTATCCGGCGTGGTTTGCTCGATGTCGCCGTCGAAACCAGAGTCGCTGAGAATCTGGGTGGTGAAGGTTTCCGGTGGATTGTCATTGCCGCCGCCGCAGCCGGCCAGAGTGAGGACGGCGCAGGCGGCTGCAATACGTAACATCTTCAGGTACATCATCTTTTTCCAGACGGCTCACTGCTGCAGAAACCTCGAGAAGTGTATTATAGGCGTTACTGAACGTCACAAAATATTCCAGCCCAGCTTCCGGATGGGGAACGCTGCGGCTCGTTGCGCTCAATCAGCACGGAGTCACCGAACTCATGGGTGCGGTAACCGTGAGCATCGAGTTGCTCGTCCATCCGTAAAAGCACTCGTCGCGGAACGAATGCCCGCAGCAGCTCGTGGTGGCTCGTCCCGTTCTCGTGTGTGCCGGACAGGATTGCGTCGACCACTCGCAGCCGCGTTTCCGGGCCCAATTTCAGCCTCGCGAGTCCCGGACCTGCGGATATCTGCCCGTTGGCCCATGCTGCATCTTCGAGTGCCCTCACCACGGTTGTGCCTACAGCGACGATGCGGCCTTTGCGAGCCCGGACTCGGCTGATCGCGTCGCGCGTAGCCGCCGGGATAGTGTAGGGCTCGTCCAGTGGCAACCGTGCGTCGAGCCGCGGATCTCCAGTCGATGACAGGCCTGCCGCGTGTGTCAGTGTTGCAAACTCGATGCCGCGAGACTCCAGCGCTGCCAATGTCGCCCAGCTCAACACGAATCCCGCCGACGGTGGCTCGAAGGCCGCCGGACTCGCCGCGATGGCACTCCACGTGTCGAACATCGCCAACGGTTGGGCGATGTGTGCATATTGGACTGGTTTGCCGTGACGCGCGAAGCCAGCCCATATGTCTCCCGAGGTGCCGTGAAAGTGCAGCGCCACCAGCCTCGGGTGATCCAACACGCGCTCAACTGTCGCGCGCAACTGCCCCAACTCGAGCTCGTCTCCCGGGTTGAGAGCGGGTGGCGCGGCGCGATCCTCGGTACGGGCTCGAAAGTCCCCCGCCCCGAAGACAACTGCAGTAAAGCGATCTACCTGAGTTGGATCGAGCGAGCGACGACCGGCCAGTCGCACCTCGATGGAACGACCACTGGGACGATGGATTCCGGACAAACTCGCCGGCAACGTCGCCGCGTCGTTGGCGATGACGAGGTCTGCGGGCTGCAACAAGCGGACAAAGTCCGCCCGCGGCCGGTGCTCCAGAAATCCGCTTCGACGGACAAACAACAGCTTCGCGTCTGGCGGCCGATGTACGGGTTCACTCGCGGGAATCATGCAGACTCCCGCGCACTGACACTGTCGTCCTCACGGACGGAAGCGGGCAGGGCCGCGGCAATGGCATCTGCGATTTCACGAGCCGCAGTCTCCGGCCGTTTGAGGCTGGACGTGTCGGCGTCCGGCATGGCTGCGGCGTGTAGCGCGGTATCCATGTCGCCTGGATCGAAGGACATGAAACGCACCCCTGTGTCGGCCAACTCCTGTTCCCAAATCAATGTCATGTGACGCAGTGCTGCTTTGCTGCCGCCGTACGCACCCCATCGCGGATAGGGCGTAACGGCCGCGTCGCTCGAGACATTCAACACCACCGCTCCACGACTCTCGCGCGCAGCAGCGGCTAGTGACCCCAACAGTGTCTTAGTCAGCCGAAACGGTCCGACGACATTGGTTGCGAGTGCGCGCTCGAGATCCTCACATTCCGTATCCGCCAGGAGTTGAAGGGGTACTGGACCGAGGTTCGATGCGTTGTTTATCAGGACGTCGAGCCCTCCAAGGGCCCCCAGCACCTGTAACGCTATGCGATGGGTATCATCTTTGATCGAGACGTCCCCGACTATCCCATGAGCGTGGCCATGCTCCTGCGCCACTCTCACCACACCCTCCGGAGTGCGGGCGATGAACGCGACGTCGGCTCCGCGTCCCACAAACTCGCGGACCAGCGCGAGGCCGAGGCCGGCGGTCCCACCGGTAATCGCCACCCGTTTACCTGCACATTGATCTGTCTTCTTGGCATTTGTCTTCATGGACAACTCCGTGAGCTCCGATTCGCTGCAGTGCAGGCTAAAAGTTAAAGTGAACTTGAAGTCAAGCGTTTCCCGCTGCTACCCTGTTCCGCATGGCGGATGTGCTGACCATTACGGAGATCTCCCGACGCAGCGGCGTTGCCTCTTCCGCGCTACGGTTCTACGAGGAGCGGGGACTGATTCACTCCGAGCGCGCGGGCTCGGGGCACCGGCGCTACAAGCGGGAGGTGTTGCGGCGGATTGCGTTTATTGTGTTCGCCCAGAAGATGGGGCTGTCACTGGATGAGATCGGCACGGCGCTGGCCAAGCTGCCCGAGAATCGAGTTCCCCAGCGCGCCGACTGGGCGCGCATCTCGGCGAGTTGGACGCGCCGGATCGATGAGCGCATCGCCGAGCTCGAACGCCTGCGCGCAGGTCTCACCCGGTGTATCGGCTGCGGCTGCCTGTCACTCAAACAGTGCCAGCTGTCGAACCCTGCCGATGAGGCAGCGCGACTAGGGCCGGGCCCCCGGTTCCTGATGGGCCGCTAGAGCCATTTGAAACCGCGCGCCATGACCCCCAACATCGCCGCACACATGAGCAGCCACCAGACTCGATTGTTCGCCTGATCGACCTTCAGGCTCGTCAGTATCTCAATGACGCTGTCGAACTTGTCGCTCAGCTTCTTGTCCACGGCATGGATTTCGCCGGTGAGCTTCTGATCAAGTGCGTCGATCTTGCCAGTCAGCTTCTGATCAACCGCCTCGATCTTCTCGGTCAGTCTCTCATCAACCGCGTCGATTTTGGCGGTGAGCTTCTGATCAACGGCGTCGATCTTCTTGGTCAGTCTCTCGTCAAGTGCGTCGATTTTACCGATCAGCTTCTGATCAACCGTGTCGATTTTGCCGGTCAGTCTCTGATCATTGCCGGTGAGCTTCTGATCAAGCGCGTCGATTTTGCCTGCCAGATTCTGATCAACCCCCTCGACCTTGTCATTCAACCGACGGATGTCGGTTTTCATGTCTGAAATATCCGACCGGATGTGCTCTACGTGTATCTCCAGTTTCGCGACACGTTCTTCCACGGGCTCCTCCAATTCAGACACCAAAGCGGGCATGGCCATGTGCGTAAGTCCTGATCACACTGGGCTGTTTGATGCACATCTTACTATGAGATGTCGCCCGATCGGCCGCTGTGTTATTCGAGTTTTTGAGGAATTTCATAACTTGTGCGTGCACGAAAATCGAGCCGCATACGCCTCCCAGGTACGTCGTTTACGGCGTCTGTATTCGCAGCACGTTCCCGTAGCGACTCGTCGCCCCTCCCGCGGGCTCGTGCCACTGACGTCGTGAATGTCGCAAGGCTCTCGTGGGCGGTGTAAATTACCCGCCCATGAACGAGCCCGATCCGCGGCCGCTATACCTGCTCGCCGACAGCCAGCCACTGTTTTGGCACAGCGGTGCGTTTCTTACCGCACTCTGCCAGGCGAGCGGAAGCGCCGCCCCCAATGTCGCCTACATCGGCGCCTCCAATGGCGACTCGCCCGAGGCTCACGGGATTTTCGAAGCGGCGATGGAGCAGGTCGCAACCGGTGCGACGCACTGGGTGCGCGCTGAATTTTCCGCAGCAGACCGCGAGTTCCTGGAAAAAGCCGACGTCCTCGTTCTCGCTGGCGGAGATGTGGAGGTAGGCTGGAACGCGTTTACCCGGACGGGACTGCGCGAGTTGATTGCGAAACGGTATCGCGCTGGCGCCGTACTGGTTGGGGTATCCGCAGGCGCGGTCCAGTTCGGAAAGTACGCATCCGTGGGCGATGGAAACGGCGCGCAGAAACTGGTTGAGACCTTCGGTTTGATCGATGTCATCGTGGACGTCCACGATGAAAGGCGGGACTGGCAGGGGCTGGCCTCCACAATCCAACTGTTGGAAGGGACTGTCAAAGGGATTGGCATACCCCACGGGGCCGCACTGGTGGTGCATCCGGATGGGACCTTCGAGCCGGCCGGCCGTGCCGTGGAGGAGTTTGTCATGTCCGAGGGCCGGCTGCGGCGCTCGGTGCTGTTGGCGGATCTGGCTACGCCCGCTGCGGCGAGTCAGTGAGTCAGTCGCCAGTGAACCCGATCCATGAGGGCGGCTGCTCCTGCGGGGCCGTGCGATTCGCCGCGGGTGCGCTTGCGAGGTCGCGGGACCAGGTTGCGGCCCTCGCGGGAAATGCCCGCAAGCGCTTGGGCTGGGTGGCCTCCTCGAGCTAGACTACCCGCCGATCCCCGGCCGCCGCTGCATCCAATGAACGATCGATCCTGAAAAGCTTTCGCCGCGTCCGGCATCGCCGGCTGCGGACCGCAATTGGCCGGACCCCGGCCTCTCTACGTCAGGCGTGAACACGAGCTAATCGTTCGTGACCCAATGCGCTTGCGCCTTGGGGTTCCTGTCGCGCGCGCCTAAGACGACGGCCCCTTCTGGAGCAAGTCATGTTTTCGATCTTTGAACGCGGGGTAAACCCCTTTCCCGCTGACGTTCCGCCGCTGCCGCGCAGATTCCTCGGCTTCATGTGGATCTGCTCCCGCGGCATGCGCGGGTACATCGTTGGGATGATGGTGCTCACCGCCATTTTCGGCGCCTTCGAGGCGTGGCTGTTCAGTGCCCTCGGCCAGGTTGTGGATTGGCTCGCGAAGACACCGCCGGCTGAGCTTTGGGTGCGTGAGCGCGGCCACCTGCTGCTGCTGGCCGGTATTCTGATCGCGAGCATCGGGCTGGCCGCGGCGCAATCCCTCATCAAGCAGCAGACGCTGGCCGGCAACTTCGCCATGCGACTGCGTTGGATCTTTCACCGCAACATGCTCGCCCAGAGCCTGAGTTTCTACCAGGACGAGTTTGCCGGGCGAGTCGCCACGAAGGTCATGCAAACCGCGCTGGCGGTGCGTGACACGTGGATGATCGTCACCGACATCCTCGTCTACCTGGTCATCTATTTCATCACCATCGGGTTGGTGGTCGGGAGCTTCAACCCCTGGCTGCTGGCCCCTTTCTGCCTCTGGCTGCTGGTCTACCTGCTGTTCATCCGGTTCTTTGTGCCGCGACTGGCCAAAGTCGGAAAACTGCAGGCCGACGCCCGCTCCCTGATGACGGGGCGGATCACCGATGCCTACACCAACATCACCACCGTGAAGTTGTTTTCCCACTCGAACCGCGAATCCGCCTATGCCCAAAGCGCAATGGCCGATTTCCTGCATGCCGTTTACCGCCAGATGCGCATGGTCACGGGCTTCGAAGTCGTCAACCAGGTGCTCACCGTTCTAATGATCGGCAGCATGGGCGGTATGACGTTGGTGATGTGGACGCGGGGTCACCTGGGCGTGGGGGCCGTGGCCGCGGCGATCGCGATGGCTATGCGATTGAGTGGCATCTCGCACTGGATGATGTGGGAGATGTCCTCGCTGTTTGAGCAAGTGGGTGTCGTTCAGGACGGACTGAATACGCTGGCCAGTCGTCCCAGCGTGGTTGATCAGCCTGATGCCAGGCCGCTGGTCGCGACCCGCGGCGACATCCGGTTCGAGCACGTGAGCTTCGCCTACGGATCGACCAACGAAGAAGCGCGGATCATCCGGGATTTGAACCTGCATATCCGGCCCGGCGAGAAGATCGGGCTGGTGGGGCGCTCGGGTGCGGGCAAGAGCACCCTCGTGAATCTGCTGTTGCGGTTCTACGATCTGTCCGCAGGCCGGATCCTGATCGACGGCCACGACATCGCGGCCGTCACCCAGGAGAGTTTGCGGTCGCAGATCGGCATGGTGACGCAGGACACGTCGTTGCTACACCGCTCTGTGCGCGAAAACATACTCTACGGTCGGCCCGATGCTTCGGAAGCGCAAATGTTAGCGGCGGCACAACGCGCCGAGGCCACCGATTTCATCCGCGCCCTTGCGGACCCGGACGGCCGCTCAGGCTTTGATGCTCGCGTGGGCGAGCGTGGTGTGAAGTTGAGCGGTGGCCAGCGACAGCGAATCGCCATCGCGCGGGTGATGCTGAAAGATGCTCCCATCCTGCTGTTGGACGAGGCCACGAGCGCGCTCGACAGTGAAGTGGAGGCGGCCATTCAACAGAGTCTGTACCGTTTGATGGAAGGCAAGACCGTGATTGCCATTGCCCACCGGCTGTCGACCATTGCCGCCATGGACCGGTTGATTGTCATCGAGAAGGGCCGCGTCGTCGAAGAGGGCAGCCACGAGTCCCTGCTCGCGCGCAAGGGCCTGTATGCACGCCTCTGGGCGCACCAGAGCGGGGGGTTCCTCGGGGAGTCGGCCCATCCCGCTGTGCCCAGTGCACTCGAGCTCAGCGAGTAGGGGACTGCTATTCTTCCGTAGGATGGCCGAGCCACAGGGCGGTCCTAGCATCGGAGTACCAATGATCTTCGCGGACGTGCGGCTGCATTTCTTTCGCCCCCTCACCGGAAAGTACCGGGAGCAGACGGTGGCCTGTCTGCGGGGGCTGTATGCGCGGCTCTACAGCTCCCTGGCAGACTACAACCGGGTCGTGCAGCGCGAGCTGGTGCTGGAAGTCTTCCAGGAAGCCATCACCCGCACGCCCGTTTTCGATGAGGCGGATGATGAGCTGACACCCGCGGTCAAAGGGGAGCGCGAGCAGTCCATCTGGATGCTCAACCTGCTGCTCGAGCACGGCTGGATCGAACGCAACGTGGATGAAGTTACGC
>JAXDQF010000299.1:0-39488 GCA_034668025.1 Gammaproteobacteria bacterium | reverse complement strand
CTGGAGGCGTTAGACCGGGGGGCGGTTAGGCGCGCAAGCCGACGTTGCACCCCTTCTTCGCTATGCCGCGCGTGGTATGCGCGCGCCGATCTGTGGGGCTTTGAGGGCCCAAGATGCGATTGTCGGCTACCCCCATCGATAGACTTGAGGTCACATTTTGTGACCTCAAACTTCAGTTGCGATCCGTTGTGAGCGCTACGGCATCCAATCCACTTCAGGGGGGAAGTCGATCGCACGAGTCCGGGTCTGGTTCATGTGGTCGTGAATTGTCTTGAGGATGCCGACGATGGCTTGGTCGTGGGAATCGAGCTTACGTTCGAGTTTCTCCAGCTTTTTCGCAAGCTCCTTGTTGGAGGCCAGCACCTCGCGCAGCCTCACGAATGCCCGCACGACGTAGACGCTGACCTTTACCGCGCGGCCACTGTTCAGGATAGTTGCTGCCATGATGGCGCCGTGCTCGGTAAATACCAGCGGCGGCTTGCGGCGACCGCCGCGAACTGGCTTTGATGTTGCATTTTGCAACATCAAAGCCGCGTGCTCTTCTGCGGTAACCTGGAACATGAAGTCCTTGGGGAAGCGTTCGAGATTGCGGCGCACTTGCTGATTCAGCCTCGAAGTCGCCACTCCATAAAGCTCGGCAAGGTCTGCGTCGAGCATCACCCTCTGCTCACGCAGTTCCAGAATCGACTGCGTGATGTGCTCGATCGGCAGGACGTCCAATCCTTTGGACTTGCTCACAGGATGCTCCTTTCAGTCGCCGTTGTCGGTGGGGAAAATATGCCTCTAATCACCAACCGGCAATGTGTTGTTATGTCAGAAAACATCGAAAAATTCGGACTCGGACGCCTCTTGCGGGGTCCACGACCAACGCATTCGCCCCTGTTGGGAACCCGCATCCGAACAGTACCGTGAACAATGCACTCGACTACGCCGTCAATGACGCCGTCGGGCGCGCCGTGTGGTCCGGGCATAGCGAAAACCAGTCGACAGCGCAGGCGCCTATGCCAAAATGGCCCACCGAGAATCCGGAGGCATCTGATGTACGCATCCGCCCTCATGGCCTTCCTCCACCACGTGGCCGCATTCAGCCTCGTGGGAGCACTCGCCGCTGAAGTCGTGTTGTTCAAGCCGCCGTTGACCATCGTCCAGGCACGCCGTATTCAGCGGGCCGACCAGATTTTTGGGGCCGCTGCGACGGTGCTGCTGATCGTGGGGCTGCTGCGGGTGATCTACTTCGAAAAGGGCTCGGGGTACTATTTCGCCAACGGGTTTTTCCTGGCGAAATTCACGCTATTCATTTTGGCGGGGTTGATATCCATCTACCCCACGAAGTTGTTTATAGCGTGGAACAAAGAGTTGAAGCAGGGTCAGGTTCCAACCATCGCGCCGCAAGCGGTGACACGGGCACGCATGTGCATGATGTTGGAACTGACCGCGATCCTCGGCATCCTGCTGTGCGCGCCGTTCATGGCGCGCGGCATCGGCTGATCAGCGGCTGGCCTCGGCCTGCATCAACTCCCACAACTCCTCCACGTGCCGCTGTTCGGTGGCCTCGCCACCGAACGCCACGCGAACCATCCACCGGCCATCCAGCGTTGCGGGAGTCAGATACGCCTTTCCTGACTCGTTGATTCGTTTCACCCACCCGAGCGTATGCTTGTCGAGCGCTTCGCCACTCAGCCCCGGCGGCTCGTGACGCACGCAAACTGTTTGTAGCGGAACGGGTGCTACACGCTTCCACAACGGGGCCGCGTCCACGCGAGCGGCCAGCCACTGCGCGTATCCGATATCCCGTCGCAACCGCGCCTGCAACCCGCTCACACCCTGCTCGCGAATGAGGAACCAAAGCTTCAACGCCCGGAAGCGGCGACCCAGCGGAATACCCCAGTCGCGGAAGTTCTTGACCTGCGAGTCGGCGGAAGTACGCAGGAAACTGGGGTTGGTCGACATCACGCGGATCAGGTGCTGAGGATCCCGCACGAAATACGTGGAGCAATCAAACGATGCGCCCAGCCACTTGTGAGGGTTGGTCACGAGCGAGTCGGCACCTTCGATGCCATCCCATAACTTGCGGCACTCCGGCAGAATCATCGCCGAGCCGGCGAGTGCCGCGTCGACGTGCATCCAAAGACCGTGCTGCCGAGCAACTTTGGCTATATCAGCCAGCGGGTCGCAGGCTGTCGTTGCGGTCGATCCCGTGGTGGCCACGACGGCACAAGGCAACAGCCCACTCTCGAGATCACTCTTCACCATCTGCGCGAACGCATCAGCCCGCATCGAAAAGCGCTCATCCACCGGAACAGCCCGCACGTAAGTGCGGCCGAAACCAGCCATCGCAGCCGCCTTATCCACGGAGCTGTGACTCTGACTCGATGCATACACGACCAGCGGCTTCTCTTCGCTTTGCAGCCCGCCGCGGGTCGCTCCGTGAGAAGTAGTCCGCTCGCGAGCGCAAATCAACGCAACCAGCGCGCCTGTTGAAGCGGTGTCTTGAATGACGCCGCTCCAGGCATCAGACAGCCCCAACATTTGCCGAAGCCAGTCAATCGCGACCTCTTCGACCTCGGTCAATGCCGGACTCGCCTGCCAGTTGAGTCCCAACTGAGCCAATCCGGTGCTCACATAGTCGCCGAGCACAGCGGACAGCGAGCTATTGGACGGAAAGTAGGCGAAGAAACGCGGATCCAACCACTGCGTACAAGCAGGCACGATCACGTTGTTGAGGTCGCTCAGAACCGCATCGAAACTCTCGGGCTCAACGGGCGGCGCAGCCGGCAGCGCGCTCTTGACCGTGCCTGGAGTCACATTACGCAACACCGGGAAATCGCCGCGGGTGGCTTTCTCACGATAGTCGGCAATCCAATCAATCAACTCGTGACCGAGTCGCCGAAATTCTTCAATGTCCATAGAAGGGCACGCTCGTACCGATACCGTCGCGCGTTGCGCGCTCATAGATCACGTGGGCAGCCGCCATATCCTGCGCCGCAACACCCAGGGACTTGTAAACCGTGATGTCGTGATTCCCGGTTCGACCAACCACTTTCCCACACAACACATCACCGATCTCGCCGAGGACGTGGCTATCGCTGACCAGTCCGGCATCAATCGCATGTTTCAACTCTCCGGCCTCGGCGCGAGCCGAAGTCAGCGAATCGACGAAGAAGCGTGAGAGGGCAACGACATTGTCGTCGACCTCACGCGACGCGAGCCTGCTGGAGCCGACGAGGTTCACATGCGCGCCCCGCGCAAGCCACGCTCCGTTCAGTATGGGTTCGCCTGACGACGTCACAGTGCAAATGATATCCGCCCCCGAAACGGCTTCTTCGACAGTCTTGCTGACCTCGATCTTCAATCCCAGCCGCACACTGTGTTCGTGCGCAAAGGCAGTCGTTTTTTCAAAGGAACGTCCCCAGACCCGGATTGTGCGCAGCGTGCGCACCTTCGAAATCGATTCGAGATGGGTGATTGCCTGCTCGCCCGTGCCGAGAATCGCCAGGTGCGATGCGTCTCGGCGCGCAAGCACACGGGTGGCTACCGCGCTCGCCGCGGCGGTCCGGATGGCCGTAATTTCTCCGGCATCCATGACGGCCAGTGGAAACCCGATTTCCGTATCGAACAGCAGCACGAGCCCAACATGCGACGACAGGCCCAACTTCGCATTATCCGGAAAAATCGTGATGATTTTGGCACCCAGCCCGCGAGGATCCGCGAGATATCCGGGCATCACACCGAAGAAATTACGTCCCCCGGGAAGCTGCATCACAGTACGCAACGGCACATCCGCGCCACCGTTGGAGAGCGCACGCATGGCGCGATCCACGGCTTCGATGCAATCCGACATGGTCAGGGCGCGCTTGACCTCGGCGCCACCGATAATAAGAAGCCCCTTAGGGGGAGAATCCTTTGAGCTCATTAACCTCTCTCACACGCGCCGGAATCAGCCAGGCTCCTAGTGCGGGCAGCAGAATGATGGCCGCAAGCATGTTCACGAGGAACATGAAGGTCAGCATGATGCCAATGTCCGCCTGGAACTTCAGCGGTGAGAATACCCACGTCACCACGCCAATAGCGAGTGTGATGCCCGTGAAAATAATGCTCGCGCCCGTGACGCGGAGCGTCCGCTCGTAGGCGTCGTGCACCGACAGCCCCTCACGCAGGAACTCCTGCATCCGGCTGTAGAGATAAATCCCGTAATCCACCCCGATGCCGGCCCCCAGCGCGACCATCGGCAGAGTAGACACTTTGAGCCCGATCCCCACGAAAGCCATCACCGCATAAACGAGCACTGAGACAATCGCCAGCGGAAGCACTACCAGCACGGTTCCCAGGATGGATCGAAATGTGAGCAGGCACATCACGATGACGGAAGCGAAGACACCTCCCAGTATCCACAGCTCCTTGGCCTTCACGGTTTCATTGGTAGCAGCCATCGCACCCACATTCCCGGTCGCAAGCTCGAATTGCGCACCCGGCACGGGGTGGGCCGTCCGCCAGGCTTTGACCGCAGCCACCACCCGCTCGACGGTCTGAGCGCGGTGGTCCTCGAGAAACAGCACCACGGGTACAATGTTGCAGTCAGCATTCAGCAGTCCGGTGCTGGTCTCGATGTACCGCGTCGATTGGGTCAGCTGTGACTGCTCGCGCGGGAGCGTGCGCCACTTCAAGCTGCCCTCGTTCCAACCTGCAGCTGCGATCTTGGCAACGTAGGGCAACGTGATAACGTCCTGAACTCCATCGACGTTTTGCATGCTCCACGCGAACCGGTCAATCCCCGACATCAGGTCGTAGCTGACGCAAATCGGCTCGTGGGATGCAACTATCACAGTCAACACATCCACTCCGACTGAGAACTTCGAAGTGATGACGTTGCTATCCTCGTTGTAGCGCGAGTGAGGCCTCAGCTCCGGCACGCCCGCCTGTGTGTCCCCGATCGGCGTCTCACGACCCTTCCACCAGCCGAGCGCGGTTATCAGAGCCGCCACAACGATGATCGCCATCGCCGGACCGCGCGAGGTGATCCCAGCCAGCCGCTTCCACCAGACCGCGAGTTGCAGCTGCCTGCGCTCGACACGCGATCGATAGCCGTCATCGAAATGCACGAAGCAAACAACCACGGGGAGCAGCACGAGATCGGTCAGAATGACAATGGCTACACCAATGCTCGCCGTAGTCGCCATCTCGCGGATGACCTGGACGGGAATCAGCAAAATGGTGATAAACCCCACCAGGTCCGCCAACAAAGCAATGATCGCAGGCACGAGCAACTGCCGGAACGTCCTCCGGGCCGCCTCCTTACTATCCAGCCCTGCAAACGCCGCATCGCCGATCGCACTGATTTTCTGCACACCGTGGCTCACACCAATGGCGAATATCAGGAACGGGACCAACAACCCCAAAGGATCTATTCCGTAGCCCAACAACACGAGCGTGCCCAGCTGCCAGATCACGGCAACCACTGAGCAGCCGACCGGAATCGCCGCGATCGGCAGTGATTGGCAATAGATCCAGACGGCCAGCAGGGTGAGAATCAAGGTCACCACCGCAAATATGACTACCGACAGTGCACCGTCGGCAATGTCCGCGACCACCTTGGCGAAGCCAATGATGTGGATTTCCACCTGGGGTCCCTGCAAGCGGTCGCGCACTCGATCTTCCAGGTGACGGGCCACCTCGATCGGGTTGATCGGCCGGCCCTGCGCATCCTGCTCCAACACCACTGCGCTGATCAGGGCTCCCGAGAAATCATTGGCCACCAGCCGGCCGACGATACCGGCCTTCAGTATGTTGCCCCGAACCTGTGCCAGTGCCTGCGGAGTGGGTTGAAAGTTGGCCGGGATCACATTGCCCGCTTCGATCCCGTCCTCGACCACCTCGAGGTAGCGGACGTTGGGTGTAAACAGCGACTGAACCCGACCTCGATCGATGCCATCCGTGACGATGACTTCGTCGGTGGCCTTGCGGAGCGCATCGAAGAACGCCGGCTGAAACATGTTGCCGTCGCGCGCGATCAAGGCGATGAGGATCCGGTTGGCACCGCGAAACTCAGCGACGTTCTCATTGAGATACGTGCGCATGTACTCATGTTGGACGGGCAACTGCTTCGTGAACGACGCATCGATTCGCAGGCCGCGCCATGCCACGATCAACATTGCAACGGTGGTGAGTGCGAACAGACCGAGGATCAGTCTGCGGTTGTCGAATATGAGGCGTTCGAGAAAGGGGGTCATTGCGGTTTGACCTCGATCACCCGGACGCCTCCCTCGCCAACCGCCAATAACGAATTGCCGCCGACGGCCACGGCCGCAGACAGGCCCTGCCGGTCTTCCTGTTGCGTGAGCAGAAACGCCTTGCCCGCATCGTGGCTCACGAGCACCACACCCGAGAGTCCGACCGTAGCGACTGTACGATCATCATCCAACTTCACGGCATCGTTGAGCATGGCGAGCGTGCCCGTCTCAACTTTCCGCCAGGTCGCACCGGCGTCCTCAGATCGAAACAGGTTCCCGCGCAGGCCATACGCCAGAACAACATCATCGTGCAGCGGCCGCACACCAAAAAAAGACCCTTCGTACCCGGACGTCAACTCGTGCCAGGTGTCACCCGAGTCGTCGGAGCGATACAGATGGCCACCCTCGGCAGCGATGTACAGGCGCGCAGCCGTTGCCACCGCAATTTTGTTGAGGTGAAAATCCTGGCCCAGACTGTGTTCCTGCCAGTTTCTGCCGCCGTCTGCGCTGATGAAATAAACCCCGTGGGCACCCACGGCGATTACGCGATCGTTGCCCGCACAGGCGACATCGAGCAGGGGTTGTTGGGATTGAGGAGCAAAGTGAGCGAGCGTCCACGTACGACCCGCATCCTGCGTGACCAGAATGACTTCATCGTGACCAACCGCAACTCCCTGTTGCGCGTTGCTGAAACAGACGCCTGTCAGCAGTTCACGGGTGGGAACGGTTTCCGCCTGAGTCCACGTGCCCCCGTGATCATCGCTTAGGAGAACGTGTCCTCGTTCGCCCACGGCAACGAGCCGCTGCCCGGCCGTTGCGACATCGAGTAGAAGTGAGCGAGAAGCAAGACGGGCATGCTCGGCAACGTCCGCCGACCGCGTGTTGGGTGGCAAAGCCTGCGCGGCGGGCGCACCATTCACCGCGGCCGCCGGCGGCGCCGGCATCGTGGGCGCCGCGGTGGCCGCCACACCCGCGAGCGCTGAGAACACGGGCGACACACACACCGCGGCGACCGCCAGCGTACCCACCGCGGCGGCGGCCCGAGCCGCGACCGCCAGATGCCGCAAAAGTGTTATCGGATCCCTCGCATCTGCAACACGCTCGGCTGGTAGTCGGCGGGCGTGCGCTTGGCCGAGAAATCAAACGACTTCGACTCCTCGTTCTGCAATCCCATCGCCAGGTAACGACCGTTGGACAGGTCCATCACCAGCTCGAGAGTCGTCCACAGATTCGGCATCTCGTAGTAGTTCATCGCATGACCTTCCTGCACGCGATACAGCTGCCCGCGGCTGTCGTAGCAATCCACCAGCAGAATCTGCCAGGAATCCTCATCAACGTACAACGTGCGGCGGCTGTAGATGTGACTCGTTCCGGGCTTGAGGAACGAGTCGACCACCCAAACCCGGTGCAACTCGTAGCGGGCCAGGTCCTGGTTGATGTGATTCTTTTTCAGGATATCGGTGTACTTGAGCGCACCGCCGTGCAGTCTGTAGGCATTGTAGGGAACGTACAGCTCCCGCTTGCCGATCAACTTCCAGTCGTAGCGTTCCGGACTGCCGTTATACATGTCGAACTGGTCGGAGGTTCGCAGGTTGTCCGCATTCGTTCCCGGATTGTCGAAAGCGACATTCGGCGCACGGCGCACGCGCCGCTGTCCGGGGTTGTAGATCCACGCCTTGCGGTTGTCCTTGGACTGATCGAGCGTTTCCTGCACCAGGAGAATCTCGCCGGCCATGCGCGCGGGCTGCGTCGTCTCCTGGATGAAATACACAATGATGTTGTTGAGAGCCGCCTCGGTTATTCCGGGCGTCACGTACTGGATCAGCGAGTCTTCCTTCAGCTGCACCATCGTATAACTGCCGCCCGCCGTCACGGGTGCCTGGCCATACGTGTGTTGAATTGATTCCGCGCGAAACCGCAGCACGTGATTCCAGAAGACTTCTACACCTTCCTTTGGAATGGGGAACGGAATCCCCTCAGTGGCGCCCGTCACTCCATTGCCACCGGGAGCCAGATTCGCCGTCGTTGCAATCCGCTTGGTCGCGTCATAAATCCGCTGCGGATAGGCGGCGCTGCGATGCGTGGGATAGACAATCAACTTGTAGTCGGGGTATGCCTGCAGAAGCTTCTTTTGACCTTCCGAGAGCTTGGCGGCGTACTGGCCCATGTTAACCGGTGTGATGGTGAACAGCGGCTTGTCCGATGCGAACGGATCGGGATGATGCTCGCCCATTTTGAAGCCCGGAAACCCGGCCTCCGCGGGCGATTTGATGCCACCGGTCCATTCAGGAATGGTGCCGTCCGCGTTACCCGCCTTTTCGGCCCCGACCGGTGTGAGATCCGCGCCGAGCCGGGCGGCCTCCTGGGCACTGACAGCCGACCAGACCGGCGCTGCCGCCAGACACCCGGCTACGATGGCCGCGGCAACCCACCCGAATGCTTCCAATCCATGTGCTTTGTTGAACATGTTCCCCCCCTCCAGCGCAGGTCCGGTCAGAACGAGTACTTGATACTCGCCGAGATGAAGTCACGATCGTTCAGCAGGTTGTATTGGCCGGCACCCCCGAAGTTGGTGTAGTCCACGGTGAGCTCCGTCTTGGCCTGCAGATTGCCCGAGATGCCTACGGTAGCCGCATACCGGCCCTGTACGAAATTGCCTCCGGGCCCGGGAGATGTTCCCGTGACATCATGCGACCATGAGAAGTGCGGCAGGATATTCCATGCGCCGATCACGTTGGGATACTCGAGCCGGCCCGCGAGAACATAACCCCACGAAGCGCGGGTCGGAAAGCGGTCGCCCGGCTCGACGTCGCCGAGCTGAAACCCCGCCAGCGCGGCATTGCCACTGACATTGGTGCCGGGGGAATCCAGGCGCAGGCCGCGACCGTTCGGACCTCCCGTAAGCTTGTCCGGCAGCCCCGGAATCCAGTCCACGGCGCTTTCGAACACCAGCACCAGCTGTGACGCCTTCAAAATGTTGGCCACACTCTTGGTGGCAGTGAACTGTGCCTGGTAGGTGTCGTACAACCCATAGCCGCGCACGACCTGACCCGGGCCAAAAGCGCCGATCTGGTTGCACCGGCTGAGCGTGGCACCTGCTCCGGGCAGACAGGTTGAGGGCAACGGCGTGTTGCGCAGTTGTGCAATCCCCGCCTCAAACGGTGTCAGCGCTGCATATACCAGCTCGACGTCGTCGAATTGCAACGGCACACCGTGCCTGTAGGTGAATTCGCCCTGCAACGCCACGCCGGTCTTCTGCAACTGGGTATTGAACGACACGCCCAGCATCTTGATGTCTTTCGGATATTCGTCGAAATATCCCGCCGTCTGAGCATATTCGTTGGTGGCGATGTTGGTCGCTTGCCCGGTCACGTCACCGCCTGCGAGCAGCGTGTTGGCACCCACTGTCGCGTACTGTTGAGCCACCGCGGCACTCAGATTCCCGCCGATCCGGGCGGCGGCTCCTGCACCGGCCTGGGCACCTGTGGCAATCGCGGCTGCATACGGCAATCCCGCTGCAAGTGCCTGCGCGGCCCCGCCCACCGCAGTGAGAGCACCAAATGCGTTCGCAACACCCGCCTGGGTGCCGGTACGGAACGACACGACGGGCACGCGGCTGTGATAATTGAGGAAATACAGCCCGAGCTCTGTGCCGTTGTTGAAATTCGGCAGGTAATACTTGAAATTCATCCCATACTGCCCGGAATCCGGCGGGTTGTGGTCGGCCGTCCGGTGGAACTGCTGGAAGTTGGAGATGAAAGGCCCGCCGAGCGGCCGGTAGTCGACGCCGAGGTCCGAGAATTCGCCGAAGTTGAGCACCACGTTGCGCCCGCCCGGCGTCGCGGCATCGTTGGTACTGAAATAAGACCCGTCGGGCTCGGGCTTGGTCTGATTCCATTTGAACAGGTACAGGAACTGCGCGCTCAGCCGTTCCGTAAACTGAATGTTGAACAGGGCCAGTTGGTCGGGCAGCAGCGCCTGTCTCAGCTCCGAGCCCGGCACGCGAAGGGCGGATACATCGAAGTGATTGACGCTGTTCAGGCCGCCCTGGATAAACGTACTTTCACCCCAGCTCACCACCTGCTTGCCGAGGCGCAACTCCGACGGCATGGTTCCGAGCTTGAACTTCCAATAGCCAAACGCATCCAGCATGCGCGTGTAGCTGCCGACCAGATTGAGCGCCTCGCCGGATAAGGGGGTGCGGTCGGTATCGCCGTTCTGCACAGCGAAATCGTGCAAGGCCGATGCACGGGCAAACACCCCGAAGTCCTTGTAGTTCAGCGACAGCTCCGTAACGGCCGACAAAGCCTTGCTGAACACGGCCTTACCCCGGTAGTTGAGATCGCCATCGTCGATGTTGGGAGAGCGTCCGCAGCCGCCATCCGCGGTGGCTATCAGCCGGCAGTCTGGATTGGCGACCCGCCACGATTGGCCATAGGCGAGCGTGGTATCCCAGCTGCCGTTCAGGTCTCCGAGCTGTATTCCCACGGCCCGGGCGGTCTGCGAGACCAGTACTGCCAGGCAGATCCAGACGAAAGTCGCAGCAAGACCGCCGCGCCCGTAAAGCACAGCACCCATTTTGCAGCCCCCCTTATCCCTAAGTGAGGCCATTATGGCACGGGTTAGCTGTGTGTAACTTGGAGTATGCTGTGGCGGATTTGTTCGCTGAGTACGAATTGTGCGTCGGCCGCAACGCGCATGAGAACCTCATCGAACTCCAGCGTGCCGCCGCTCGACAGGCGTACTACACCCCTCGAGCGCAGCAGGTCAATGAAGTTCTCAAACATGGCGCGGTCGAAGAATTCGGGCGAATTCAACCCAAACAGCAGCGCCATCCGCTGTGCCATGAGTTGACAACGCTGCTCCAGGGCAACCTGCGTGATCTCGCCACTGCCGGCTTTCAGCAGGATTGCGATGGCCAGGTAATAGCGCTCGATAGTCTGAATGGTAGCCTGGGCAAGCAGTGACAGCTGCATCGCCCGCTCCGACGCGGGCGGCGGACGTCGCCACTCCGTACGCTCGAAGTCGGATTCAATCAGCCCCTGGCGCTCGAGACAAATGAGCACTTCCGTCACCACATCCGCCAGCTCACTCTCGTTCCAACGCAGAAACAACTCTGCGGCAATATACGGATAGATGCGCCAGGCCAGGCGTTGGATGTCGTTGGTACGGACCGTGGCGTTGCTGACGAACGCGCAGGCGACGAGCGACGGCATCGCAAACAGGTGCAGGATATTGTTCCGATAGTACGTCGCGAGGACCGCGCTCTCGTCGCTCATCCGGACAATATCGCCGAGCGGGTGGGCCTCGACCGACACGGTTTTCATCGACTGGCCATACGCCAGGATCTCGGCGGCCGACATCGAAGTCACCGTCACCCGCTCGCTGTATGAAAAACTGCGCATCAGCTCGCGATACAGATCCATCTGGCGCAGCAGATCCGTCTTGGGCAGGGCCAATCGCGGCGTTGCCAACAACGTGATCGCCAGCAGATTGATTGGGGTCACCGCCGCAGCCGCATTGATGTGTCGCATGATGGTAGACGCGAGGTCATCCACCGCCGCCCCTACCCAGGGAACACGGGTGTCATCTTCAACGACGCGCGTGCGCCAATCGGCGTCATATCGATCCAGCAACTCGCCGAGCAGGATCGGCTCGCCGAGATTGACGTGGACCTGGCCAAATCGCTGCCGTAACCGCCGAACCGTGCGGATGAGCCCGGCGACGCTTTCCTTCTCCTTGGGTTTACCCGACAACTCGCCGACGTAGGTCGATCCTTCGACGATCCGCTCGTACCCGAAGTAGACGGGAATGAAGACGATGGGGCGCGCGGGGTCTCGCAAAAAACTGCGTACGGTCATCGACAGCATCCCCGTCTTCGGCTGCAACAACCGCCCTGTCCGACTGCGACCTCCCTCGATGAAATACTCAATCGAGTGGCCGCGGGCCATGATGGCAGCGAGGTACTTCATGAAGACGACGGTGTACAACGCGTTGCCACGGAAGCTGCGGCGGATGAAAAATGCGCCGCCCTTGCGCAGGAAGCGGCCTACGATCGGCAGATTCAGGTTGATGCCGGCGGCAATGTGTGGAATCGCGTACCCGTGAACGTAGATGGCATACGACAGCAGCAGATAGTCCATGTGGCTGCGATGGCAGGGAACGTAAATAATCTCGTTCCCTTCTGCTGTCTGCTCCAACGTCTCAACGTGGCCAAATACCACGCCGTCGTACAGGCGGTTCCACAAACGGGCCAACGCCGCTTCCATGAAGCGGATGAAGGCATGAGAGTAGTTGGCGGCAATCTCTTCGGCGTACTGCTTCGCCTTGAGCATCGACTGCCGGCGGGTGATCTTCTTTTCCCGCATCTCCTGGGCAACGACCGACCTCACCGCTCGCGTCCGCAGCACACTATTGACGATGGTTCGCCGGTGCGAAAGATCTGGCCCGATTCGCGCCGCACGCTGTTTGGCATACAAAGCGCGTAAGGCCCGCATCACCCGCCGCCCGCGGACAGCAGATCCTGCGTCGTCACCCATGAGGGTGCGTAGCGAGATGGGCTCGTCAAACTCGATCAACGTGTTGCGCCCGTTGAAAAGCACTTGCATGAATTTGCGCGCCCGGGAGGTGAGCGCCCAATCCTCAACCAACAGCAGCCGGAACCACGATCCTTCTTTCTGAGGGGCCCGACCCCAATACATGGCTACGGGCACCAGCTCGACATCGAGCTCGGGATTGGCGGCAAGAGCTGCGATCATTTGTTGGAGCTGCGGGGGAGCCCGGCGGTCGATGCGCTCGTCCCAGAAACCGCGCGGTCGGCTCAGATAGAAAAACGAGCGAAGATCCTTCGACTCGCGCAGCAGGCGCTTTTGCGGCCGGGGCAATTTCAGCTTTACGCAGGCGTCCTGCAGAACCGCAAGGTCGGTGACGCTGCTGTTCTCCACCACGTAACAAACCGGCTTGTCCCGGTCGCGTACATGCGAGACCGCCTCGTCGGGCCGGACCTTGTATCGCACCCACAGCGCGAGCAGGCGCCGTAACAGCCAGCTTCGAGCCCGATCCATTACTGAAAGGCCATTATTGAAAGGCGATGGCCGGCAGGTCCAGCGTAATCAGGAAGTATTCGAACAGGTACTGAATGACACGAATCTGGTTGTGGAGACGGTGATCGCCATCCACGAGGTGCAGTGCAGCCCGATAGGTTTGCGCGAAACGGATACTGTGCGCGACGGGGACGATCTCGTCCTGCCAACCGTGGACGATGGACGCCGGGCAATCGAGGACGCCTTGCCGCAACTCGGGCAATCCTTCCATGTACAGCGCGGGAGCCATCAGGAACACACCTCGGGCATGCAAAAGCGACGCAGATGCTACTGCAACGTAACCGCCCATGCTCGAGCCGACGAGGACGAGGTCGCCTGACAGCTCTTTGCAGAAATCCACCAGCTTCGCGACCCGGGCACGCGGCTCGACGATACCCCGGTAGTCCACGGAATGAGATTCATAGCCCTCGCTGCGGGCTACATCCGCCAACGCAGAGATCTTCCGCCCCCAGGGACCACTTTCCTGGCCATGGGAAAAGACGACGTGGCGATTGACTACGGGCGCTTCCACAACAATTCGTCCAGGTTGAAACCCGAGGGTGCGAGAATAATGCAGACAATGCAATTCCGACGCCAAGATGACTGTACGGACTGAAAATAAATGAGCCCAGGTTGGCAATTCTGGATTGATCGCGGCGGAACATTCACGGACGTCATCGGGGTATCCCCGAGCGGCCAACTGCACGTGCGGAAGGTTTTGTCCCAACTGGGTGGGGCAGGAGACCCCGGAATGCGCGGAGCACGTGACATTCTGTCAACCTCCGAAGGTGCCATCCGGACGGTCAAAGTGGGAACCACCGTCGCAACGAATGCCCTCCTCGAGCGAAAAGGAGAGCCCGTCCTCCTGGTGACCACCAAGGGCTTTGGGGACGGCCTGCGAATCGGCTACCAGAACCGTCCCGACATCTTCGCCCGCCACATAGTGCTGTCTGACCGTCTGTACTCATCGGTCATAGAGACGTCTGAGCGTATCGATTCCGTTGGGGTAACGCTGACTCCTTTGGACGCGAGCGGGTTGCGCGACGATCTGCAAAAGGCTCGTCAGGCAGGCCTTAGGACCGTCGCGATCGTCTTCATGCATGGCTGGAAATTTCCGCAGCACGAACGGGAAGCCGCGGCAATCGCGCGCTCACTGGGATTTGAAGAAGTCTCGGTGTCGCACGAACTGTCACCCCTGGTGCGCTATGTAGCGCGAGGTGACACGACGGTATTGAACGCATACCTGGCGCTACCCCTGCGCCAATATGTTTCGGGCCTTCAGCGAGAGCTCCACGACCTTCACGCGGGAGCGCGTCTGGAGCTCATGCAAAGTAATGGCGGCCTGGCTGCTGCCGATACCTTTCACGCGATGTCGAGCGTCCTGTCTGGCCCTGCGGGCGGCCTCATCGGCATGCAGTGGATTGGCAATCATCTGAATATCCCGCGGCTGGTGGGTTTCGACATGGGCGGGACATCCACCGACGTGTCACTTCTCGACGGCGAGCTGCCGCGACGTTTCGAACACATCATCGCCGGCGTCCGGCTGCAAAGTCCGATGCTGGATGTGCATACGATCGCCGCGGGTGGCGGATCGATCCTCCACTTCACCGACGGCCGTTTCGCCGCCGGGCCCGATTCCGCCGGCGCGGATCCCGGGCCCGCCAGTTACGGCCGCGACGGTCCTTTGACGCTGACCGACGTGCAGGTGCTGTTAGGGCGTCTGCGAACTGACACCCTTCCGTCGGTCTTCGGGCACGACGGGCGATCACGTATCGACACGGAGGTTGTGGCACGAAAGTTCGCCGCCCTCGCCTCTCAGGTAAACGCAAACGCTGAGGCTGTTGCGGAGTCATTCCTCGATGTCGCAGTCGAGGCCATGGCAAACGCCATCCGCCAAGTATCGACGCGCCAAGGACTCGACGCGGCCGAGTTCACGCTGTTTTGTTTTGGGGGCGCCGCTGGACAGCACGCTTGCCGAGTTGCGCACGCTGCGGGTATGCGGAAAGTGCTCGTACATCCGCTCGCCAGTGTGCTGTCGGCGTTCGGAATCGGTGTTGCTGATCGTATTGCGATGCGGCGCGCCAGCTTGCGACTCCGGATTACGGCGGCTGCGCTCAGCGCAGCGGGCGACAAACTTCGTGAGCTGGAGAAACAGGCACGCGACGAGCTCGCCGTGTTCGCTACCGATAGTGCCGCGACGACCGGTGTTAGAGTTGAACACTGGCTGGAGCTTCGCGCTGGTGACAGCGAGACCAGTTTGTCCGTGATCGCGTCCTCGTATGACGAAGTACTCGCAGCTTTCTGCGCGATGCACCTGAAGCGTTTCAGCTTCACTGCCGCCGAACGCAGTGTTGTGATTGAAGCGGTACGCATTGAGGCCCGGATGGCCTCGATCGACGCGATCTCGCTCCAAATGCCGCAGACCGGGCCGGAAACCCGGCTACCCGCAACAGCACGCGCGTGGTTCGGAGCCTGGGTTGATGTACCGGTGGTGCGCAGCAGCGCACTCGAGAGTCCAATGACCGGCCCGGCGCTGATCGTCGAGCCGAACTCAACGCTGGTCCTCGAGCGGGGCTGGCGAGCGACTCGGCTGGCCGGCGGCGAGCTCATGTTGGATGCAGTGGCCGCCGCAGGGCCGCCGGGCACGGCGAGCGCTCCGGTGGTGACGCGGACGCCGAAGCCCGCGGCGTTGCACTCGCCGGTCGCGAACACGGCGGCAGCGCCGGACCCCGCACGCATTGAGATCTTCAACAACCTGTTCATGCACATCGCCGAGCAAATGGGCGAGGTCCTTAAGGCCACCGCTCAGTCCGTCAATATCAAAGAGCGCCTCGACTACTCCTGTGCGCTCTTCGACGCGAGCGGCGGCCTGGTGGCGAATGCGCCGCATATGCCCGTGCACCTGGGCTCAATGGGCGCCAGCGTGCGCGCGGTCATTGATACTCGAGGCGCCAACATGAGGCCGGGTGACTCCTGGCTGTTGAATAGCCCGTACCATGGCGGCACCCACCTACCTGACATGACGGTCGTCACGCCAGTATTCCTGGGCGGCACCGCGAACCCGGATTTCTTTGTCGCCTCGCGCGCCCATCACGCTGACATCGGCGGTACGACGCCCGGCTCCATGCCCCCTTTCAGTCGCACAATTGAAGAAGAGGGCGTTCTCTTTGAATGTTTTTCACTCGTGGTTGGCGGCACACTCCGTGAAAAGGAGTTGCGCGACGCGCTGCTCGGAGCACAATTTCCGGCGCGCAATCCAGACCAGAACGTTGCTGACCTCCAGGCCCAACTGGCTGCGAACGCCAGGGGCATTGCCGAAATTGAGCGCGCTGTGCACAGACATACCTTACCGGTTGTCCACAGTTTCATGCGCCACGTTCAGGACAACGCAGCGACGAGTGTGCGCAATGCCATTGGTCACCTGCAGCCCGGCGAATTCCGGTACGAGATGGACAATGGAGCCGTCATCGCGGTCCGCATCGATATCGACCAGACCTCGCGCAACGCGCGCGTCGACTTCACGGGAACCTCCGCGCAAGACTCTCACAACTTCAATGCCCCACGCGCTGTGTGTCTCGCGGCGGTCCTGTACGTGTTTCGCACGCTGATCGACCGCCCGATACCATTGAACGAAGGCTGTCTCGAGCCGCTGAACGTGATCATTCCACCCGGCTCAATGTTGGACCCCTCGCCTCCCGCTGCTGTGGCGGCAGGTAACGTCGAGACCTCCCAATGCATAGTGGATGCGTTATACGGAGCACTGGGAATACTGGCAGCGTCACAGGGTACGATGAACAACCTGACGTTCGGAGACGCTCGCCTCCAGTACTACGAAACCATTGCCGGGGGCGCGGGCGCTGGACCTGATTTCGACGGCTGCGATGCCGTACAGACACACATGACCAACTCGCGCCTGACCGACCCGGAAATCCTCGAGTCGAAATTTCCGGTACTGGTTCGCGAATTCTGCGTCCGCCGCGGATCAGGCGGGCGCGGTCTCAACCGCGGCGGTGACGGAACGGTACGGAGACTGGAGTTTCGCTCCCCGATGTCAGGCGCGCTGTTGGCGAATCACCGGCGCATTGCGCCGTTCGGAGTGAAGGGTGGCGATGCTGCGGCACCGGGGGCCGCGTCGATCCAAAGGGCGTCGGGAGAGGTGGAGCACCTGGGTGCGACGGCGCGTTTTGATCTGGCGCCGGGCGACCAACTGACCATTGAGTCGCCGGGTGGTGGCGGCTATGGAAACCCTAACCGCGCAGAATAGCGGTCTCAATCTCCCACTCAACCCGGTGCTTGGAGGTAGTCATCCGGTTGACGGACACCGGCCGGACGCGGCTCGACCCGGGATGGTGGGTCACCATCCAGGTATCGAATTCGCCCGGCTTGCTGGTTGCAAACCCGTAGAGCAGGTTGAACTTGCCGTCCGCGACGGTCTGCTCCCGGTTGACGCGATCGTCGGCAATAGCGAAATGACTCTCGTCCGGTGAAGTGCCAACGAAGGCGCCCTGCTCGGCGAGAGCTTCCAGAAACGCGTCTACCAACGAGCGCGCCCGCTCCCAGGTCGACGGGATGTTCGGCTCCAACAAAACCCATCGCGTCCCCTGCTCGATGCTCGACGCAACAAACAGCGCCAGGCGTCGCGCAGCCAGATACTTCCAATCCGACGCCCCTGAGCTGCCCGCGGCCAGGGTCCGCGGACTCAACCCCTGCCGAACATTCGATCGGGAAGACACGAGCGTATTCACGCCAGCCTGCGACAGCCGAACCCTCTCTTGATCCGACACAACCGCCGCCGGTCGCAATCCCGGCCGCAGGAAGGACTCTTCGGTCTCGATAGCCGACCACACCGGCGAGGCCTCATCTGAGCGAGCGATCATCCCGGCAGCCGCGCCGCAGGACGCAAAGGTCTCAGCCCGGCCTCGAAGCCGGTCGAAAGACTGGACACGGGGGAAATACATGACGGCGTTGTCGCTGCGGAAAGGCCAATTGCGCAGAGCATCGAGCGCCGTCCGCGGCGAAATCCACGTTGAGGGCGGATCAACGAGCAGCATCGCATGGCGCTCGCGGCAGAATTTCGCTGCCACGAGCAAGGTGCTCAAGCCTACGTCGTTCTCCCGGGCGAGCGGCGGGATACACAACAAGTTGAAAGCAGGTGTCGCCTGCAACGCGAACATCCCGGTGCTCTCGACGGCGGACCCGATGACGTCATAGTCAGTCAGTGGTGCACCATCGTCGCCGTCCGGATTGGAGACGGCATAACCGATCGCCGAGCGGCTTCCACCCATGGCGGAGCGCTCTGGCCGTTGGACCGGTACGGGACCTTGGACTCGTGCGAGATGCGATTCCAAAAGGGCGTTGGTGATGAAGCGCTCGGACGGGGCGAGAACGGACAGTCGGCGGAAGATTTCCTGGTCTTCGATCAGCTCGGACCCTGCCGAGCGGACTCGTTGCAGAACCAGGTTGAAGGAATCGGTTTCCTTCTCAGAGATCCCATCGTAGTCGACAGACGCCCGCAGAAACTCCCGCGAGCCAGGGTTGACTCCGATGAGCCGAATCCTCGACGAGCCTGCTGGCAAAGTTAAGGTCGGGGGTCGAGCGCCATTCACTACGCGTACGACAAACGCACGACGTCCGCCATTTTCGAAGAAATGATCGACGGCGTACGACAGCGGCGCGGGCTGCCAAAGTCCACCGAAGATGTGTTGAAAGTCGGAAAAGCTGGAGATCGCGACGGGCCGGTTGACAGGTCCCTTCAGTGTGCGACCAACAAACGCGGCGACGCCTGTAGAGACGCGTCCGATCGGGTGGAGCGCGCGTTCTTTTGTTACGTCTTCAAGACCGGACGTTCGGCTATCAGCCGGCGCCAACTTGTTATCCCCTGTTGCGGCGCAGGGGACTCTAGCATAGGCGTTGTATCGCGTCTCAGTTTACGAGGCGCCGCTTCGCTGCACGCCTCGCCCGCCGGGCCGACCTGTCGGTCGTTATCCTAGCCCCGGGGGCTAGTATTCAGCGTTGCGCACCGCCCGCAATTTTTGTGGGCGGTGCAGCGTCGGCAACTCTCTCGGTATCCCGCTTCGCGTCTTCTTCTTGTGCGCGCTCGAGATCCTCCCGCTTGCGGGCGATCTCGGCGAGCATGATCTGCAACCATTCGGATAACGCGGCCATCAGTTCGTCTTTTCCTCGGTAGCCGGCGCCCCTTCTTCGCCCGCTGGTTTGTTCAACGCCGGATCCCGCTTGCCGTTGCCCGCAGGTCGCGTCAACGCCGGATCACCCTTCGTGCCGGGTGGACCCGGCGCGGCCGCACCCGGATCGGGCGGCTGCATGTCGGAAATCACCTGCCGGAAAGTACCTTCATCCATGGGCAGATCGGTCGTGCCATCCCAGGTGGAGCCTTCGGGAATCGTGTTCTGCACCTTGGGTGCTGCGGCCAGCACCTGCTCAACACTGCCGTCGGCCAGCGAGATCGGCACGGGCACCCCGCGCGGCGCATGGGCGAGACTCGATACGAGCTCCCAGTTCACCTGCTCATTGTGACTCTTCAGCTGCTTCTGCAGCGTGACGGCCAGTGACTTGTTGAGAAGCTTCTTTTGCGCCTTCTTCCAATCGCGCGGGTCGTCCTCGAGAACGTCGAACGCCTGCATGTAGAGCTGCCCGTCCTTCCATCCGAAGACGAAGGGTTGGTTGACCACCCGCACCTGAGTACCGATGGGCACCATATCGAACAGCTGCGCAATGTCTTCGGGATACAGCCGGATGCAACCATGACTCGAGCGCAAACCCACCCCCGCCGGCTTGTTGGTCCCGTGAATCAGGTAGCTGGGCCAGTCGAGGTAGAAGGCATGCTTGCCCAGCGGATTATCGGGACCGGGCCCGATGACGCGGTCGAGAATCTCGCCGTTCTCCTTGTGCTCCTTGAGCACGGAAACCGGCACGCGCCAGGTCGGATCCTTCTGGCGGCGAACGATCTTGGTCACCCCTTCAGGCGTGCTCCAGCCCACCTTGCCGATCCCGATCGGATGGGTGATGACGATCTGCGGCTCGCCTTTCTTGGGCTTCGGAAAATAGAACAGCCGCATTGCGGCAATGTTGACTACGACGCCCTCGTGGGGCGCATTGGGAAGAATGAACTCCGTGGGCACGACGATTTCTTTGTCGGCGCCGGGTAACCAGGGATCCACTTTAGGGTTGGAGCGCAGGATCTCTTCGTAGCCGATGTTGAAGCGACGCGCGATGTCCGTGAGCGTGTCTTCCTTCGTGGTCGTCGTGAGCTGGACCACGCCGACGACATCCTGGTCCGGGAAGAGCTCGAAGCGCTGAGTCTCCGTCGGCGGCTGCACGACCGGAGCGGGTGGCGGCGGGGGAGGTGGTGGCGGTTCCTTTTCGCGTCCCTTGAAGAGTGAGCAGGCTACGACGAGGGTGCAGAAAGCCGCCGCGGCAGTAGCGCGGAGCGCAGTGGATACGGACTTCATGGTCTTCGGATTATGGCACGCTAAAGCAGCACGGGCTGATTGGGCAGCTCATCGGCGTCTGCGCGCCGTCCCGGGAAGTGCCGGGCCAACAATCTGCCGACCCCGCGGACCCCGGCGACGGAACCCTCGCCGAAGCGCCCTTCCCGGTAAAAACGCTCCATTTCGCGACAGACACCATCCCAGTCAGACTGCGCAATGCGGGTGGCAATTCCCCGGTCGGCGACAATTTCGACCACGTGGTCGGCCAGCAGCAGGTAGATGAGCACCCCGTTGTTCTGGGCGGTGTCCCACACCCCCAGCTGCCCGAAAACCTGCATGGCGCGCCGACGGGGCGCCAGGTCATCCACGAGCTCGGCCATATCGAGCGCCGTCTCCACGGCGAAGCGAATCTCGCCGGCGTGTAGTGCCTCGGTTTCGCGGATGGCCGTTTCGATGTCTGCGAGAACCTTCGGACCGAAGCGGCGCCGTGTCGTCCAGCGGGTAGCAAAGACGTGACGCAGGAAGCGGGTTGGATTCATGCGTGCGTGCTCACCACCGACCGGAGGCGCCACCGCCGTTGAAGCCGCCCCCGCCTCCCGAAAATCCACCGCCGCTGCTGCTGCTGCCACCGCTGCTGCTGCCAAAGCCGCCTCCCCAGCCGCTCGTCCGCGGATAGCTGGACCACGTGCCTCCCCCGGAAAAGCCGGATATCAGGGTAAACAGGAACGCAATGAGAGCGGCCACCAGCGCGACAAAGAGCGCCTGACCGGCTAAATACACCAGCACACCCGTCGCCGTACCGGCAATCACAGCACCCAGGCCGCGGCCGAACAACGACCGGAGCACGACGGACCCAAAGAAGACAGCGACGAACAGGAAAGGCACCAGATGCGAGATGTTCCGTGCCGAACTGCCCTGCCACGCCAGGTCGGGTTTGGGGAGCGGCTCGCCATCGACAATCCGGATGATCTGGTCGAGGCCGGCGTTGATGCCGCCATAGAAGTCGCCTTGGCGAAACAGAGGGACGATGGTGTCGGAGATGATGCGGTGGGCGGTGAGGTCCGTCAGCGGACCCTCCAGCGCTCTACCGACTTCTATGCGCAGCTCTCGATCGTTCTTCGCGACGATCAACAGGGCGCCGTCATCGATCTTGGCGCGCCCAAGCTTCCACGCGTGAGCGACGCGCATCGAATAGTTGACGATGTCCTCGGGCTCGGTAGTGGCGACCACCAACACTGCGATCTGCGAACCCTTGCGGGCCTCGAAGGCCGAGAGCTTGTCCTCGAGTGCCGATTGCTGCTCGGCTGTAAGCGTGCCGGTGAGGTCGGTCACCCGGCCTGCGAGCTTCGGGACGGGTTGCTGGGTCTGTGCAAATGCGGGCGCCACGAGGCTCATGGCGAGGAGCGCCAGGGCCAGGCCACGCGCGCGCATTGAAGTCACTTCGGGGCGGATTGCGGCGCCGATGGTGCTGGCGCGGCGGCCGGCCCCGTAGCGGGCGCTGCGCCAGACGCGGCGCCGGTGGGCGGTGATCCGGCTCCTGCCGGCGGTGATTCCGGCCCGAAGTCCACCGTCGGCGGCGCAGCAATAGTCGGCTCATTGGCCACGGTGAAGCTCGGCTTCACCTGGAAATCAAACAGCTTGGCCGTGACCAGGTTGGGCAGCGCCCGTGCGGTCGTGTTGAAGCCCTGCACCGCCTCGATGTACTTCTGGCGCGCATAGGTAATGCGGTTCTCCGTGCCTTCCAGCTGCACCTGCAGGTCGCGGAAATTCTCATTCGATTTGAGGTCCGGATACGCCTCTGCAACGGCGAACAGGCTCCTCAGCGACGAGCTCAGCTGCGCCTGCACGGCCTGGAATTTGGCGAAGGCATCCGGGTTGTTGAGGAGCTCCGGGGTGAGCTGAATGGACCCGGCCTGCTTGGCGCGCGCTTCGGTCACGCCAATGAGCACCTGCTGCTCCTGGTTCGCATACCCCTTGACCACCCGGACGAGATTCGGAATCAGGTCGGCGCGCCGCTGATATTGGTTCACGACCTCGGACCAGGCGGCCTTCACCTCCTCGTCCTGCCGCGTCAGCGAGCTGTACCCGCATCCCGAAAGCCCGATAGCCAGAACTGCGACGCAGGCAAGGGACCAGGGACGCATGGTGATCTCCTTAGGGATTCTTTGGATTTCAAATACTTGCGGATCCCCCAGCAGGCACGGGGGCCACGGATTGTCACACGCACGAGCGCGGTACGGTATTCAATCACAGACGCGACCATGGTCTTCAAGCACGCTGCGGTAATGGCCGATACCTCTCCTGCCGGAGGGGATGCGCTTTAATGGAGTGTGTGCCGCATGTCGGGCTCCTATAACTACTACCTCGTACTGCTGTCGATACTGGTTGCCGCTGTCGTGTCACACACCGCCCTGCGCCTGGCCGCACGGGTAGCGCGTGCTCACGGCTCGACGGCCCAGATCTGGCTCGCGGGTGGCGCCGTCGCGATGGGGACGGGCATGTGGTCGATGCATTTCATCGGGATGCTGGCCTTTTCGTTGCCGATTGCCCTGTCGTATGACCTGACCCCCACCATCGGCTCGCTCTGCCTGGCGATTGCCACCTCGGGTTTCGCCCTCAAGCTCGCGAGCCAGCCGAACAGCGGCCTGCCCCGCCTGGCCAGCGGAGCGCTGATTATGGGCGCTGGCATCTGCGGCATGCATTACGTGGGAATGACCGCAGTCCAGGTCGTTCCGATGATTCAGTACGAACCTGTTCGTGTGGCGGCATCCGTAGCCATTGCGATCGGCGCCTCATTCGCGGCCTTGTGGCTGTTCACTCACCTGGGTACTCAGAACACATGGCGGATGCGGGCAACCCGACTGGGCGCAGCGTTAGTCATGGGCTCGGCCATCAGTGGCATGCACTACACGGCCATGGCCGCGTCCCGCTTCGCTGCCAATTCCTACTGCCTCAACCCCGGTCTGGGTGGCAATGGCATGGACAGCCGTTGGTTGGCCCTCGTCATTGCCACGATGGCTCTCGGGCTCCTCGCGATTACAACCATACTGCTCGTGTACGACGCACATCTGGAATCCAATGTCCGTCGCTACAACGAGATGTTGGAAAACGCCAATGCCCGACTCCAGCACGCAGCCACGCACGACGCGCTGACGGGTTTACCGAATCGCGTCCTGCTCGCCGACCGGATGGGGCAGGCCATCGCGCGGGCCGCGCGTCAGGAAATTCGCTTCGCGGTCCTGGTCGTTGATCTCGATCGCTTCAAGGCAATCAATGATTCACTGGGACACATTGCCGGCGACGAGTTGTTGCAGGAAGTGGCGCGCCGACTCTCCGGCCTGCTGCGCAAGGACGACACCCTCGCCCGGCTGGGTGGCGACGAGTTCGTGTTGCTCATTCATGAGGTCGCCAACTCTCAGGACGCGGAAGTGGTCGCGCGCAAAGTGCTGAGCCAGGTTGCGTTGCCTATTCAGCTCGCAGGCCTCGACGTGCATGTGTCGCCGAGCATCGGCATCTCATTGTGCCCGGACGACGGTGTCGACTCTGAGACATTGCTCCAACACGCCGACGCGGCGATGTATCACGCCAAGAAAAAGGGCCGCAATACATTCCAGTTCTTTGCACCCGCCATGAATGCGTTTGCACGCGAGCGGCTCGAGCTGGAAAGCGGTCTGCGCACGGGGCTCGCGCAGCGCGAGTTTGAATTGCACTACCAGCCGAAGGTGGACGTGGCGACCGGGCGAATCGAGAGCGCCGAGGCGTTGGTTCGCTGGCGCCATCCCAAGCGGGGTTTGATTCCGCCGGGCGGCTTTATTCCGCTCGCGGAGGAAACCGGTCTCATTGTGCCACTGGGCGAATGGGTGTTGTACGAAGCGTGCCGGCAGGCGCGCGAATGGCAAGACGAAGGTCTGCAGCTGCGCATGGCAGTCAACCTGTCAGCGCGTCAGTTCCGGCAGGACGGTTTGATTGAGACCGTGCGCGGCGCGTTGTCGGCAGCGCAGCTCGAGCCCCGCTATCTCGAGCTCGAGCTGACGGAAACCGCGGTTATGCAGGACGCGGAAACCTCGGTGCAGATCATGCGTCGGCTGAGTGACCTGGGTGTGCGTATATCCGTCGACGACTTCGGAACCGGCTACTCGAGCTTGAGTTATCTGCGGCGTCTGCCCCTCGACAAACTCAAGATCGACCGCTCGTTCATTCGCGAGATTGTCACGAGCCGCGACGATGCCGAGATCGTGCGCGCCATCGTGTCATTGGCCCACAGTCTGCATCTGAAGGTGATTGCGGAAGGGGTGGAGAGTGCGGAACAACTGACTTTCCTGCGCTCGCTGGGCTGTGACCAGTACCAGGGCTATCTGTGCAGCCCGCCCCTGCCACCCGTTGAGTTCCTGACATTGCTCCCGCACCACCGCCCCATCGACGAATCCAAACGCGTGCCCCCGAGCCTGGAGGACACGATGATCAGCCGAGTGCTGAGAAAAGTCTAAAGCCTAGACGCTAGCCGGCAAAAACCGCGCTTTTTGCCGGCGCCCCAAGCGAAAGCACGGACGTCATCTGCGAAAAATGCGGTACGCATTTTTCGCCAATCAAAAAAAAAGCCCAGGGTTTGAAGCCTGGGCTGATAAATGCGGACTTTCGATGAAGGGAAGGAAGTCCGCTAGGGGATAACCGGCAAGAAATCAGTGCAGCCTGGCCCAGTGAAGGATCTTGATATCATCTGAGTCCAGGTCGAAACTTTGCGCCAACAGCGCGCGCAGCTCTTTCGTACCACCGACATGCTCGAGCGGGTGCCGCAGTTCGACAACACCACTCCACTCGTTTGCATTGGCAGCGGCAGCAACGGCGGCTGTTTGAGCCTTGGCCCGTGCTGTTACAAAGTGCGTGTAGTACTTGGTAGCCATGGTTAAAGAGTAGTAGCCACGCGCCGCGGTCGTCCGTGAAATGGCCCACAGAACATCGTCCCGATTTGTCAAATTCTATTCACCATAATCTGCACGAAATGACCCGCTACCAACCTCCTCGGGCTCCAGGCTCGCAATACATCACTCCACAGGGCGCCCAGCGCCTCCAGGACGAGCTGGACCTGCTCTGGAAACACGAGCGTCCCAAGGTGACCCAGGCGGTCTCTGAGGCCGCCGCCCAGGGCGATCGGTCGGAGAATGCCGACTACATCTACGGCAAGCGCCGGCTGCGGGAGATCGACAGCCGAGTGCGTTTCCTGCGGAAACGGCTGGACGGAATGGTGGTGGTGAACGAGCCGCCCTCTGACCCCAAACGGGTGTTCTTTGGAGCCTGGGTGACGCTCGAGTCAGAGGAAGGCAGCGAGTCGTCTTACCGGATTGTCGGTCCGGACGAGTTCGACATGGCACCGGGCTACATCAGTATGGATGCACCGCTGGGGCGCGCCCTCATGCGGAGGGCGCTCGACGACGAGGTTACAGTCGAGCTTCCCGGAGGTGCGCGGAAGTTTGTGATCGTCGAGATCACCTACGCCGCGCGCCCTGCGGGAGCTCCCGGGTAATGCACCCGGCGTTGTTGTTGGAGAACGTTGTTACCAGAGAACCCGAACGTTCTTGAACTGCCAGGGATCGGTTTTGTCGAGATCCTCCGGGAACAGCCGCTCACGCTCGTGCAGCGGCGTCCAGTCCGTGTAATGACCCACCTGGGGTCCGAGATACGGAGTGCAGATCTCCAGGTTGCGCCGGAAATCGATCTCATCAGGCTCAACCAGTCCCTGGTTCGGGTTCTCCATCGCCCACACCACACCGGACAGCACGGCCGCCGTGACCTGGAGGCTGGTTGCGTTGTTGTAGGGCGCGAGCTTTCTCGCTTCGTCAATCGACAGCTGCGAGCCATACCAGTAGGCGTTCTTCTTGTGCCCGGCGAGCAGCACACCCAGCTCGTCGATGCCGCCCTTCTCGATCTCCTCCATCAGGATGCGCTGCCGTTCCTGTTGGACGTAGTTGCGTCCCAGCAGCTCATGGATGGAGATCACCGCCGAGTCGCACGGGTGATACGCGTAGTGAACCGTTGGCCGGTATGCGATCTGCGAGCCCTCGCGCACGGAGTAGTAGTCAGCCATCGAGATCGCTTCGCCATGAGTAATGCAGAACCCATGGAAGTGACCGGCGCGCGGCGTCCAGGTGCGCACACGGGTGCCGGCCCCGGGCTGCATGAGATAGATCGCAGCCATACAGCCGAAATCATGGCGCTTCCCGTCCCGCGGGAAGTTCTTCTCGTGCGTGCCCCAGCCCATTTCACTCGGCTGCGAGCCCTCACCGACAAATCCATCGATCGACCAGGTGTTGACGAACTCACCGATTTCTTTCGGTACTTTCGTTATCTGGCTGTCGCGCTCGGCGATGTGCATCACCTTGATACCGAGCTGACGAGCGAGCTCGCCCCATTCGGAGCGCGACTTCGGGTCGACTCCGGTGATCCCGATGTCATTCGCGATGTTGAGCATCGCCTGCTTGGCAAAGTGCGACACCAGCCCCGGGTTTGCACCATGAGTGATCACTGCCGTTGGAGCGCGAGTGTTTCCCGGACGCAAAGCCAACGCCTCTTCGCGAAGTGCGTAGTTTGTCCGGCGCGCCGCCGGCACCGTTGGATCAGTGTAGCCGCCCGGCCACGGCTCGATGCACGTGTCGAGATACATCGCGCCGCGTTCCCAGCAAAGCTTGATCAGCGCAATGCTGGAAACCTCGACTGAGACGTTCAACAGGAAATCTCCGCGACCCAGCAGCGGAGTCAAAATACGGCGGTGGTTTTCCCGCGTCAGCGCTTCCTTGACGAACTTGATGCCGAATTCTTCTGCCTCTTTGCGCCCTCTGTCAGCGGCTGTGACGATCGTGATGCGATCAGGTGATATGCCGATATGTCTCAGGAGGAGAGGCAAGACCCCTTGCCCGATGCTGCCAAAACCGACGATCAGAATCCGCCCTGGGAAATCGACGTATACCTTGTGATTGCTCATGATGCTCCTAGTTAACAAGCGCAATTTGCCTGCGGCAAATTACGCGGACATCGCTTCGTCGCCCGCCGGCAAAAAGCGCGGTTTTTGCCGGCTGCGTAAACTGCGATGCTTCGCTTCACCGCTTCCAATGAGGCGGATAAGTGCGATCGTAGCCGGGAAGTGCCTCCACGCGCTCGACCCATCGTCCGAGGGAGGGATAATTGACCTCCACCGGCAGAAATCGGGATGCCAACTCGCGCGCCTCGGGACGCTCGAGCGCTCGCCGCAGTAACTGAAACCCGGGAAAGATGACCATGTCTACCGCGGAGAAACTCTCTCCCACCACCCAGTCTGACTTGGACAGGCGCGCTTCGATGGTGCGCGCCTCGCTCGCGGCGTGATGCATCGCTTCCGTCACCTGCTCGGTGCCGAGGTTCGCCTTGCCGAACACCGCGTTGAGGATGGTGATGACGTGCGGCTCAATGTACGCCTGGTACTCGCAGATCACGCGCATGATCGTGCCGGCTTCCTCAGGAGTGCGACCGAAGATGGGCGGCTCCGGATACTTCAAATCGAGGTAATACAGCACCGCCAGCGACTCGAAACACACGTAGTCGCCATCCTTGAGCACCGGTACTTTGCCGCGCCAGTTGAGCGCGAGCATTTGGGGCGATTTGTGCTCCTGCTTCGAAAATTGCAGCACGTGGCTCGTATAGGGCAGCCGCTTGTATTCGAGCGCGAGCAGCACCCGCCATGAGTAAGGACTGCCGCTGCCCCAGTAAACGTCGATCGCCATCTTTTTCTCGCTCGAAATCCTGACGTGATTGTATCGACAACAGGAGACGGCAGAAAATGAACATGAGGTGATACCGATGTACACGACACTGATCGAACCCGCAGAGCTCGCCGAAAAGATCGATGATCTGAATTGGGTCGTCCTGGATTGCCGCTTCGACCTCGCCCGGCCGCAGTGGGGCGCAGGCGCGTACGCGGAAGGACACGTGCCAAATGCTTTGTACGCGCATCTGGATGGCGATCTCTCGAGTCCTGTAGCTCCAACCAGCGGGCGGCATCCACTGCCGACACGCGAGGCATTTCTGGCGACGCTCGGCAGATGGGGAATCGACGAAAAAGCACAGGTCGTTGCCTACGATCAGAGCAACGGCGCTTACGCGTCCAGGTTGTGGTGGCTGGTGCGCTGGGCCGGTCATCCTCGCGTGGCAGTCCTGGACGGCGGCTTCGCCGCGTGGCAACAGGCCGGCCTGCCAGTCAGTAAACAACCCGGTGTCAGACAGCCGCGACGCTTCACCCCGACTCACGCACCGGCCGCGTTCGTCTCGACCGCGGAGGTCGCGGGCATCCTGGCAGCGGAGCAGCTCGTGAGTGGGGAGCGTGCGTTGATTGATGCGCGCGCTGCGGATCGTTTTGCGGGACAGAACGAAACCCTCGATCCGGTGGCCGGCCACATACCGGGAGCCCGCAACCATCCGTTCATGCGCAATCTCGACGCCCAGGGCCGTTTTCTGCCGGCGCAGACGCTCCGCTCCCAGTGGCTGGAAACTTTGCGGGGCCAGACCCCCTCCAATGCCATCGCCATGTGCGGCTCGGGCGTAACTGCCTGCCAGAACCTGCTGGCACTCGAAGTTGCCGGACTTCCGGGCGCCCGGCTGTATGCTGGCTCGTGGAGCGAATGGATTCGCGATGCGGCGCGACCGGTCGAGCGCTGAGGTGTGCAGACTCACGCTTACACGTCATACATTTTTGCTATCGTCCGCGACCGCTGAGTAGCCGGCCCAATGTGTCCTCGAGAAGGCCGCGCTTTTTGCGGGGGCGCCCAGCCCGGCGGCCGAGTGGCTTTGTCCGCCGCAACTTTTTGCGGCCAATAAACGATGGGAAACATCACCTGTGGCTTCAGATCCGAAATTGCCCATTGCTGGCACCGGCAACGGTGGCGCCCGCAAGTACAACCCCGCGCAACCATGGCAGGTGGTGGACTCTCAGGAGCTGTATCTCGTCAACGCCTGGGGCAAGGGTTACTTCTCGATCAACGACGCGGGACACGTCGTCGTGCGACCGGACACCCAACCGGGCAACGAGATTGATCTCTACGAGGTCGTGGAGGGACTCAAGGCCCGCGACCTGACGACGCCGGTCGTCGTCCGTCTCTCCGACATCCTCGCGCATCGGCTCAAGCACATGCATGCCGCGTTTGCGCAGGCCATCGCGGAGAACGACTACAAAAACCGCTATGCCGCCGTGTTTCCGATCAAGGTGAATCAGCAGCGGCTGGTGGTCGAAGAGGTCTATCGCTACGGCAAGGAGTTTGGATTCGGCCTGGAAGCCGGCTCCAAGCCCGAGCTGCTGGCCGTCATGGCGATGACCGAGAACTCCTCCGACCGCCTGATCGTCTGCAACGGCTTCAAGGACGACAGCTACATTGAGGCGGTAACGCTTGCGACCAAGCTGGGACGTACCATCATCCCGGTAGTGGAAAACTTCGATGAGCTGGGCCTGATCCTGAAGCACGCCCAGACCTACGGCGTGCGGCCGCGGATCGGAGTGCGCGTGAAGCTGTTCAGTGAGGGCTCAGGCCGCTGGCGCGACTCCGCCGGTGAGAAGTCGAAATTCGGCCTGTTCGTGACCGAGATTCTCGAGCTGTTCAACATCCTGAAGTCGCACGACATGCTCGACTGCCTGCAGCTGGTGCACTGCCACCCGGGAAGTCAGCTCCAGGACATCCGCCGCGTGAAGGACGCCATCAACGAGCTGGCACACGTGTATGCAGAGCTCAAGCTGATGGGCGCGGGGCTGCAATACATCGATGTTGGTGGCGGCCTGGGCGTCGACTATGACGGCAGCGGAACCAACTTCTCATCGTCGATGAACTACACGCTGAACGAATACGCCAGCGACGTCGTCTATCGAATTGCGGCCGTTTGCAATGCTCGCAACATCCCGCACCCCATGATCATCAGCGAGTCGGGACGCGCTGTGGCCGCATATCACAGCGTGTTGATCTTCGACGCGCTGGGATCTTCGGCGTTGGACAAATTCCAGGTGACCGGCAACGAGGTTGCCGAATACAACGGCGACAAGGAGCTGCCGGCACCCGTCAAGGACCTGGCCGTGGCGTATCGCTCGGTGAATGAGCGCCGGCTCGTGGAGTGTTATCACGACGCGCTCACGGCACGCGAGCAGATTCTGCAGATGTTCAACATCGGGCTGCTGTCGCTGGAATTTCGCGCCATGGCCGAGCGGTTGTACTGGGGCACCCTGGCCCGCATTCGCGACGCCTGCCGCAAGCTCGAGCGGATGCCCGAAGAGCTCGATGATCTGGAAGTGATTCTCTCCGACACCTACTTCTGCAACTTCTCGGTGTTTCAATCGCTGCCCGACAGCTGGGCCATCGACCAGTTGTTTCCCATCATGCCCATTCACCGGCTGGATGAGCGGCCCACGCGGCTGGGCGTACTGGCCGACATCACGTGCGACTCGGACGGCAAGATCGACCACTTCGTATCCCTGCGCGATGTGAAACGGACCCTGGAGCTGCACGAGCTCAAGGATGGCGAGAAGTACTACCTCGCCGCTTTCCTCGTCGGGGCGTACCAGGAAACCCTCGGTGATCTGCACAATCTCTTCGGCGATACCCATGTCGTGCACATCCGGCTGCATGATGAGGGCGGCTGGTGGATCGAGGAGATCGTGAAGGGCGACACGGCCAACAAGGTGCTGGAGTACATGGAGTACGACGTCGCCGAGCTGGCCCCTGCCCTGTCCCGGGACTGCGAGCGAGCCATCCGCGACGGCCGCATGACCATTGCCGAGACCCAGAAACTGAAGCGCTTCTATGAAGGCGAGCTCGACGGTTACTCCTACCTGGAGCCGGCCGGCCCCTGACCGCGCACGGTTGGTGTAGTAGATACACCACATCCAATACGCTGAATTCGTAGTGTCTGCGCCCGGTGTTTGCGTCCCGCAAACACCGGTAGTAGCATTCTGCTCACGTCAGCGTGTTGGTTGTTGGGAGACTTTACGGATGACGACGCTCTACGTGGGCAATCTGCCCTTCTCCGCCACCGAGGCGGACGTGAAAGCTCTTTTCGAACGTCACGGCAAGGTGGATTCAGTCAAACTCATCAATGATCGCGAGACCGGCAAGCCCCGCGGCTTCTGTTTTGTCGACATGGCGCCCAACGAGGCGCAGGCGGCCATCCAGGCCCTGAACGGGTTCCAGATGAGCGGCCGACCGCTGCGCGTCAACGAAGCCCAGGAGCGGCCGCAGCGGCCCCGCCAGGGTGGGGGCCCGTTCCGGCGCTGAGTCCTTACGGCGGGGGTTTTATAGTAACCTCCACCCCGCCATGCGAAGACCTAAGCAGATCTGCGCCCTGCTGCTAGCGACCGCGGTGTTGCTGGCGGCAAGTTGCTCCACGACCAGCACGCGCGAGACAACTGCGCTCGCGCTCGACAACATCCTCACCGGCAGTCAGCGTTCGGCGCAGAACAGCGCTCGCGACCGCTACCGCCATCCGAAGGAAACATTGCTTTTCTTTGGCATCCGGCCCGAGATGAAAGTGCTGGAGGTGTGGCCGGAACCGGGTTGGTATACGGAGATCATCGCGCCGCTCGTCCGGGAACGCGGCAAGTACTACGCCGCCGTGATTGCTCCGGATCCTGACAGCAAATACGTAACGGGACGGCTCTCCGACTACCAACAGAAGCTTGCCTCCACGCCTGATGTCTACGGCGCCGTGGAAGTAGTCACGTTCCCAAATGATGGCGGTGACGTCGTACCGCCCGGCTCACTCGACATGGTCGTTACGTTCCGCAACATTCACAACTGGATGGCGCGTGATTCCGCGGGACAGGCATTTGCAACTGCCTACAAGGCGCTGAAACCGGGAGGCGTGCTGGGTGTCGTGGAGCACCGCGGCAATTCCGCAATCGCCCAGGACCCAAAGGCCAAAAGTGGCTACGTGAACGAGGATTACGCCATCCGGCTGATCGAAGGCCAGGGGTTCAGACTGGTGGGCGAATCGCAGGTCAATGCGAACCCCAAGGATACCAAGGACTACGAGCAGGGAGTGTGGACGCTGCCGCCCACCTATCGGCTGGGCGACAAGGACCGGCAGAAGTACGCGGACATCGGGGAGAGCGACCGGTTTACGCTGAAGTTCGTGAAACCCAAGACCTGATCGCTCCGAAGGCCTACCACATCTCTTTCATGCGCGCCGTTATATCCAACGTCGACTCGGCGGCACCGCCCTGCAGGGCGATGTCGCCACCCAGGCTCGAGCCCTGGAAAGTCGTCGGCTCCAGAGTTTTCAACACCTTCTCGGTCAGGAACCGGCTGCGGCCCCCATAAACGTGCGCATCCCCCTGCCGCGACTGATTGGTCAGGTGGAATTTCAGCGGTGCCATCAGGACCAGGTCGTTTTGAGCGCGCGTGAGAGCCACGTAAAACAGCCGCCGCTCCTCCTCGATCAGCTCGGCTTTGCCCGTCGCAAACTCCGACGGGAAACTGCCGTCGACCACATTGAGCAGATAAACCGTATCCCACTCCATACCCTTGGCTGAGTGGATGGTGGTCAACGTCAGGTAGTCCTCATCGAGCATGGGTGTTCCAGCCAGGTCGCTGGTCGCATTGGGCGGGTCGAGAGTGAGCTCGGTGAGGAATCGCTCGCGCGACGGGTATTGACCCGAGAGCATCTCGAGCTGATCCAGGTCACCGAGGCGTGTATGGAAGTGCTCATAGATGCGTTCGAAATGCGGTCGGTACCACTCGCGCACCATGTGAGTCTGACCCGGCCACTGCCGCTGCGGATCCGCCAGCGCGAGCAACAGCTCGGTCAGCTTCTCGAAGCCATGTTTGGCCGGCGCAGGAGCCGCAAACGTCTTGAGTGAGGCGAACGCATAGTTGTTCGCTGCCAGGTGCTCGACCGCATGGCGTGCGTTGGCGGGGCCCATACCGGGAAGCAACTGCGCGACGCGGAACACCGCGAGCGAGTTGCGCGGATTGTCGGCCCACCGCAGCACCGACATCAGGTCCTTGATGTGCGCGGCTTCCAGAAACTTCAGCCCACCGTACTTGGTGTAGGGAATCTTGCGCTTGCCGAGCTCCACTTCCAGAACGTCGCTGTGGCTCGCGCTGCGAAACAGTACGGCCTGCCGCTTCAGCGGCACGTTCGCCTCGCGGCGCCGGAGAATCTCGGAGCAGACGTACTCGGCCTGGGTCTGCAGCTCGTCCACGGTAACGATCCGAGCCCGCGCACCCTTGCCGCGGACCGACAACAGGTGCTTGCGATGTTGGCGCGGCGCATCCGCCATCAGCGAGTTGGATACGTCGAGGACTTCCTGGGTGGAACGATAGTTCTGCGCCAGGGTGATCACTTCGGCCTTCGGATTAAAGCGATCGGGGAAACCGAGGATGTTCTCGACAGCGGCTGCGCGGAATGAATAGATGGCCTGGGCGTCGTCGCCGACTACCGCGAGGCCCGAGCCGTCCGGCCGCATGGCGTGCAGGATCTGGGCCTGCAACTTGTTGGTATCCTGGTATTCGTCCACCAACACATGATCGAAATGGGCGCTCACGTGCTGGGCCAGCCGCGGCTCCGACATCATGACGTGCCAGTAGAGAAGCAGGTCGTCGTAATCGAGAATGGCCGCACGCTGCTTCTGCTCAACGTACGCCCTGTACAAGCGTGTGAGATCCGCTTCCCACTGCGCGCACCACGGGTACTGCTGCTCCAGGGTCTCCTTGAGCGGCTTCTGCGTGTTCACACGGTAGGAGTAGATCTGGAGGCAGGTTTCCTTGCGGGGAAAACGCTGCTCCTTGGTTGCCAGGCCCAACTCCTGGCGCAGCCCGTCCATCAGGTCCGCCGAATCCCCCCGATCCATGACACTGAACTGGGGATCGAGCTTCAGATGCTTCGCATAGTGGCGCAGCAGCCGGTTGCCAATGGAATGGAAAGTCCCCGTCCAGCTCAACCGCTGCGTGATGGTCTGGCTGACGCCGCCCAACGCATCATCGAGCGCCTTCTTCGCGATCTCAAACGCGCGCCGACGCATCTCGATCGCCGCCCGACGGGTGAATGTCAGCATCAGGATGCGACCGGGGTCCACCCCATGAATGACCAGGTGGGCCACACGATGGGCCAGTGTGTCCGTCTTGCCCGTGCCGGCACCGGCAACGATCAGCAATGGACCGCACTTCACTCCCTTGTTGTCGGGGAGCACTTCACCAAAGGTCACCGCTTTGCGCTGTGGCCCGTTCAACTTCTCGAGATGTGACGTGGTCGGCATAGGCGGCCCGAATATACGGAAGCCTGCTGCCGCCTGTCACTGTTAACAGTCACGGAATCTTCAATCAGCGCGCCATGGGCCGCGCGGAGCCCGACGCCGTCGCACGCCCCCTGCGCGGGCCGGGCAAAAGACGTGACTTTTGCCCGGCCCGCGTAGGGGGCTGCTCTGTGCCAATGGCGCTACGCGCCGTCGAGATCGGCGGTTAACGCACCACGGTGCCGTCGGCATCCAGTACTTTGACCTCTCCCAGACTGAGTTTGCGGATGGGACCCTCTATGGCCGCCACATCGCCTACCACGACCCAGGTGAGGGCTTCCGGGTGGATGAGCTCGGTCGCCGCCGACTGCAGATCGGCCGCATTCAGCGCCTCAACCTTGTCCACGTAGTCATTCAGATAGCTGTCCGGCAGGCCGAACGTGAGGATGTCGGCGTACGAGCTCGCAACTTCACGGGAGGTCTCATTGCTTCCGGGCAGCGTCAGTACGAGGGTGTCCTTGGCCGCCCGAATCTCCGCCTCGGTGGCCTGATGCGTGCCAACGAGGCCGCGCAGCTCTTTGAGCGTCTCCTGGATGGAGTCCGCGGTTTTGTCGGTCTGCACCATGGCGCTGACCACGAACGGCCGCTGGCCCTTGGCATCGATGAGGCTCGTGCCCGCTCCGTAGGACCAGTGTTTGTCCTGGCGCAGGTTCATGTTGAGTCGCGAGATGAAGCTGCCACCGAGCACCGTGTTGACCGTCTCGAAAGCGATGTTGCCGGGATCCGAGCGGGGCGGAGCCAGGTGCACGGCAAACAGCAGTGACTGCTCGGCACCCGTGCGGTTCACCAGAAAGATCCGGGGCTTCGCGGGCAATGCCACGGTAGCCAGCTGCTTGGTTGGCAGCGGCTCCGCCGGCGCCTTCCACGCCGCCAGACGCTGTTCGAGCAACGGCTCAATCTGTTGGAGCGTCGTGTCACCGACAATCAGCAACGTCGAATTGTCCGGTCGCACCCAGCGATGATAGAACGCCCGCAGCTCCTCCACCGTCATGGACTTCACGGTGGCCTCGGTGCCGATGCCCGAGAACGGATTGGAGTACGGATGCCCCTCGCCGTAGATCAGGCTGGGAAACAGTCGCGAGGCAATGCCCCGCGGCTGCGCTTTTGCCTGCTGGATGGCCGCAATCGACTGGCCCTTGAGCCGCGCCAGCTCCGCTTCGGGGAATGTTGGATTCAGCAGCACATCGGTGAACAGCTCGAGTGAGCCCGGCAGCTCACCACTGATGGCGTTGAGTGAGATGAACGAGGTATCGAGCGTCGAGCCGGCACCGATCTCGGCACCCAGCTCCTCGGAGCGGGCGGAAATCTGCAGCGCGTTTCTGGTCTTTGTGCCGTTGCTGATCATCGCGAGCGCGAGATTCGAGGTGCCAGCCAAGTTGGACAAACCAGGACCTCCCAGGCTGTCGGCGGCGTGCCCCGCATCGACGATCAAACTGAGTTGCACGACCGGCACTTCGTGGCGCTCTGCCAGTACGACTTTCAGGCCGTTTGAGAGGGTTGCTCGTTGTAACGGCGGCAACTTCAAAGGCGCGGGAGTTCCTACAGTCGGAAGCTTGCTGCGATCGGCGCCAGCCGCCTCGGCGTGATACTCCGGGAAGGGTTCTACGTTGAGTACAAACACCCCGTCCGACAACCAGGTCTTCGAGGCACGCTGCACGTCGGCGACCGTTGCGTTGCGCAGCCAATTGAGCGAAGTCTTGTAAAAATCCGGGGAGCCGCCGTAAAGCATGCTCTCACCCAGAATCGCGGCCTTGCCACTGGAACCGTCGATCCGTTCAACGGCCCGCACGAATGAGGCGTAGTCCGAGGTCTTGATCCGTTCCAGCTCTTCCCTGGTGGGGCCCTTGTCTAGAAAGCGCGCCAGCTCTTCGTCCAGTGCCTTTTCCACGGCGGCCACATCGCCGCCTGGCTTCACGGTGGCAACGAGTTGGAACTGCGAGCCGATCTCGAAAGGCCCGACGCCCGCGCTGACACTCGTCGCGATCTGATCCGTGTACACCAGTCGCTTGTAGAGCCGGCTGTTCTTACCACTGGACAACACTTCGCCAGCCAACTGCAGCAATGTGAAATCACGCGTGTTGTAGCCCGGGATGTTCCAGGTCTTGTAGACGCGCGCCTGGGGCACGCGATCCTGCAGGCTGGCCCGTTTTTCGCCGCTCATCTTGGCGACCCAGGCGTCGGTGCGCTTCAGCACCGGTCCCGGAGCAATGTCACCGAAGTAATGCTCGACCCGCTTGCGGATGTCTTCAGGCTGAACGTCACCGGCAATGACCAACACGGCATTGGCGGCACCGTAGTAGGTCCGGAACCAATTTTTCACGTCCTCCAACGAAGCCGCATTCAGATCGTCCATCGACCCGATGGTGGTCCACGAATACGGATGGCCGGCCGGGTAGGTGCTGGACGAAATCAACTCGTCCACCTTGCCGTAGGGGCGGTTCTCGCCCTGGCGCTTCTCGTTCTGCACGACGCCCCGCTGCTCGTCGAGCTTTTTCTGATCGACGGCGCCGAGCAGATGGCCCATGCGGTCGGACTCCAGCCACAGGGCCGTATCCAGGGCATTCACCGGGACATTCTCGAAATACGTGGTGCGGTCCAGCCACGTGTTGCCATTCATCTTGGTGCCACCGACGGCAATCAACGGACGAAAGAACTCGTCGTGATGGTTCTCGGTGTTCGTAAACATCAGGTGCTCGAACAGATGCGCGAAGCCCGTGCGCCCCGGCCGTTCATCCTTGCTGCCGACGTGGTACCAGACATCCACCGCCACGATGGGCGCCTTGTGATCCTCGTGTACGACTAACGTCAGTCCATTCGACAGGACGTATTTCTGGTAAGGAATGTCGATGTCGGAAAGCGCGCTCGCAGCATGCGCTCGCCCACACAGTAGTAGTGCCGCCAAGGCCGCTAGAAGGGTATTTCGCATGATTCGCAGCCTACACGATATAGATGCCGCTCTCCCGGCAATTCGAGGAACGCATCGCAGGCAGCGACCCGTTCCAGCTGATGGACATGAAGGTGACCCGCATGTCGGGTCCGTTGGAGTATCCGCGCCTGGCGCTCGTCTTCCTCCGCCCTGCACAGCACTTGAACGATGTTGGGACTGTCGGCGGGTAGCGCGGCGAGCAGCAGCGTCTCGTGCTCGCCGGCCCTGAAGTTACCTTCCAGAATCAGACTATTGCCCAATGCCAGCAGTTCCCGCGCCAGCGAAAACAGGACCGCGAAGGCGGTGTTGCTCACTTCGCGCGAACGGGACACATCATTGACCAACATGTCGAGCAGGGGTTCCTTGATCGTGTCTTTGCTGATCACGGGCAGCCCGTGACGGCGCGCCAATTCGGTGGCGAGCGTGGTCTTACCCGTCCCCGGCAAGCCGGTAATGATCAATAAGCGAAACTTCCGCATACTTCGGTCCGTATGAAACCTGAAAAGCAGACTCTTCACTACCGTGGACGGGTCATCACAGTCACGGCCGATGAGGTCGTCCTTCCGAACGGCCATAGAGCGACGCTCGACGTGGTTCACCATCCGGGTGGGGCCGCCGTTGTCGCGATGGATTCCCGGCAGTGTGTGTGCCTTCTGAGGCAGTATCGATACGTCGCGGACGGGTGGATCTGGGAGCTGCCCGCCGGCAAGCTCGAGCCCAATGAACCGCCCCTGGAGACCGCCAAACGCGAGCTCATCGAGGAAGCCGGCACCAGCGCCCGGCACTGGGAAAGTCTCGGCACGGTGTTTTCCTCTCCCGGGGTGTTCTCGGAAGTGCTGCACCTGTTCTATGCCGCTGAGCTCGAGCCAAGCGCCGTGGCACACGAAAGCGCCGAGGTCATCGAGATTCACTGGGTCCCGTTCGCTGATGCGTATCAGTGGGCCATGAGCGGGAAGATTCGCGACGCCAAGACAATCATTGCACTGGCTCGTGTATTTGCGATTGATGCAGTGCGTAAAGGAGTGGCAGCGAACAATCCGTGACGAAAGTCCGGGAAACGTGCCTGACCCACCGCGTAACGTGTTCACGCCGGATGCAACAGGCGTAATTAAACGTAATGCGCGGCTCGGGAACCTGCCTGCCAGGCTCTTCGAGCCGTCCAAGGGTCAAACTTCCATTATGTCCAAGGATGCACGCAGGCGCATCAGTCGGATCGTTCACGATCACAAGGGAAACGCCACCGTCGAGTGGCTCGATGCACCTGTCGACTATGAACGCCAGAAATTTGAGATTGAAGGGGCGAGGCAACCGGCCACGCCACCTCAGCGCTCAACGAGCACGGGCTCGCTGGCTATCGAGAAAAACGACTCGCACGATCCCTACATGCGTGTCCCCGAAGTCGAGCGCAAACGCGCGCCCGGCCAACGCGCAGACCTGCGCAAGCTGTCGGCGTGGATCAAGATGATGCGGTCGTTGGAAGAGGCTAAGAAGAGTCGGGACGAGGATTGAGCT
>JAXDQF010000298.1:0-3769 GCA_034668025.1 Gammaproteobacteria bacterium | reverse complement strand
GCTGGCTGTAGATCGTAGATCACATCTAACGCGTTTGGCGTCTGCGACGCCCAGATGTGTGCTCGCTCAAACTTTGTTTCACCAGCGTGCGGGCTATCCACTGACTCACCTTCACTGAGCCCTCCGGCGTCAAGCCGCATATGTCACGCAGCACGAGTAGCGCTTCAATTCCGGTGGACAAAGCCAGGGCACAGACCAGACGAGAATATCCCGCAGCGCCGAGCTTTGGCCGCAGCGCTCCTATTGCCAGCTCTATCCACTCCAGGCGGCGAGTACCGCGTCCTGGTTCGCCCGTGGGCGGTTGGAGTACCGTTTGGTGAATCATCGTGCGCAACAACGACTCGTTTTCGACGGTCAGGCGCTGCATGTTCTCGACGAGAGCGGTAACACGCGCCTCGAAGTCGGAATCATCGCCTACGGTAACAGGGATGGAGGCCATCGCCGCCTCCATGACGGGACGAAGGCCGTTGAGGGCAGCCTCCGCGTGCAGCTTTTCTCGCGTCGGGAAATAACGGTACGCCGTACGACGAGACACCTCCGCGGCATCGGCGACTTCCGTGACCGACGGTTGGCCGCCAGCGGCAAGCAGCTTTACGGCGGTTTCGACTAGAAGTCGCCGAGTCCGCTGCTTCTGGCGGGTTCGCCCCACATCCAATGAGCTCGGCAGGCTCGGTGCCTTCGTCTTGCGCATGCGCGACTGTACCACGGACTTCCGGCACTACCGTGCAAGGACAGCACCAGTGTGCCTTATGAGAACGATCGCTGCCTGCGATCTCTGATTGGCCTAGAGAACCTTATTAGTGACACTGACGTGTCTTTATGGCACAGTAGTGCCACATACGGCCAAGATCGAGGTGCCCGCAACACACGGCGGATATCCGGCTGGGGCGTGCGTCGGCAACCTTCAACCAAATCGAGGAGCAGCCATGATTAAGAGCTGTGTGAGGATTCCGCTGGTGATTACAGCCGTCGTGGTGGCAGCGCTGCCGTTGCGCGGATCGGCCCAAGGGCATTGGCAGGCGGAGCAGCGCTACCGGTGGGACCCGAACTCCATTGAATGGCGGGACGTGAAGCCGATCGAAGCGCGAGTGCCGCTGAACTTGCGTCACAAGAATCGCGAACTGGTGCGCTTGGGAAGCTACCTCGTCAACGTCGTCGGTGGCTGCAATGACTGTCACAGCGCGGGTCCGCAGACCCAATTCGCACGCGGCGGCAACCCGTTCTTCGGGCAGCCGGTCGTGGTGAACCAGGAAACGTATCTCGGCGGCGGTAGAAGCTTCGGCTCGTTGGTCCCGGGAACACCCCCCATCGTCTCCCGCAACCTGACACCCGACAGATACGGTCGTCCCGGGGGCCATAGTTATGCCGAGTTTCTGTACACGTTCCGCACGGGGACAGATCTCGATCATGCGCACCCGCCGTGCGCGGCAACGGTTGCCGAGAACTGCCTGCCGCCGCCTTTCAATGGCGATCTCATGCAAATCATGCCCTGGCCCGAATATCAGGACATCCCGGAAGTGGAGGTGCGGGCAATGTACGAGTACTCGAGTGCCATACCGTGCATCGCAGGCCCTCCGGCCCCCAGCATCCTGCACAACGACTGTATTTAACCTGGAGCACCCCATGACTGATCAAAGGGTTACACCCGTAGAGCGCGCTCGCTGCAATCAACAACTTGGTTGGGAGAGTCACGCATGCGCGGATTGAGTTCACACCGGCGCGCGGTGGGGCTGGTTGCTACCGGCGCGGCGCTTATCGCACTGACAACGTACGCTTTTGGGCATGAGAACCAACACGCGGCATCGGACGACTGGCACAGTCGTGCTCACGACCCGGGACCCCGTCCCAATCCACCGTCTGCCATCCCCGATCCCGTTCCGGGGCTCAATCCCAATGAGGCGGCGCTCTTTCTGGAGACCCTGTTACGCGTTTCAGAGCTCGAGGGCACGTGCGATACCTGTGCCCAGCAGCCCCAGAACGGACCTCCCATCGATCCGGACCCCCAGAATCCCTTCTCGCCTCTGAAGCTCGTCAACTCCGCGGGCATGGGCCCGGTATTCAACGCGGATCAGTGCTTCATTTGCCATTTCCAGCCGCAGATCGGCGGAAGCTCGCCGCGTATCAACCCGGCCCAAGTCATCGCCCACCGGCTTGGGGGCACTAACACAGTGCCGTCATTCGAGGCGCCCGGCGGCGTGTTTCGCGAGGTGCGTTTCAAGTTCAAGCCCGACGGGACGCGCGATGGCGGCGTGCATAGCCTCTTCACGCTTCAAGGCCGAGCCGATGCGCCCGAATGCACCCTCCGGCAGCCGGATTTCAATAGCGAGATGAGCCGCCGGAATATCGCATTCCGGATTCCGCTGCAGTTGTTCGGACTGGGGCTCATCGAGTCCATCCAGGACAAGGCCATTCGCGCCAACATGTACGCCAACGCCGGCGCCAAGCGCTTCCTGGGTATCGAGGGACACCCCAACATCGTGCCGAACAACGGGACTATCAGCCGCTTTGGGTGGAAGGCGCAGAACGCATCAATCAACATGTTCGCCGGCGAGGCTTACAACGTCGAGATGGGGATCACCAACGACCTGTTCCCGATCTCGCGCAACGAGGACGAGGGATGCAACATAGCTTACGAGCCTTTTGACATGCCGCGGACCGACGTGGAGCTCTATACCAATCCGTTGAAGATCATGCCGGCATGGCTGATGTTCACGGAATTCATGCGTCTGGTCGATGCCCCGCACCCGGCGGTGCTCAGCGCCGGCGCGCAGCGTGGCCGCGAGCTCTTCGCCGAGATCGGGTGTGCGCTGTGCCATACTCCGTCATTCAAGACACCGGGGGTGGCAAACCCACAAGGCCCCTCGGAGGAGATCGGCCCGCACGTGGTCGCGCTGCGTGGGAAGACCGTGAATGTCTACTCCGACTTGCTCGTCCACCACATGGGTGCGACGCTCGCGGATAATATAGTCCAGGGCGATGCGGGACCTGACGAGTTCAGAACCACTCCGCTTTGGGGACTCGGCACACGGCTCTTCCTCCTTCACGATGGACGCACCAGCGACCTGGTCGTGGCAATACGAGATCACTACTCCGCACCGCACTCCGACGGCGGTGACAACCCGGCGAGGGACTCACATTCGAGCTCATACCGTCCGTCTGAAGCGAATGCGGTCGTCGAACGGTTCGAGATGCTGGGGGATACGGAAAAACAAGCAATTCTGGATTTCCTGCGAGACCTGTGATGTACCGCCGAGTGTGGCTGGCCGTCATCGCATTGTGGTTGTCGGCAGTGAGCGGGGGCGCGCTCGCTGTCGATGACATCCACGCCGCCGATCCGTTCGATGGTCAGTGGAAGCTCGATCTGGAGCGGTCGCGGATTACCTGCCGCGACCGCCCCGCCCGTATGCTCATCACCCTGCGAACCGTCGGCCAATTGGTGTCCTACACCTCCGAGACCCTCTACAGCAATAGGCGGATCTCGCGGGCCCACTACACCGCGAGCTATGATGGCACACCCGCGCTTGTAACGGGCTCGTTCGCTCTGATGATCCCGGTATCTCTGAAACACATCGACAGCAACACGGTCGAGGCCTCATACGTTCGGGGATTTCAGGTCATAGCAACCAGCCGCCGTGTTGTTTCGGAGGACGGCAATCTGATGACCGTCACGACGAACTCGAACGTACCAGGAGACAAGAGCATCCCGGACGTAAGCGTCTTTGTCAGGACGCACGAGCGCACTGCAGACCTCTAGCCCTCACCCGCGGCC
>JAXDQF010000297.1:0-53742 GCA_034668025.1 Gammaproteobacteria bacterium | reverse complement strand
TGGCGAGTATGTGACAGCTTGGGAGGATGTCCGGTGCGATGTTGCGACGTCGCTGTTGCAATGTTGGCAACACGGTCACGTGGCCATCGCGATCCTGTGGGAAGCAGGCGTCGGCGGGTGTGGCGAGAGCGCAGGTGTGCTCAGGCGCTCGCGGAGAGCGGTGGATGGGCCTTTTGTGAGTTGGCGTGAAACAGTGTTAGCCGCGGTAACGAAACTTTGTAGCCGAGCCACGCTGTCATCGGAACGCATGTATGGTGGTGTGGGAGGACGGCGGGCGTGAGCCCGCCGCCTACCCGATCAGTCAGCGTCGCCACCGGGAAGCTGAGGGTCACTCGGCGCCGAGGTACATGAAGTCCTTGCTGACGAAGACGTGGTGGGGCCAGTTGATGCTGATGTTGTGCACCTCGTAGCTGCCGTCGCTCAAGGAGACGACGCGGTCGACGACGCCGCCGGGGAACACGGCCTGCGCGACCGCGACCGGGATGAACGCCTGGATGCCGCTGACGAGCGTGCCCTGGCCCTGGGTGTAGGAGGCCGGGATGGTGCCGACCGACTGCTGGGGCGACGGCACCCCGGGTTCGAACGGGATCACCCCGTGCGCCTTGGCGGCGGCGGCGCCGCCGTCGCCGTGGGGCTGGATGACGACCCAGTCGGCGGTGATGGTGGTGCCGTTGTTGTCCAGTCCGAGCACCAGGACGCTGGTGCCCTTGCGTACGTCGCCGGCCGGTCCAACCGTCTTGGTAGAGGAGGTCTCGTTGATGGTGACCTCGATGCCGGTGGCCGTGGTCATCGTGAAGCCCGACGCGAAGGTGCTGTCGACGATGCCGGTCGAGCCGCCGTCGGCCGGTCCGCTGACGCCTTGCGCGGTGGCCGTGTTGCCGCCGGTGGCGAGCACCACCATGAAGCTGAGCACGGCGGCCGTGAGGTTCACGGCGCGTGTTGCAGCCGGCGGCACCGCAGCTAAGCGACGCTCGGTTTCGCGTGTTGGTTCGGCGGCAGGCGTATCTTTGGATACGGGTTCTTTGCGAGAAGGTTCATTCCACAGCGTCATAGTAGTCCCTTAGTGTGTAGTGAACGGAAGAGCTTGGAGCGTAGAAGCCCTCGCTGATCAGGTCCAGTTTCTTGCGCCTACAAAATGTAAGCGTGCTGCCATGGAGCACGGCAGCACGCTTACATTTTGTAGGACTTTCATGTCGTTTGTTGTAAGTGTCGATTCGATGCGAGATTGTTGGTGTGGGTGGAACCCAGATGTCTGATGTCGCAAACCCGGCGCGCCTACCTTGCATAAAAATGGGTGCCGCGGGGGATGCTCCGCAGCCTTCATCGCCATGCACGCCATGGACTGTTGGCCAAGCCGGCGGCGAAGGTGACCTTGGGTAACGCGAGCGGCAGGCCGCGCTCAGCCTTAGGCCGAGCCCGCACCGTCGTGGCGCGCTTGCTGCGCCACTCGAGATGGCTGCACAGGAATCGTCCGACGCCCGCGCTGTCTGCGCGTCCACCCCGCTTGTTCCACCGGGCGCAACGCCGTGTACTCGTATCAGGGACATGCCATTGCCGGAGGCTTGTATAGGCTACCTGCAAGATGCACGGCACCGCGGCCGGGCACCATAAGTCCATAAGACGTGGGGTGTTGAGATGGGCACGAGACGCGACCAGACGGGAACCAACACCAGGGAATGGCTGAGCGCGCTGGCGATTGCCGGCCTCATTGCCGGTGGCTACAGTCACGACGACGGCTTCATCGACAACGTCGAGCCCAGCTACACGACCTTGAATCTGCGGATGGGGGCGCGATTCTCGGGCTGGGACACCGCGCTCTTCGTCAACAACGTCACCAATGACCAGGCCATCCTCAACACGAAATTCGTCGGCTTCATCACGTTTCAGGCCTTCAACACGCCGCGTACCGTCGGTCTGAACGTCCGCAAGGAGCTCTGACATAGCGAGACAAAACATGCGTACCTCCAACTACAAGCTCCCGATTCTCTCAGCCCTGCTCGCGCTGGCTCTCGGGTCCTGCGCCTCTAATCCCGGGGTGCGGTTGGACTCTCACGCCCGGTGGGCTCCGCTTCCAGCGGAGCCCACCGTCGTCACTGCGTATCCCTCGACGTACGAGCCCGCTCCCTCGGGCGACATCGCTATAGTCAACGCGACTATTCTGACCGCCGCCGGGCCGCGCATCGAGCGAGGGCGGATCGTCGTCCGGGCCAATAAAATCTCCGCGGTAGGTATGGACGTTGCCATTCCGGAAGGCGCGCGGGTAATCGACGCGGCCGGAAAATGGATCACGCCCGGCATCATCGACGGTCACAGCCACGTTGGGGGTGTGAGTATTCCGTACGAGACGCTCGCCGACGGCCTCAACGAGCTCAGCGATCCGAATACAGCGCAAATCTATATCGAGAACGCCCTGTGGGCACAAAGCCCCGAATTCCCGCGAGTACGCCAGGCGGGCGTGACGACGGTTCTTGTACTACCAGGGTCGGGCAACATATTTGGCGGGCACGGGGTGGTGTTGAAAAACGTCACTGCGGTCACTGTGCAGGGCATGAAGTTTCCGGATGCTCCCTACAGCATAAAAATGGCGTGCGGCGAGAACCCGACCCGCGTCTACGGACCTAAAGGACGCGCACCGATGACTCGCGCGGCCCTGTATTCGGCGATACGTGCGGCGTTCGCTTCCGCCACGGAATACTCGAAGCATTGGGACGACTATCGGCAGAAGATCGCCAGAGGCGAGAAAGCCGAAGCGCCGAAGCGCGATCTGCAGCTCGAAGCGCTCGTGGGAATCCTGAAAGGCGAGATCCGCATCCAGATGCACTGCTATCGCTCGGACGATATGGCCGACATGCTCGACATCGGCCACGAATTCAACTTCAAGGTAGCGGCGTTTCACCACGCTACCGAGGCCTTCAAGATCATCCCCCTGTTGAAGGAAAACGGGGTGTGCGCATTGACGTGGGGAGGTCCCGACTGGGGCGGATTCAAGATGGAAGCCTACGATCACACCGCGCTGGAAGCGGCCATGATCGAACGCGCGGGAGGCTGTGTCGCGATCGTGTCGGACTCCGCGCAGACCGAGCAGCATCTGAATCTCGATGCAGCCCGCTCGATGTTGGCGGGTAACCGAGCGGGGCTGGGCATCACCTTCGAGGAAGCCATCCGTTGGATCACCCTGAATCCCGCGAAGGCCATCGGCATCGACGGCCGGACCGGCAGCCTCGAGGTGGGCAAGATGGCCGACCTGGTGATCTGGAATCGGGACCCATTCAGTGTGTATGCCTACCCGGATCGGGTGTTGATAGATGGTGTCGAGGTTTACCGGCGCGCAGATCCGGCGTATTCCCGCCCGTCCGATTTCGAGCTCGGACAGGTCGGGCAGAGGCACGAACAACCATTGCAGAGGCAGGAGCCATGAGCCGCTCGTGGGTCCTCATAACATCGCTGGCGGTATTCGGCTGCTTCACAGTCGCCCGCGCCGAAGTCGTGGCCCTGACTAACGCGCACATTTACTCGATGGGGCCGGCAGGGGAAATCGCGTCCGGCGTCGTGTTGATCGAGGACGGGAAGATTGCCGCCGTTGGGCCGGACGTAACAGTTCCGGAGAACGCGCGGAAGTGGGATGTCGCAGGCCGGATCGTGACACCGGGCTTCATCATGGCCGGCACGACGCTTTCGATCGTCGACCTGCCTTCGTACGGCGTTCTCGACGATTCTGCCACCGCCAATCCGAAAGTGAGTGCCGGGTATGACGTGCAGTACTCGGTGAATCCCGAAAATGTCGAAATCGTCGATGCCCGCGCGGACGGAGTGACCTCCGCGTTGGTTACTCCCGAGGTGGAACGGGACTCTGGGGCTGGCGGGGTGTTCTTCGGGGGGCAGGCCGCGTTGATTCACCTCAGCGACGAGGCCGATCTGCTCGTAAAGGCGCATACGGGAGTGACGATGGAGGCTGGCGCCGAGGGCGCTGGACTCGTTGGTGGCGGTCGTGGGGCGGAAATGGTCTTGCTGCGTGACATTCTCGCCGATGTGCGTCGCTTCGCCGCCGATCGCAAAGACTACGACCAGGCGCGAATGCGGCAGCTCAATCTATCTGCTATCGATCTGGAAGCACTGGTTCCTGTTGTCAGCGGCGTTGCGCCGCTGTTGGTGCATGTGGATCGTGTCGCTGACATTCGTAATGTTCTGAAGTTGGCGAAGGAGGAGCGTATCAAGGTCGTTCTCGTCGGGGCGCAGGAGGCCTGGGTCGTTGCTCGCGAGATCGCGGCTGCCGGTGTGCCGGTGATCATCGATCCGGAGGCCAACATACCGGAGGGTCTGAACACGCTGGCCGCGACATACGAGAACGCGACGAGACTCGACGCGGCGGGAGTTGTCGTCGCATTCCAGGCGGTTCACGCGCGTCCGCACTATCTGATTCGCAGCCCGCGCGTGGTAGTCGGCCACCTCGTGGGCCAAAGCGGGCTCCGGTACGCGGCCGCCCTGGCGGCACTCACCATCAACGCGGCAAAGATTGCGGGAACCGCGGACCGGATGGGCTCCATCTCTGCGGGAAAGACGGCGGACCTGGTTGTCTGGAATGCAGATCCTCTCGAGGTCAGTTCCTATCCCGAGAGAGTGTTCATAGCGGGGCACGAACAGTCGCTCGTGACCCGGCAGCAGACCCTGGGCGAGCGATATTTGAAAAAGTATCGGCAGAGCGGCGTCATTAGTGGCCGGGACTGAGCCCGTCGACCCCGCTGCCTGGCTCTAGACCGGCGGAGATTTTGGCAGCGCCTCCAACAGCCGATCGATGTCGTTCATGTCGTTGAAGAGGCTGACCGACACGCGAAAGCGATTCTGCGCCGTCGTGATCCGGACGTTGGCGGTCTTCATCGGCTCGGCAAGCTTCGCGCGCGCATCTTTTAGTGCGAACGCGACCAGCGGTGTCTTCGAGTTGAGCGGCGTCATGGGTTCGTAGCCGCGGCGCCGAAGCTCTGTCTGGATCGCATCGAGCAGGGGCTGCCGCCAGGACTGGATCGCTGTAACGCCGAGGCGATTGAGCCACGCGAGTGAGTAGTCGAGTTGCACGATGCCGGTCCACGAGAAGGTCCCCATTCCAAAATGGCCCGAGGCGTCCGCTGTGCTCGTGTAGTCGGCGACCCCCGTACCGGGGTCATCGTGGGGGAAGACGTGCGTCTTGAAACTACCGACCTGATGGTACCCCCACCACGGACGGCGGACCCGATCCTGGATCTCGCGCCGCACGTACAGGAAGCCCAGCCCAAAATCGCCCATCAGCCACTTGTAGGAAGAGGACGCTGCAAAATCGACACCACTCGCGCGCAAATCGATCGGCACGGTGCCGGCGCCGTGGATGATGTCGGCATAAACGTAGGCGCCGGACGCGTGGGCCATGTCGGCGACCTGCTTCAGATCATGTTGGAATCCATTTGTCGTGGAAACGAGACTGATGGCAACGAGCTTCGTCTTATGATTGATGGCTGATTCCATGGCGCGCATGTCGACACGGCCATCCTGTGTCATAGGCAGCGTGACCACGTCCATGCCTGCCTTACCAAGCTCGCCATAGGTGTAAAAGGAGCCGAAGAAGTGCAAGGCGTCGGTCACGATTCGGCCGCCAGCGCGGGGAAGGTCGAGGGCCGCTATGGCGAGGTTCTCACCCATGGTGGTGGACTGCACGAAGCACAGTTCCTCCGGGCGAGCACCGACCAGCTTGCCGAATGCCTCGATGACCGCCTTTTGCTTCTCGCCCATGTTGTACCCAGGCGTCGATCCGTCGTCGGTTTTGTAGCGCAGATACTCCTCCAGAGCCGCTTTCGCGCCGAGACTCATGGGATGCATCGCTCCGGAGTCGAGATAGGTAAAGGGCATGGGGGCGAATGCCGATCGTGCCGGCAGCGACAGCGGCGCGATGCTGTTAGCTGCGCGAGGCGCCGCGGCAATCGCCGGCGCCGTCGCTGCCGTGAGCAGCAACTCTCTACGTGTCAGTGTCACCGGAGTTTCCTCACCTTCAGCGGTATCTGGGTCGTGCTCTTGGTTTCCAGCAGGGTGACGATCGAGCGGACTTCCTGAACCCCGGGGAGCTTCATGATGACGGAGAAGACGAATTCCTGGTACCACACGACATCCGGTGCCAACACCTTCATCATGACATCCATCTCACCGAATACGGTGTAGCACTCGAGAATCTCAGGAACGCTGTTGACCTGACGTACGAGGTCCGCGCGTGCCTCGTCGGTGAGCCGCGCCATCTTCACCTGCGCGAAGATCTGCATCATAAAGCCGAGTTTCTGGCGATCCACGATGGCGACAATGGCTTTGATGTAGCCGTTCTCTCGCAGGCGTTGGATGCGTCGCCAGCAGGGCGATTGCGAAAGCCCCGCGCGCTCCGCCACCTCCGCGGTCGAGAGCGATGCGTCGTGCTGCAAGAGCGTCAGGATCTTCAGGTCGATCGCGTCGAGGTCGGAAGGCATGCCAATATTCCCGTGCAGGTGTTTGAGCATATACAATGCAACAACCCCGGTCGCAAGGCGAAATTTGGCCTTGGTCACGGGTGAATCCGGCACCTTCATGTTCAAGGGGGGCGCTCGAGGATTCGCCTCGGCATTTTCAATGCGCGTTGCCGGGGTACATCGAATAGACAATGCACAGCTCCTGGGCGTGGGCGGGTCAGAAGGAAAAGAAAAACCTGCGGCGCCCGTTTAGGCTATGCCAAAGAGGCTGCCGTCCAGGATTCACATTGAGAACACGATTTCTGCGTGGGATGCCTGTCACCCTGCGTTTAGCTCTGGTCGGCGTGATGTTAGCTGCCGCGACAGTGACGACGGCAACCGAGCGTTTGCCGCCGACGCCCGACATGGTCAGCGATGAGCTGCTGCTCGGACCTGTGGCAACTCGCCACGAGATCCTCGTCCGCGGCGGTAGACTTTCCTACACGGCCACCTTCGCCGAGACGCCGCTGAATGATTCGAGCGGCAAGCCGCAGGCGACGATCTCATTCACCGCGTATGTCCGCGATGGCGTACGCGATCGTGCGAGCCGTCCTGTTCTGTTTCTATTCAACGGGGGACCCGGCGCCTCCTCGTCACCGCTGCACTTCAGCGCGTTCGGCCCCCGTATCCTGACCGATGAGCGCGATGCTTCGGGGCAGCGAAAGTTGGCCGATAACCCTCACACCTTGCTCGATGCGGCTGATCTCGTTTTCATCGACCCGGTGGGAACCGGATTCAGTCGCGAGCGTCCGGGTGTGCGCAGTGGTGAGTATTGGAGCGTCCAGGGCGACGCCCAGGCGGCTTTGACCCTCATCCGGAAGTGGCTCGCAGATAACGGGCGTGGCGCCTCGCCGCTGTTCATCGCAGGAGAGAGTTATGGCGGTTTCCGCCTGGCCGTCATGCTCGAGCATATTGACCGTCTGCCGCTGGCGGGACTGATCTTCATCTCGCCGATGCTGGATGCCAGTGGCGCCTCGATGGCGCCCGGCAACGATCTCCCCTACATCTTTGAGCTGCCCTCCATGGCGGTCGCCGCCTGGGAGCATCACAAGGCGAGCGGATCCGGCCGCACGATCGAGCAGGTTTATGCTGAGGCCGCGCGCTTCGCACAGACGGACTACGCGGTTGCTCTGCAACAGGGATCCGAGTTGCCAGCGGCGGAGCGTGACCGACTCGCCGTGCGAATCGCGGCGCTAATCGGTCTGCCTGCGCCGATGATCGCAGCGGCCAATCTGCGTGTTGACACTCAGACGTTCCTCGAGAAGCTTCTTGACGCTGAGGGTCTGCTCGTGGGGAGGCTCGACACGCGCATCGCCGCGCCAAAGCCGGATCCAGCGAAGCTCCCGAATCGTCCAGCAGGCGCCAATGACCCGGCGTTGGGACTCGGCGCGTCCAACGTAATCAAGTCCGCCCCAATCAAGGCTTACCTGGAGCGCGAGCTTCGAGTGCGGACGGCCCGTGACTATCTTTCTTTGACCCTGGATGTGAATTTTCGTTGGAACTGGCGTGACGAGCGGGGCGAGCAGGACAGCGCGGGCGAGCCGCGCCTGTACGTCAATCCGACACAAAACATCGCGGATGCGATGGTCAAACATCCCCGCATGCGGGTGCTGTTGGTGGGCGGATATTATGATATGGCTGTGCCTGTGCTCGCGCCTCGCTATGCGCTGACCCACACGAACATGCCCCTGGAGCGCCTCACGATGGTTGCCTTCGCTGCACCGCATTCCTCCTTCCAGGGCGACACGAATCTCACAAAGGGCTCCGCCGTCGTTCATGACTTTCTGAAAGGGGCGGGTGGTCTAAGGATGTAGGAATTCCCGCAGATCGCTCGCGAACGCCGCGGCGCCCTGCTCTCCGAGATACACCATGTGACCGGATTCGTAATTCTTGAAGGTCACGCGCCCAGGGGGAATCGCTGCGTGATTGATCATGTATTGCGCTTGCGCGAAGGGTGTCACGAGATCGTAGTAGCCCGATCCCACCAGGAGCCGCATGGAAGGATTGCGGCGCATGGCGGTTGCCAACTCGTCGGCCCTGGGTTGAGACGGCGAGCCTGGACCCCAGTTCCAGTGTGCATTGACGGCGCCGAAGGATATGGGCTCGTAGCGCTGTTCGAGCGTGATACCGAGGTCCCTTTGCAGATAGTCATTGAAGGTCGCCACGTAGCTCGCAGTGTATTGTGCCATCGCGGGATCGTCGGCGACCGGGTCGCTGCCGCTGCCGTCGTGCCGCAGTGTGTAGCGGCCGTCGTAACTGCCCACATCCAGGCCACGATCGCGCAACACCTCGCTTGCAAAGTCGGTCGAGGAGATACGCAGGTGGTGGTCGAGGACGAATGTCTGCGACAGGCCGGTGAATGTAGCGAGCCGCGCCGCAACAGCCTGCTGTTGCGCCTGCGGTACGAGGTTGCCTGCGAACAGCGCGGCACCGTACTCGGTGCCGGCGAACTGCCGCACTGCGCTCAGGAAGGTCTCGAACGTACGGCCGTTCTTCTCAACCTTGCCGTGATACCAGGCAGTCGCCGCCAGGCTGGGCAATAGCAACTGGTACGAAGCGTCGCTGCCGGGACTTCCGATGCTCACTCCGAGCAACACGACACCATTCAGGCTCACAGCGGGCAGTATGCCGCCCCCGTACGGGCCGCCTTCGAGAGCTTTTGCAAGCACGGCGGCTCGCGTCGTGCCGTAGCTCTCTCCTAACACATACTTCGGCGAGCCCCAGCGGCGATTCCGGGTGAGCCAGTCGATGATGAAGTCCACCGTGGCCCTGGCATCTTCGTTGACGCCGTAGAACTCTTCAGGCTTGCCGTTACCGACCACTTGGCTGAAACCGGTTCCGACGGGGTCGATGAACACCAGATCCGCAATGTCGAGCGGGCTGAGGGGGTTGTCGACGACGCGGAACGGCGCGACCGTCGTCGGGTGAGCTGCATCATCGGGAGCGATGCGCCGCGGCCCCAAAACGCCCATGTGGATCCATAGCGAGGCGGATCCCGGGCCGCCGTTGAAAATGAAAAGGACGGGCCGCGACGCAATGTCCTTTACTCCTTGGCGCACGTACGTGAATGAGAATACCCTGGCTGTCGCAGCTGCGTGCGCATCGGTGAGAAACGCGTCGGCCGCCGTTGCCACATAGGTGATGCTCGTCCCGCCAAAGAGCCCCGTATGAGTCGTGACAAAGCTCCTTGCGTGAGTCGCCGGCTCAGTGGGTGGCGAAGAGCTCGAGGGGGACGTGGCTGTCGTGTGTTCTGCGGCTGAAGAGACAGAAGCGCTCAGGACTAACACAGCGGCAAGCGTGTGCGGTTTGCGGGCACGTGAACTCATTTTTGCTCCGTTGCGAAGGGTTCTACCGGGTTGCGATTCAGGCGGTAACCCAGAATGCAGAAGAACGCCAGTCCGTAAAGCGCCCCGGCGGCGATCGTAAAGCAAACCACGATGCCGCCGATCTCGCTGTCCGCATGGGCCGCGCTACCTACGCCGACGACCGCCAGCAACAGGGAGATGACGAACCCACCGGCTGCGAATCCGGTCTGCTGCACGAACACGAACAGGCCGAACATCACACCCTCGCGGCGTTCGCCGGTTCGCTGTTGATCGAGCTCGACCGTGTCGGGCACCATCGCACTGGGCAGGAGACGCGCACCGGTGTTGAAGAGTCCATACAGGCACATGAACGGATACATCAGCCAGGACACTCCGGCCGGAAAGAGCAAGGGCAGCAAGCAACACAACGCGTTCATTGCCAAGGCCACCCGACAGGCCAGTGTTTTGCCGAACCGGTTGGCGGCGAGCGCCCACAGTGGCGTGCACAGGATTCCCGTGACCGATCCGACCGGATAGAGCACCCCGATGAGGGCGGCATTGCGGTGCATGACTTTCGTGACGTAGTAAACCAAGGTCCCGCTGAAAACCGCGTCTGCAAGATTCACGAACAGGAAGGCCAGGGTCACGAACGCGAATGGGCGATTTTCCAGTAGCGGAGCGATCTGCAATGTCAGGCGGCCGTGGTGCGTGGGGGATGCCGTTGCGGGGGACCGGGCCGTTGCGAAGAAGGCCACGAGCCCGCTGCCGACGAACAAAGCGGCGAAGGTCGCGCCGATGGTGCTGAACCCGGCAGCGGGGCTCGCAGCACGTGCCAGCAGCAATGGTGCGCCAAGCAGGGTGAGAAGAACGGCGGCGCGCGCAGCCACTTCCTTGTAGGCCACGAGCTTGGTGCGTTCGGCAGAGTCGCTCGTCAGCTCCGCAAGCATGGCCGAGTACGGCACCTGGTAGAGTGTGAGGCCGGTATTGTTGAGCAGGAACACAGAACCAAAGAGCATCGTCTGCAGGAAGGAGTCGTTGACAACAGGAAGGTTGAACAATAAAAAGAACGCCGCACCCCAGACCAGCGCACCGCCGAGCAGATACGGCCGCCGCCGTCCGAACCGGGTGTGAGTGCGATCTGACACAAAGCCTACGATCGGATCACCCACAATGTTCCAGATGCGGGGGATCAGTAGCGCCAATCCCGCCCAGGTTGGAGGGATGCGCAGCACGTCCGTGGCATAGAAAAGCAGATAGATGCTGGAGACCGCCGTGTAGCTCGCGAGCCCGAGCTCACCCGTTGCCCACCCGAGCTTTCCTGCATCGATGCGCGCCCCTTGCGGCCAAACTTGTCGCCAGTTCATCGTCTGAATAGGTCGCGTGGGACTGCTCGGGCCGGTTCTCTTCTTGCATGTGTCATGGGCTGCACTGGTGTTGCCCTACGCGCTGCGCACGAGCGCGCTGACGAAGCGATCAATATCGTCGTCAGTGTTGTAAAAGTGGGGGGAAGCTCTGACGACAGGTCCGCGATCTTCGACGAATATGGACTGATCCGCTAGCGCTTGAACGAGTGCCGAGGCGGACGGATGCTGTATGGACACGATACCGGCGTGAGCGTGGACCGGCGTGACGACGTTGAAACCACGGCTGCCGAGGGACCCGATTGCGCGCAGTGCGAGCTTGTCGACCTGGGCGTGGATTGCCGTCCAGCCGATCGAGCGCATGTACTCGAGGCTGGCCTGCAAGGCGTAGACCCCCGGGTAGTTGATGTGGCCATAGCTCACAGACCGGCTCGGCGGCTCGTTGTTATAGCCGCGCAGGATCGGTTGCAGCTCGCCAGCGAGTCGCTCGCTCACCGTAACGAAGCCCAGGCCGAACCCGGAGATCAGCCACTTGAAAACAGAGGCGCAGTACGCATCGGCAAGCCCTGCGTTCACAGGGATGGCGCCGACGGCCTGCACTCCGTCCACGATCAGGCGCGAATCACATTCACGGCACCGGGCGCCGAGCTTCTCGAGGTTTACACGCGTACCCGTACGCCAATGAACATGGGAAACAGCCACCGCCCGGACACTAGCGGTGATAGCCGAGCAGAGCGCTTCGGTCCGCTCTTCTTCGTGGGCGATGGGTACGTTGACAATCTCAACTCCCCGGGTCTTCCATTTTGCCCAGGATTCTATCACGGAGGGGAACTCGTCCGCCGCGACGACGACCTTGTCACCGCTCTTCAGTGGCAGACTCAAGGCAATGAGGTTGAGCGCCTCGGTGGTGCTGCCCAGGAAGTGGATGCGGTGGGGCGGTACGTCGAGCAGGTTGCCGAGTTCCTCTTTTGCGGCACTGACTTTGGCCGCCCACTCGCGTGCACCGCCCATCCCCTTCGATTTGCCGGACTCATAAAACTCCGCGGCTGCCTTTCCCTGGCCCTGCCAGGACAGTCCTGCCGCGGCGGTGTTGAGATAGACGCTGCGGGCCAGATGCGGAAAAGCGCGGCGCACTCGATCGGTGTCGAGCATTAGAGCTCCACCATCTGTCCGCGACCGAGCCGCTCGGCTTTGCGGTAAGTATGCGCCGCCAGCGCAATGTCTTCGGCAGCGATGCCGACCGATTTGAAGACGGTCAAGTCTGTGACCAACGTGCGACCCGGGCGCTTGCCTGCGATCACTTCGCCAATCTCGCCCGCGATATGTTCCTCTGAGACGATTCCTCGCTCGATCGCCCCGAGCAACTCGCCCGCCTGACTCCGTGCGGCGGGACGATAATCCACGAAGAAACGCGATCGGGCGACCAGATTGTCATCGGTTTCGGATCTGCCGCGTCCGCTCGCGCCGACCAGGTTGACGTGCACTCCCGGTTGGACCAGATTTCCCGGGAGAATCGATGTCGGCGAGTGGGTCAACGTGCAGATCACGTCGGCCGCGTCGACCGCGGCAGCGACCGAGTTGCAAACCTCGATGCGCAACCCACTCGACTCATATCGCGCCGCCAATGCTGCGGCATGGGCCGGAGTGCGGCTCCAGATTCGTACAACGACAAAATGGCGGACGAGCTGCAGGGCCGAGAGGTGGGCGTCAGCTTGTTCGCCGCTCCCGAGTATCGCCAGAGTCCGAGCGCTGGTCGGTGCGAGCACATCGGTCGCGCAGGCTGTTGTCGCTGCCGTGCGCAGCGCCGTGACGGTCGAGCCGCAGAGCATCGCTACCGGGACCAGGCCATCGGCGTCGTAAAGCATTACGACACCGAGGTGACTCGACCGTCCGTTCATAGCAGCATTCGGCACGAGACTCACAAGCTTGATTCCCGCGCTCGCCTCCGGTCCAAGGTAGCCGGGCATCATCACGAGCATGCCCGCTTCTTTGGGCAACTGTAACGCCCATCTCAGAGGGAGCTCAGCCTCGCCACGGCTAACAGCGGCCAGCGTCGTGCGCATGAGCGGTATCAGCTCTTCGTAGGACACCAGTCCACGGATGGTCTGCGCGTCCAGCGCTCTGATTCTCATTAGTCTCCTCCAACCTGCTACGCGGCTTCTTTCGATACCCGGCGCGCCAGTGCACAGATGCGCGCTCCGCCCCCCAACCCGATAGCGATCAAATTCTATTCGGAGCCGCTCGCAGTTTCTTTTCGTTGTAGCTGCCGAGTAGGCGCCTCGACGCATAAACAATGCGTATCAGGGCCGGACACGCTGTTGTCGTGCAATTGCAGAGACGTGCCCAGGATCAATTCGAGGAGGGCGGTGTGTACGCATAATTTATTCCCCCTGACGCCCTGGAGGATCAATTTGGACAGAAAAAACCCTGCGGGGTCTCTTAAGCTCGCCAGGGCTTGCCGGGGGGCAAGGCGCGCCTGCATGACACACTAACAGCCTCGAGAGGACCCGATGCTTCGCAATCAACCCGGTCGCCGTGCCGTCGCGCTGGCAGTGACTTTGCTCCTGATGAGTTTTTTTCCGGTCGGCGCTGCCTTGGCGCAGACACTTGCGCTGGTCTCGGGAGACGAGCCGATCGTCGTCACCCGTCATCAGATCCAGACAGCCCGTGGTGTCCTGAAATACGAAGCGCGCGCCGGCCGGCTGCCGATCCGTAACGATGAGAGCGGCGAGGTCAGGGGGTACATCTTCTTCGTCGCCTACGTGTTAAAGAGCGACGGAGCGGTGCGGCCGCTTACTTTCATCTGGAACGGCGGACCGACGGTCAACTCCCTCCTGGTGCATACGGAGATGTTCGGTCCACGGCGTCTGGAGAAAACGGGTTTTGTTGACAATGCGGAGACGCTGCTGAGGACGAGCGACCTCGTGTTCATGGATCCCGTGGGCACGGGTTTCAGCCGACCCACGCAGCCCGGATACGATCGTGAGTTTCTGTCCACGCTGGGGGACTTCGCTGCCACCGCCGAATTCATCCGGGATTACCGCGCCAGGTTCCGCGCCGCGCGTCAGCCGCTGTTTCTGGCTGGCGAGAGCTACGGGACTTGGCGCGTGAACGGCACTACGGAGATCCTCGTCGAGCGCGGCGAGGGGGTCCGCGGAGCTATTCTGATCTCAGGCGGCGTCCCTGGATCGCAAATGCCCTTCGAGTTCACCGACGCGATGTATATCCCGGCTCGCACGGCGGCTGCCTTCTTCCATCACAAGCTGGCTCCGGACTTGATGCGGGACCGCGAGGCCACCTTGAAACAAGTCAACGAGTGGATCACCTCAACGTATATGCCCGCGCTTGGTCACGTCGAGAGTCTCAGCGAGGCCGAGAAGGAGCGCATTGTCGCGGACCTGGCTCGGTTCACCGGCGTCCGACCCGAGCAGATCGATCACAAGACGCTCGTCATGTCCAATCACGATTACCTCCACGGTTTGTTTGGAGATCAACCGGACAAGGTGCTTGATACGTATGACATGAGGATCATCGGCACGGTGCAAGAGAATCCGTCGCGCAAGAGCTTCATAGCGGACTATCTACGCGACGAGCTCGGATATAACACCGACCTGGCGTACACCGGCCTCGAGGACGGCTACATGCCACGTCCGGGCCCTGCGCGGCGCAGCACCGGCGAGCGTTGGGTGTACGACCATACGGACGTCACACCGGTTCTGCTCGCCCGTATGCAAGCCGGTGGAGGTCCGCCAAACTCGCAGCCCTGGTTGCAGAACGCGATGCACATCGATCGCCGGCTGCGCGTCTTCGTCGCCGCCGGACGCTATGACTCCCTGAACATGTGCGAGGGGAACCTCCTGATGGTGGCGAAATTGGAGACGGATCTGTCCCGTCGCTTCACGAACCGCTGCTATGAAGGCGGGCACATGATGTACCGCGACCAGCCGACGCGGCTGCAGCTCTCCGATGACATCGGCAGGTTCATCACAGAGGCAGCCGCCTCCGCGAATCAACAATGAGCTCGCAAGCGTCACGAAACTGGCGAGCTGTGACGACTGCCGCACTTGGTTTTCTGTTAGGGGGCAGCGCCATGGCTGACACGCCGCGCGTGGGCTCAGTCACGTCAGACACCGGAGCGGCAATGTCAGCTCCCTCCCTGAGTCTCGTTCTCGAGCCACATAGCAACGACGGAACTGTCGACTATGTGGACGTCAGCATGGTGATCGGGCACCCCAACGTTGCCGCGGGCGCTACGCTGCTTCGTATGCCCTTGGTGGTCGCGTCAATTCCGACCGCGCGCTATGACGGCGATGCGATCCAGGCCAAGGACGCGCTGGGTACGTTGGCACTTACACAGAAAGACGCTCCGCCCACCTCTTTCCTGTCCAATCGTGACTGGCTACCGACACGTTCGACGTCTGGGGATGTAACTCTTCACTACCGCGCTCCACCACGTGTTGTGACCGCGGCGACCAGAACCGGACCGCTGTTCGATCTGCGGGAGGAGGCTGGCGGTGTGCACGGCGCGGGGTGGACCTTTCTTGCGGTTCCTACCAACACCGAGCCCTATCGCCTGCACGTGCACTGGGATCTGACCGATATGCCAGCAGGCTCGCGTGGCATCTGGAGCCTTGGTGAGGGTGATGTGAGCGTAACTGCGCCTGCCGAGAGGCTCGTCACGACCTTCTATTTCGCGGGTCCGGTGCACAGTTATCCGGCGCAGCCCAGCGGAAATTTCGCGTTGTACTGGCTGTCGGATCCGCCCTTCGACGTGGTGGCCTCGGCCAGCATGATCCAGAAGCTCTTCGAGCACATGTCGGTTTTCTTTCACGACGATGGGGGCTCGTACCGCGTCTTCATGCGCAAGACGCCTGCCAACGGCGGCGGCACGGCGCTCACCCGATCATTCATGTTCGGCTACAGCGCGTCGAAGCCGCCAACGGTCGAGGGTCTGGAAGGGCTCATTGCACATGAGATGGTGCATAACTGGCCCGAGCTCGCGGGCGACCATGCGGACACTTCGTGGTACACCGAGGGTGCGGCCGAGTATTACTCCGTAGTGCTGTCGCATCGGGCCGGTCTCATCACGCCCGAGGAGTTCCTGCAGCGCGTGAACGAGCACGCCTCCGGCTACTACATGAATCCTTTGCAAGGCCTCACAAACCGCGCGGCGGATGCGATCTATTGGAAGGATTCACGTGCGGGTCATGTGCCTTACGGGCGGGGCTTCATGTATCTGGCGGCGGTTGACGCGCGGATTCGCGCCCGGTCGGGTCACAAGAGAAGTCTCGACGATGTCGTATTGAAGCTGCTCGAGCGTACGCGGGCTGCCGGCCGTGGGGCGGGCGAGGCGCCCACCGTCGCGGATTGGGAGGCGCTCATCGGCAAGGAGTTGGGTCCGCGAGGTGTCAAAGACTACGTAGACATGGTAGCCGGAAAGACGTTGACGCCACCACCCAGCGCGTTCGGGCCGTGCTTCCGGCCGGTGAAGGCCAGCCTCGGCCGACCGCTCGAGCCGGGCTTCGATGTGGTCTCACTCAGCGGTTCCAAGCGGACCATCAAGGGGCTGGTGGCGGGCTCGCCTGCCGCCCTGGCCGGACTACAGGACGGCGACGAAGTCCTCGACGCACCGGACCTGGGTGATCCCACCTTCAAGGATGCTGACAAGCCGCTGGTCATGAGGATTCGGCGTGCGGGAGTGGAGAGCTCGGTGAGCTTCATTCCTGCGGGCAAGTTGGTGTCAGGTTATCAATGGCAGCGCAACACTCGCGCGAGCCATGCGGACTGCGAAATTTAGGTGTTGGCCGCAAGTTGCGTGAGTGCAGGGCCGGTGGCCGGGCGGCACGGTTGTGGCTTTTGGACGACGCCGGCAGGTTCATCACCGAAGCGCCTGCCGCACGAATAAATAATGCGCCGAAAGGCCGTGCGCGCCCCTATAACGAACAGTCTTTGCAAACGAGTGGCTGTAGCATCATCGCCTGCAAATGCAGCGCAGCCGCTTCCGTGTCCGGACTGCGCCGTGTGGATCAAACAACAGCGACCGGGTTGAGCAGATTGACGCGGGGGCGTTACGAAAAAGACAGCGCGCTGCCGCGGCTATTTGTTGGAGCAGCAGGGGTCTATCGAAGGGTCTATCCAACGGAGAATTCATGAGTCACTCGTCGAGAATGCGTAACACCGTGGCACTGTCGGTGGCCACGGCCCTCCTTCTGGCTCGTACCGCCACCGCCGACGAGCAGCCCAGCGCTGGCCCAACTCCTGAGCCCGCGATTGGAGGGCCTATTACCTTGGAGGAAGTCGTCGTCACCGGCTCCCGTATTCGCCGCGAGGCCTCGGATACCACGACGAACGAGCCGTTGACTATCGTCGATGCGCAGACCTTGACCGATCGTGGTTATACCCAGGCCGGCGATGCCCTCAACGCCCTGACGGCGATGGCGCCGTCAAAACCAGTCACGCCGAATAACGGCCAGAGCAGTGGCAGCGGCCAGCAGTTTCCCAACTTGTTCGACCTTGGGCCCGGCCGTACTCTGACGCTCGTGAACGGGCGGCGCTTCGTGGATTCGGTCGTTGCCCACAACGACGGCTCTGGAAAGAATGTCGATCCCGCGGTCGACACGAACATGCTCCCCACAGGGCTCCTCCAGCGAGTGGAGGTGGTTCAGGCCGGAGGCTCGGTGGTCTACGGCTCGGACGCCATCGCCGGTGTCGTCAACTACGTCCTCAAAGATCACTTCACGGGCGCGGAATTCGACGCTCAAACCGGGCTAACCTCCAAGCACGATTATCCGCAGAACAGCGTGCGCGGCACGTTCGGCACGAACTTCGACGACGACAAGGGCAACATCGCGGTCGATCTGGAATGGTCCAAGACAAAGCCCCTCATGCAGTCGGACCGGTCGGCCGATACGGCGGCCATCGGTTACACCGCGGCGGACAGTAATCCGCTCTATGCAGGCCCGAATGGCGGGATCTCCTCGGTGGCGGGCGTGAACAACAGCCATTTCTGGGAGTTCAACAACAATGGCGTCCTGTTCGTCACGCCACCGGGCACGGGTGCCGGCGCCTACCAGGCGGCCTTTGGCGGCGGCTTCTTCGTGACCCAGAATGGCCAGAGCTTCGCCAAGGGCGGCATCCCGACACAGTTCAACTCCGCCGGCAGCGCGTTGATTCCCTACAACCCCGGCACATTCCCGGCCGGCACTCCCGCGGGTTCCGTGAACCCGGTGTTCGCGAGCGGCGGTGACGGATACTCCTATCAGAATCTGGGATCGCTGTATTCCGGAGTGGAGCGGCGCGTCGTCAACGTGTTGGGACATCTGGATCTCGCGAGCAACGTCAAGCTGTCCATGGAGCTCACCTACGGGCATACCCGCGGCAACGATCCAAATGCGATCAACGTAGGCAATACTGTCCTCAACAACCAGGCGTCCGGCGCTGGCGCCGTCATCATCAATGCGAACAATCCGTATCTGCCGGCTTCGGCCCGCACTACGATCTATAACTATCTCGCATCGTCCTTCGGACCCAGCCTGGCGGGACTGTGGATGGCTCAGGGCAGTCCGGGCGTTCCGCCGCTGTCGCAGGCCGTGCCCGGTTTCGCAGTCGATCTGTCCAAGAACTGGGCAGGGCTGCTGCCGAGCTATGCGGGCATTACGGACACGGACACACTGCGTGCTCTCCTCGCGCTCGACGGCGACTTCTCGTGGTTGAATCGCGATTTCGACTGGAGCGTTTCCGCCAGCCGCGGCCATTCGCACAGCACTTTCAACTATGACGATGTGATCGTCACTAATCTCAACAACGCGCTGAATGCCGTGAACATCGGCACGGCAGCCAATCCCAACATCGTGTGTGCGATCAATGCCACGACGGTGGTGAACCCGGCCTGTCAGCCGATCAATCCGTTCGGCTCCGGGCCCTATAGCGCGGCGCAGCAGAACTACGTCACCGGGGTGTTCGGCAACGAGCAGGTCCTGACTGAGGATGACTATCTTGCCACTCTCGGGGGACCGATCACGTCGCTTCCCGCCGGCCAGGCCAAGTTCAGCACGACGTACGAGCACCGCCAGGAGACCGCGAACTTCGACCCGACGCAGGACTCGCTTCTCGGGCTCGCGCCGGGTGGGGTACCGACGGCGTCGACGTCCGGCTCCTACCACACGAACGAGGTCTCGACCGAGTTGCTCATACCCATCATGGGCAAGGACTTCACCGTCCCCGGCGTGAATGCTCTCGAGCTCGAAGGCGCCTATCGTTTCGTCGACAACTCGCTCGCCGGCAGCGCCAACCTCTGGCAGGCGGGGCTGCGCTGGACAGTCGTACCCGGCGTGACGCTTCGCGGCTCGCGCAGCGTGAACTTTCGCGCCCCCAACCTGAACGAAGTCTTTGCGCCGACGGTTACGGCGCTGGGCAGTGTGACGACGGACCCGTGCGATTCCCGGAGAATCAACGCTGGACCGAATCCGGCCGTACGGCTGGCCAATTGCGAAGCGGAATTCGCCGCACATCCGTCCTATAACAGTGGTAAGGGCTCGCTGACGAACTACCAGGATCCGGCGCAGAATTTCAGCACGGCCGAGGTCACCAGCGCGGGCAATCCGAATTTGAAGAACGAGGTGTCGCACACCTGGACCTTCGGAACGGTGTTGCAACCGCCCTTCCTGCCCGGACTCAGCATCGTGGCCGACCGGATCGAGATCAAGCTGATCAATGCGCTGTCGCAGTTTACGCCGGAGAACTTCCTGGAAGCCTGTTACGACACAACCGGACCGGCGCGCAACCCTGCCTGCAGCACGTTCACACGCAATTCGAACGGCGACATCGTCTCGGCGACCTCCACTTTCTTCAATGCCGGCTCTCAGTCCTACAAGGGCGAGACGTACAACGTCAACTACCAGCGCTACAATCTCAATCTGAATCTGGAGGTAACGCACAACGACGTGAACGATATCTCGGTGACGGGAACTGACCTGACGAGGCTTGCGGGTTCTGTGCTCGACCCGCGCTGGGTCGGACGCTTTGATGCGGCTTATACCTGGAGACAGCTGCGTTTGACGTACGAGCTCTACTATCTGCCACGAACGTTGGCCACCACGACGGCGACGCCGGAGAACACGCCTACTCCCTGGATCGCTGCCAATGTACAGCACAGTATCTCGACGGCGTATCAGTTGACCGACGAGCTGACGATCCGTGCCGGCGTCATCAACCTGACCGACCAGATGCCGTCCTACCCGACACTCAACTATGGGGATATTCTCGGCCGCCGTTTCTTCCTCGGAGTCAACCTGCATCTGTGATTAGTAACGTCTCGATTCGGAAAACGAGCGACGGGCGGGGCGTGCGACGGCCGCCACCGCCAATCCATCAGACAGGAGCTTCGAACATGCATCGGCGGATCCAAGCCACTCTCGGCGTCCTACTCATGCTGGGACTGATCACGATAGGGATCACCCAATCCTCTACTACGGCGCCGGCTCGAAAGTTCTCGAAGGAGGACGCAAGCTACGTGGCTTACGATGAGCCTGTCATCGCTTTCACGAACATCCAGCTGGTCGATGGCACGGGCTCCGCGCCAAAGCGCGACGTGACGGTGTTGGTCAAGGATGGCCGCATTACCGCGATCGCGCCCGCCGGGAAGCTCGAGCCACCGTCTGGCGCTACGATCATCGACGGTCACGGCAAGACCTTACTGCCGGGATTCGTCTTGGTCCACGAGCATATGTTTTATCCGTCAACCCGTCAGGGTGCCTATGTCCAACTACCGTACAGCTTCTCACGTCTCTACTTAGCGGGCGGCACGACGACGATGCGAACGGCTGGGACGTTGTCTGCGGATGCTGACCTCAACGTGCGTCGCGCCATCGACGCAGGCCGGCAGCCAGGTCCCGACATCGATGTCACCGGGCCCTACCTGGGAGGGCCGAGTGAGGAGATCCCCATGCTGCCGCGACTTTCGGGACCTGATGAAGCCGCGCGCATCGTGAACTTCTGGGCTGATGAGGGAGTACATTCCTATAAGGCCTATACCCAGATTACGCGAGCGGAGCTCAAAGCAGCCATCGACGCGGCCCATGCTCGCGGCCTGAAAATCACGGGGCATCTGTGCTCGGTCACTTATCGTGAAGCGGCCGATCTGGGTATCGACAATCTGGAGCACGACTTCGAGGTGCTGACGGATTTCGTGCCGAACAAGAAACCCGATGTCTGCCCGCCGTTTCCCGTGACGCTGAGCTCGATTGCCAGGATCGATCCCGACGGCCCGCAGATCGGCGAACTGATGGACTACCTGATCGCGCGCAAGGTGGCGCTGACCTCGACACTCACCATATTCGAGACATTGACTGCGGGAGCGCCGCAGGCTCCCGATGTGGCCCTCGAGCTGTTGACCCCGCAGCTGCGCGCCTCTTACGAGCAAACGTGGTCGGCCATGCAGTCGACGCCCTTTGCCAAAACCAATGCAGACCTTCTTCCCAACCTCGTTCGCATGCAGCGCCGGTTCGTGCGCAAGGGCGGCCTGCTCATGGCAGGCACCGATCCGACGGGATTCGGCGGAGTCATTCCCGGATTCTCCGCGCGCCGGCAACTCGAGCTGATGGTGCAAGGCGGATTCCCGTTTGCGCAAGCCCTGCAAATCTGCACGCTCAACGGGGCGCGCTTTCTGGGTCGGGATTCCGATGTCGGTTCGGTTGAGGTGGGCAAGCGAGCCGATCTGCTGTTGATCGACGGTGACCCCGTTTCCGACCTGACAGCCTTGCAGCGCATGTCTCATGTCTTCAAAGCCGGCGTGGGCTACCGCACGCAGGCCATCTTCGATGCGCTGCGAGGGAAGGTGGGTTTGTACTGATCCCTATGTAGTTTCAATTGAAACTAGTGTAAGCTCTGGCCCGAAGATACATTGGGCTTCCGACGCCAGAGGGGTACGAACCGTGGGACAGGAACTTTATGCCAACCCGCTCGGCACTGACGGGTTCGAATTCGTGGAGTTTACGAGTCCAGACCCGCAGGCACTGCGTGAGTCGTTCGAGGCGATGGGGTTCACCGCCGTAGCGCGCCATCGGTCCAAGGACGTGCTGCGCTTTAAGCAAGGCGACGTTAATTTCATCCTGAACATGGAGCCACGCGGTCAAGCTGCAGGATTCCGTGGCGCGCACGGTCCTTCCATCAATGCCATGGCGTTCCGCGTGCACGATGCCGCGAAGGCACTTGCGCTCGCGGTCGAGCGCGGCGCGCGTCCGATCGAGGGATCAGTCGGCCCGATGGAGCTCAATATTCCGGCAATCGAGGGAATCGGCGGGTCGTACCTGTATCTCGTGGATCGCTATGGGGCGCGGGAAATCTACGATGTTGATTTCGTGGGGATTCCCGGAGCCCTGGAGGGCGAGGCGGTCGGTGGCGCTGGCCTCACGTACATCGATCACCTCACTCACAATGTCCATCGCGGCAACATGAAGACCTGGGCGGACTTTTACGAGCGCGTGTTCAACTTCCGTGAAATCCGCTACTTCGATATCGAGGGGAAGGTCACCGGGCTCATCTCCAAGGCCATGACCAGTCCTGACGGCAAGATCCGCATTCCACTCAATGAGAGCCAGGACGACCGGTCGCAGATCGAGGAGTTTCTGCGCGATTACCGCGGCGAAGGCATCCAGCATGTTGCGCTCGGGACGGACGAGATCTGTACGACTGTGGATCGCATGCGGGAGCGGGGCGTCAAATTCCAGGATACCCCTGACACCTACTATGAGGGCGTGGAGGGGCGCGTGCCCGGACACGGGGAGGACCTCAATCGCCTGCGCGCGCGGCGTATCCTGATAGACGGCGCGCCCACGCAGAATCAAGGTCTTTTGTTACAGATTTTCACGCAGAATGTGGTTGGACCCTGCTTCTTCGAGATCATTCAGCGCAAGGGCAACGAAGGTTTCGGCGAGGGTAACTTCAAAGCCTTGTTTGAATCGCTCGAGCTCGATCAGATCCGCCGGGGTGTGTTGTCGGCCGAGAAGGAGGCACAGAGGACATCATGAGCAGTGTGGTGAATGCGACGCAGGAACGCGGCGCTTCGGCTGAAGAGCTTTCTGCGCCCGATCCGGATCCAGTCTCGCTGCGATATCAGGCCGGCTTCGGCAACCAGTTCGCCACGGCGGCGCTCCCGGATGCCTTGCCCGAACAAAACTCGCCTCAGAACTGCCCTTACGGCCTCATCGCTGAGGTCATATCGGGTACCGCCTTCACAGCGCCCCGCGCGTCGAATCGGCGCACGTGGCTTTATCGCATTCGACCGGCGGCCAAACACCGGACCTTCCGACGCATAGACAACGGGCACATCGTTGGTGACTTTGCCGGGGTCGAGACGCCACCGAATCAGCTGCGTTGGAATCCGCTACCGATTCCGAGTGAGCCGACGGATTTCATCGAGGGCCTCATTACGATGGGGGGCAATGGCGATCCGCATGGGCAAAGCGGATGTGGCATCCACGTCTATGGCGCGAACCGGTCGATGACCACACGTGCTTTCTACGATGCCGACGGCGAATTGTTGATCGTGCCCCAACAAGGCAGGCTTGCGCTCGTGACGGAGCTTGGACGAATGCTCATCGCCCCGCTCGAGATCGCCGTGATCCCACGCGGCGTGCGATTCCGCGTGGAGCTGCCGGACGGCGTGGCGCGGGGTTATGTATGCGAGAACTTCGGCGCAGCGTTTCGGTTGCCGGACCTGGGACCGATCGGCTCGGAGGGGCTCGCCTGCCAGCGCGATTTTCAAACCCCCGTAGCCTGGTACGAAGACCGCGACGAGCCTTACGAGCTCATCGCTAAGTTTGGTGGCGCGCTTTGGGCAGCCCGGATGGAACATTCACCCTTCGACGTTGTAGCGTGGCGCGGCAACCACGTCCCTTACAAGTACGACCTGCGCCGCTTCAACACCATCGGCTCCGTGAGTTTTGACCATCCCGACCCGTCAATCTTTCTGGTGCTGCAGTCCATCACCGACACACCCGGTGTCGACAGCATCGACTTCGTGATCTTTCCGCCGCGCTGGCTCGCAATGGAGCACACTTTCCGGCCGCCTTGGTTTCACCGCAATGTTGCAAGCGAATTCATGGGACTGATCCACGGCGTCTACGATGCGAAGGCTGAAGGCTTTTTGCCAGGAGGCGCTTCGCTTCACAACTGCATGAGCGGCCACGGACCCGATGCCGCAACATTCGAGCGGGCGAGCCGCGAGGACACCACCCGGCCGGCGCGCATCGCCGATACCATGGCCTTTATGTTCGAGACTCGCTCCATCATCCGGCCCACGCGCATTGCGTTGGATTCGCCGTTACTGCAACGCGACTACGGCGAGTGCTGGCAGGGGGTCGAGAGGCGTTTCGATCCCCGGCAGCGTTGATCGGCGCAGTCCACATGAATCTCAACGAGACACACGACGCGCAGCTCGGGAGTTGGATTGAATCCGCCAATGCGCCCGGGAGTGATTTCCCGATTCAGAACCTGCCGTTCGGCGTGTTCCGCCGCCGCTCGAGCGCCGAGCGTTTTCGCGGTGGAGTTGCGATCGGAGACCAGGTTCTCGACCTCGCTGCCGCGCTCGCGGCGGGTGCGTTCCGCGCATCGACTGTGGGTACGGCGGCTGCCGACGCGGCCATCTTGGCCACAGGTTCCGTGCTGAATGAACTCATGGCCGCTGGCCCCGAGGCATCATCGACGCTGCGCCTCGCACTCTCACGTGCATTGAGGCGAGAATCTCCCCAACAGGAAACGCTAAAAAACTGTCTCGTACCTCAGGCGGAGGCAGAATATGCACTTCCGGCGCGCATCGGTGACTACACGGATTTCTATGCGTCGATTCACCATGCGACCGCGGTCGGGCGTCTGCTTCGTCCGGATAATCCACTGTTGCCTAACTACAAGTGGGTGCCGATCGCCTATCACGGTCGCGCATCCTCCATTGTCACGTCAGGCCACCAGTTTCCACGCCCTGTGGGGCAGATTCTTCCGAGCGGCGCAACTGCGCCCATCCTCGGTCCAAGCAAACGCATGGACTACGAACTCGAACTCGGCGTGTTCATCGGATCGGGCAACGCGCTCGGCTCGCGCATCGACATCGCGGACGCCGAGTCGCACATATTCGGGTTGTGTCTGCTGAATGATTGGTCTGCCCGCGATCTGCAAACCTGGGAGTACCAGCCGCTGGGTCCTTTCCTGGCCAAGAATTTCGCCACCACCCTCTCGCCGTGGATCGTAACTCTCGAGGCCCTGGAGCCCTACCGCACCGGCTGGGAGCGACCATCGACGGACCCGCAGCCCTTGTCCTATCTCGACTCGCCCCTGGTGCGCAGTCGAGGCGCCATTGACATTCAACTCGAGGTCTATCTCGAGTCGCAGTCGATGCGGCAGGCGGGGCAGGCGCCCTCGCGGCTCTCGGCGAGCAGCTTCAAACATGCATACTGGACGCCAGCCCAGATGGTCGCGCACCACACAGTGAATGGATGCAACCTACAGCCGGGGGACTTGCTCGGCACCGGCACGCAATCGGGGCCGCTGCCCGGCGAGGCTGGATCGTTGCTCGAACTGTCTCGTGGGGGCACGGAGGCGGTGCACCTGGCGAATGGTGAGACACGCCGTTTTCTCGAGGATGACGATGCAGTGATTCTGCGCGGCTACGCCGTGCAGCCGGGTCTTGCCCGGATCGGATTTGGTGCCGCGGTTGGCCGCGTGTTGACGGCGGCCGATGCCGAATAGCGTAAAGAGAAAACTGCGACTGCAGGATTATTTGCCGTACCGATTGTCGGTCGCGGCCAACGCCGTCTCCAACCTCATCGCCCGCGCCTATGAGGATCGGTTCGATCTGAAGATTCCTCAGTGGCGCCTGATCGCCGTGCTCGCGGAAGAGGGTCCTTTAACACCGCAAGTTCTCTGCGAGCGCACGATCATGGACAAGGTCACTGTCACTCGTGCGGCACAGGGGTTGCTCGAGCGCTCGCTGATAAAACGCGAACCCAACTCGAGTGACGGGCGCTCGCATCGACTGGTTCTGACGGCATCCGGCGAACGTCTCTACGGTCAAATCGCGCCGCTGGCACTCGAGTACGAGACGCAGTTGCTGGCGGGCATCGATGAGCGCGAGATCAAGACGTTGGAGCGCCAGTTGCGGCGGCTCGAGCAGGTTGCCGGTGAACTCAGTCGGCGCTGAGGCTCTCAGCGGGGAACGCAACACAGTACTGTTCAAGCGTAACTTCGGCTGACATACCAAAATACACCCAGGCCAACCAGAAATGCCGACGCGACGTCGACCACGATGGGGCGCGGCAGCTCGAGTCGGAGTTTTCGCAACAGCACCACCAGCAGCGTCGCAGCGATGACGAGGGTCAACTGCCCGATCTCGACACCGAGGTTGAAGCCTACCAGCAGTTGTGCCAGGCGATCGGGGGGCAGCTGCAGCTCCAACAGGTCTGCGGCAAATCCGAAGCCATGGATCAAACCAAAGACCAGGGTGATGAGCATGCGCACGCGCCCGGCATCGCCCAGGTTGCCGGAGATCACGAGGTAGCTGGCTGTGAACAGGCCGGCGCCGAGCGATAACAGGCCCGGTAGGCCGCCGAATCCCAGCCACGCGGCTGCCGCCATGACCGCCATGGCGCCGCCGGCGATCACGGCGACAGGCATCGCGTTCCGAGTTTGAACGACGATATTCTCTGCTCCGATCAACGCAATCGTGAGCGCCACCAGCGCGTCGATGTATTCCGCGTGCGGCCGGAGGATCCCCGTCACAGCGAGCGCCAGGGTGAGACTGTGGCCGATGGTAAAGCCGGTGACCACAAACACCAGGTCCCGAAGCCGGCGCGATATCAACACCAAGCCCAGCAGAAACGACATGTGATCGACGCCCGTGAAGATATGCATCGTCCCCATGCGGACGAATTCGAAGAAGCGGGCGCTCTTGAGCCGGCCGTCCAATCCACCGGTCACCTGTACCGTCCGGTGCTCGCTGGTGATCAGTTGCTCGGTAAATTCGCCGCTTGCCGCATCTTGGATCTGTGCGAAATTGGTGTGGCTCGGGACCAAATCGAAGAATGCCGCGGAGTAGAGCTGCAGATCCTCGGCTGTAGCGCATTTGAACGTGAAATCATACTTGTGGTACCCCGACAGCGCTGCAAGCGTCTCGACCGGCGGGAGCAATGCGCAGCGCTGGCCAGCCGCGATCGGGTAGACCCGAGCGGTCAGATAGGCTTTGATTCGTTCGTCGGAGGAAGCCGTCGGCCCTTCACCGAGGCGATCCGTCTCGATTGTCGGAATGGTCATCACCAAGTCCACTGCCGTACCGTTAATCTCCCAGACGGAGTGCGACTGGCTGCGCGTATGGCCTGCCGCTGAGCCGGCGGCGAACAGGAGCGCAAGCACGACCCAGCGGAAAGTGGCGTGCATCAACGCAGGTCGTCAGCAATGAGGATATTGGCGCGCTTGTGCAGGAACGCTTCAGCTCCGGTAGTCAGGTGGTGGATACGCTCGTTGCGATAGTCGCTCAGCACTCTGTCGCGGGCCGAGACGAAGTCCAGGAGCGCCGGCCTGATGTTGCGTTGCATGTACAGAACGTGAATCCCGTCCGACATTTCGATGGGGGCGGATACGTCACGCTGCGACAAGCCCTGGGCGGCCGCGAAGAGGCGGGGGCCCAGATGAATGCGGGCGGCAAAGTAGAACTCCTGGTCGCCGACCTTGCCGGAGCTCTTGCCGCCGAATCGTTCGATGAGATCCGGTGTTGGCGCCTGGTTCTTCAGAGTGTCGATCGCCTGAGATACCGCAGTGCCGCTCGAGGGGAATATATAGTCCTCCACTGTCATGATGCCCTCGGTTGCATAACGCTCCGGGTGCGCCTGGTAGTAGTCGCGCAGAGCTGCCTCGGTGGGCTGCGAGGTGATGGCATCCGAAGCGATTTCCAGCTCCACTGCATTGACCATGGCGTTGCGCACGTCGGGATCGGTCGACGCCACGTCCAGTTCCTTGCCTCGTTGGACGAACAATTCCTCCCGAATCATGTCGTTCAGGACCTTTTGACGTTGCTCGCGCGTTGCATGCGAGTAAGCGACGTTGTAGAGACTCTGCAGTTGGATGAGATAGTCGCTCCGCGAAACAGGTTGCTGGTTGACCAGCGCCACATCCTCCGCCGCTACCATCAGCGTCGACGTGCCGCGCGCCGTAAACAACACGTACGCCGCCAGCAGCAGGCCGGTCAGCGCGCCGCAAATCGCGAGGAAGAAGGATCGTTTGGAGTTTACCTGCGCAAGCTGGCCCCAGGAGCGGCCTTCAAACACACTAGTTGTCATGTTTCGATCCGACAGACGAGTGGGAAAGCGAATAGACATACAGGGCAAGTTCGCGAATGCCCGCCGGGCTGATCTGCCCGGCCCGGGCGGGGCACACGCCCGAGCGTCCATTGGCGATGGACATGAACAGCGCCTGGCGGCTGCCATCGCCGTAGAGGGTGACGTGGTCGATCAAATTCGGCACTCCGATCGCCGCATCGCCCCGCAAGTCCATCGAATGACAGTCGTAGCAACCGCCGGCGCCTCGATACAGCGACGCGCCTCGCGCCGCCGCCGCGCTGTCGCCATTCCGTCCTTGCTCATGGAGAATGAACTCGATGAGGTCGCTGATCTGTGGCGGCGCGAGCGGGACGATCTTGGCGTCCGCCTCGCTCGGCCGCGGGCGGCCGAAGGCCGGCATGACAGCGAGATTCCAGGCCTTGGGGTGATGCGAGCGAATGCCATAGTCAATCACCCGCTCGATATCGATGACCTGGCCGGTGCCGTACAGCCAGTCGTCATCGGTCAGATCGGGTATTCCCTTGGCCCGATCGCCGTGGCCGGCTCGACCATGGCAGCTCGCGCAACGGACATCGAAGAGTGACCGGCCGCGGCCGGTCGCGAAACGCATGAGAGCCGCATCGGACGGTGTGCTGCCTGGATCCGCCCGCAGCAGATTTGCTTCCACATATCGGCCGCGCAGGAACACGGCAGCGGCGATGCAGACTGCCAGTACTGACAAAGCGACGCCGCGCATGCATTTAACTTCCGGCGTGCAGAGGATGCGACATCGTTCAGGTCGTGAATCCGATCCAGCGACCGAAGCAGATCACACCGATCCACAACGCGATAGACAGCCCGCCCGCCAGCCGCGCCGCGCGCGGTGGAGGAAGTCTCATGTCCCACTCGAGGACGTGACGATAGGTGCCGAAGTGGAACACCGCCATGTTCACGCCAGCCAGGAATATGCACAGGAACTTCAGCTGGAACTGCAAGTTGTAGAAGTACACGTGCGCCTTGGACACGAACAGCAACAAACCGGTAACTATGGCGCAGATGAATGCCCCCCAGGTGTAGGGAAGCACCTCGCGGGACAACTTCGATACCGCACTGTCGCGCGAGGTCTTACCCACCAGGCGCAGATCCACCATGACAATGGAGCCGAACACCATCGCCAGCGAGATCACGTGCAGTGTCTCGACAATCGGGAATAGCCACTCGCCGCCGAGCTCACCGCGCATCGCTGTGGCGAGCGGGGTGTGCTCCACGGCTAACAGTAAACCGGACATGTTCATCCGACAGGTCCGCCGCGCGTCACTGGTAGAGCTCCCAGGTGTAGCCGATGAATCGGCCGCAGAAGACGATGCCGACCCACAGTCCAAGGGATGTCAGCGCGAACCACTTCGCGCCGGCCGGACGGGCCGCCGCGTCCCATTCCACCGCATTGCGACGTACCGCACGGGCGAACCAGACCGTTAGCGCCAGCACACAGATGATCATGAGCATCTTCCACCAGAAGACCGGTGTCACGAACTGACGCACAGGTTCAGCGATGGTCTGAACAACACCGGTCAGTAGCAACACCATGAGCGCGCGGTACATCCAGGGCACCAGGGTATTGACGAGCTGCGATACGCTGCGGCCGGAAGCGCTGAGCCCGAGAAGTCGCAGGCTGATCATGACCGCGCAGCAGAACACAACCGATACGCTGGCGATGTGGATGGATTGTGAGGTGGGGACCACCCAGGTCTCGCTCTGAAACCAGCCGCTCAACGCGGTGCTGGCGATCGAATTCGCCCAATGATGCGTAAGGTGCGACACGTGAATCCCGCTTCAGGAACGGCCGAGGCTGCTTCCGCGGGATCATATCGGCGGAAAATTTACACAGCAAGGATTCTCGCCTGTCAAAATATGTTTATTTGTTAATCGATTCATGTCGTTATGTGTCATGTTTATTTACGCATCTAACATACGACACATTTCGTAATCTACGCGAACAGGTGGGAGTGCTATGCTTACCGGAGCGGTCGCAGACCCGCAATTGAGCGGGCATAGAGGCGCAGGAGATGGCAAATGGGGTAGGCCTTCCAAACGGGTCGAGGGGACAGACCGACACGGTTACAGCGCGTCCTGCGCATCAGACGATCCTCGTCGTCGAGGATGACGAGGAAATTCGTGTGATGGTCGCGCAGCAACTCACGAAGGCGGGTTATCTAGTCCTCACAGCCTCGGATGGGCCGGCGATGTTCACGGCGCTCAACGCGCACACCGTCGATTTGATTTTGTTGGATCTGAATCTGCCGGGAGAAGACGGCCTGTCCCTTTGTCGCAGCACCCGCAGCCGCCTCAACATCCCCATCATCATGCTGACGGCCCGCAGCGACGCGATCGACCGGGTGATCGGGCTGGAAGTCGGTGCCGACGATTACATCTCCAAGCCATTCGATCCCAGAGAATTGTTGGCACGGGTGCGCAGCGTCATGCGGCGCGCCTGCGCCGCGGCCGGCCCACAGGAGGCACCGCCACCGAAGCGGGTCCATTTCCGCGGCTGGACGCTCGACCTCGTGAATCGGCGGCTGACCGATGTCAAAGGTCGCGCCGTCATGTTGTCGGGCGCCGAATTCAGTCTGCTCAAATTCCTCGTCGAACACGCCAATCAAGTGCTGACGCGGGAACAGCTTCTCACGCTGACATCGCATCCGGTCGCGGGCGATGGCGCCGCCCAACGGGTTGCCGATTTGCAGATCAGCCGCCTGCGCCAGAAATTGGATGACAACGAGGCGCGGGCTACGGAACTCATCATGACAGTCCGTGGCCAGGGTTATGTGCTCGCCACCGAGGTCACGTTCGAGTAATGCTGCAGCGCTACTTCGGCTCCATGGCCGGACGCCTTTTCCTGTTGCTGCTGGTCGGGGTCATGGGATCGGCATCCATCGCGTTGGGAATGGCGGGCATACGGCGGCAAGCGGATCTGCGACGCATCCGGCTGGAACGTATCTCCGATCGCGTACAGGATTTCATCTCACTGGTGAATAGCGCGCCGGCGCCGCTTCGAATGGAGTTGATCTCGCGCGGCATCACCGGTCTGCGGCCGGCGAGCGGCGCGGAGAAAATCGAAAAGGCCGACATCGAGCTCACGCAGCGGCTGAATTCGCGCATCGGCCCCGGCATTCGTGCCGACCACGTGATACCTTGGACTTGTTTTCCGCCGGGCGCCGATCGTCGCATCTACATGATGCTGAATTGCCGATTGATTTCGGCAACCGTTGCTGACGGGCTCACGATCAGGGTCGTGTTGGTCTCGCCGCAGGACGATAATTTCGGCTTGCCGGGCGGCCTCGATCCCGTGTTCCTGTCGGTATTGGCCGTCGGCGTGGGCGCGCTCGCTTTTTTTGCCGCGCGCATGGCGGCTGCGCCGCTAAACGATCTATCGCGCGCTGCGGGTGCGCTCGGCGGCGATCTCAACAGCTTGCCGCTGCTCGAACGCGGTCCCAGGGAAGTGCGTGATGCCTTGCGGGCCTTCAACGCCATGCAGACCAGGTTGCGCGATCACCTCATTGATCGCACACACATCCTGGCGTCGATCACACATGATCTGCAGACGCCGCTGACCCGCTTGCGCCTGAAGCTCGAAAGAGTTGAGGACATCGCGCTGCGCAGCCGGTTGATAGACGACCTCGATCGAATGCAGGCGCTCGTGCGGCAAGGCCTCGACTTTTCACGCGGCAATCAGGCCGAGGAGCCGTTCGTGCTCCTGGTGCTGGACTCGCTGCTCGAAAGCGTGGTGCACGACGCTGCCGAAGGCGGGTGCGCCGTTGCATTGGTGGAGCACTCCGGCTATGACGTTGAAGCACGACCTCAGGCGTTACAGCGGTGTCTCGCCAACCTGTTGGAAAACGCCATCAATCATGGTGGTTCTGCCGAGGTCTGTGCCAGACAGTTGAACGGCGAAGTCCATGTCCGGATACGCGATCATGGGCCGGGAATTCCGCCGGACCAACTCGAGGCCGTATTCGAGCCCTTCGTGCGGCTGGGCTCGTCGCCCTCGCGCCGGGCGGCCGGTGTTGGATTGGGCCTGACAATCGCGCGTCAACTGGCCCAGAAGAACGACGCTGAACTGTCGTTGACCAATCACCCGGCAGGCGGCCTGGAGGCGTGCCTGATTTTGCGACGGGGCGTTGTGCCGAGCGCAGCCTCGCCTCACGTGGGCTATCCGACCTCGGCGTAGCTCTTTCCGTACACCCGGTTGCCTCAGTCTGTCTCAGTCGAAGCGGCCTTCTTCGCGGCTCGCGGCTTGCTGCACTACTGCGCTCCCGCGACCAACAAAATTTCGAAGCGTGTCGCACCTCGAGAATGTAAATAAACCAACACACAACGATAAATATCGACAACTAAATAAATGCATCGTTTTGCGTCGGCATATATTGACTCTGTAAATTTTCCACATCTACTATCAGTTGAAATGAGCACGCACCGCAGGGGTTGGACGGAGCGCGGAGTGTTGGACAGGGGGCGTTCGCGACTGGCACCCGGTATTCGAGCAATTGCCAAACTGCGGACTATCAACGGTAGGGGGCATTTAAATGGCGTTGGGAAGTATTCGTTTTAAATTCCGTGTTGGAGCATTGCACGTTATCTCGCTGACACTGTGGGCGGTTCCACAGTTCGTGCTGGCACAGCAGGCGGCCTCGCCCGGAACCGAAGAGGCGGCGGCAGCTGCGTCCACCGATTCCGACAACGTGCTGCAGGAAATCGTCGTTGTCGCCCAACGCCGCAGGGAAAACCTGCAGGATGTCCCGGTTACCGTGACTGCGTTGACCGCCGACAGCCTGCAGTCCGCCGGCGTGACGGGGACGACGGAGCTTGCGAATGCCGTGTCCGGTCTGACAATGCTGCAATCGCAAGGCACTCCGATGCCGCACATCCGCGGCGTCGGCAATACCGCGATCGGCACGGGCATCGAGAATTCGGTGGCGCTGTATGTCGACGGCGTTTATCACGGGTCCGCCAGCTTCTCGGCGCTCACCTTCAACAACATCGCGCAGCTCGAGGTCGCGAAGGGCCCGCAGGGCACTTTGTTCGGGCGCAACGCCACCGGCGGTCTGATACAGGTAGTGACCCTGGATCCGCGGCCCGGCTTTTCGGGGCTGGTCAACCTCGGGTACGGGAATTTCAACACGGCGACGCAGGAGATGTACGTCACGGGAGGCTCAGACAGGCTCGCCGGCGATTTCGCTTTCCAATCGAGCCAGCAAATGACCGGCTGGGGCACGAATCTCTACAACGGCGAGCAGATTAACAAACAGGGCCTCGACCTGTCGACGCGCTCGAAGTGGCTCTACAATCCGGCGGAGGGCACCACTGTCAGGGTGATCTTCGATTACGCCGAGAATCACAGCACGATTGGCGCGCTGCGTAACTTCGGCAACGCAGCAAACATCTACTATCCGCAGGGGTTCGCCAACCTGCCGACATTCGACCTCGATAATGATGAGCAGCCGCATCGCGACAAAAAGGGGGGCGGTGTCAGCGCTCAGGTCGATCAGGAGATGGGGTTTGCCTCGCTGGTGAATACGCTGGCATGGCGCCAGGATTCGATCATCAACAACATCGATATCGATACCGGTCCGCAACCCATCATCGCCGTGCGCACTCACTCGGCGGACACGCAGCTCACGGAGGAACTGCAGCTGCTCTCACCGTCAGGCTCTTCCTGGAGATGGGTGACGGGGCTTTACTACTACTATGCCACCAACGGCAATGTGCCCGGGAATACCATTTTCGGCGGTCCCGCCGTGAATCCGAGGACCCACATCACCTCAGTCAGCAATGATTCGACGGAGCGCACGAACTCGGTAGCCGCTTACGGACAGGTCACCAAGGAGGTGTTGCCCAGTACCGATCTCACCCTCGGAATGCGCTATACCTATGAGGAACGAAGCGTTGCCAGCAATCAACACAGCTTCACTAACGTGGTTGCGCTCGCGCCGACGAGCATCAATGAGAGCGGCAAGACCAACGTTCCTACCTGGCGAGTCGGTCTGGAGCACAGGTTCTCGGATAACGTGATGGGCTATATCTCCGACAGCCGCGGCTTCAAGAGCGGTGGCTACAACCTCTCCAACGGCGATGCCCCTTACAGCCCCGAGAAGCTCGCGGCCTACGAGATCGGATTGAAAACCGAGACCCTGTCGCATCGCCTGTTGTTAAATTCCTCCCTCTTTTACTACGACTACAAGAACATCCAGGTATCACGCTTCGTCAACGGCCAGGCGCAGATCTACAACGGCGCGGCTGCGACCCTGTACGGCCTGGATTTCGACCTGACTGCGGCCGTGACGGCGGGATTGACGGTGCGCGCCGGCGTAGAGCTGATCCGCGATTATTTCACTGCGTTTCCCGGTGCCGATTTCTTTCTCACTTGTCCCAGCGGGCCGACGGGAGTCTGCAGTTTGTCCGCGACGGGCAAGCAGCTTCCGGAGACGCCCACCGCGACGGGCACGATCAATGTCGACTACCGGCAGCCACTGAGGCACGGTGCGGGGGCGTTGGATTTCAATCTGAACTCAGTGATCACTTCCAGGTATTACTTCGCACCGGACAACGAGCTGAATCAGCCCGGCTATGGTCTGCTCAACGGTTCGATTCTGTGGGCCTCGGCGAATGATAGTTTCAGCGTGCGGCTGTGGGGCAAGAACCTCACCAACGAGATTAACACGTTGAGCGTGAACCAGGCGCCGGGCACGACCGCAGCCAGCTATGCGGCGCCGCGCACCTATGGCATCACCGTGGGCAAGAAATTCTGAGTGCCGCCGTCGCGCACATCAATGCCTGTCAAACCTTATCGTTGTGTGTCCGTGTGTGTGCTGCAGGTAAAGATCAACCAAACAGACAAAAGCCCATGTATATTTCGCGCCTGACTAACATCGCCGCGGTCTGGTTGGCACGTAGAGCTCGGTTTTACACGGCGAAAGGAGAAGTATGAAGTTGCATACCTTGTCTGGGCGGCGCTCCCTGTCATTGCGATTGCTTGTCGCGGGCGCCTTGGTGAGCGCGACTGCGCCCGTGTCGGCTCATCATTCCTTCGCGATGTTTGATTCGCAGCATCCTGTGCAGCTCGAGGGGACCGTCAAGACTTGGGAGTTCACCAACCCCCATAGCTGGCTGATCCTGTTGGTCATGAAGGGCGACACGCCGATCGAGTACAGCATCGAGGGCTCCAGCGTCAACACGCTCGTCAGGCAGGGATTCGGTCCCCACACGTTTTCTCCAGGGGAGAAGCTCTCGGTCACCATCAGCCCCCTGAAGAGCGGCGACAACGGCGGCGCGCTCGTCAAGGCGGTCAAGGCCGACGGCACCATTCTCACCGAGTCGCCGACGCCCAACTGATCCAGGCAACTTGCGGTAACTTTCCAAACAGGCAATTCAATGAACATGTATGCGATTGGCCGGGCAATGAGGTGGTGTTTGCTGGTCCTTGCGGTCTGGCTGAGCGTGTCGGCGACCAGGCCGGCGTTGTCGCAGACGGCGAATTTCCCGCCCGGCGCTCCAAAGCTTCCCGCGTGGCCGCAGCTTCCCGACTGGAACGGCATCTGGGAGCGAGGCGGCGATATCGTCTGGGACGATAGCCTTCCCTACACACCCGGAGAACCGCAGGCCCCTCCTTACAACCAACAGTACATGCAGGAGTACGAGGCCCGGCGGGCGAAAATGCGGGCGGAAAATCTCGCCGGCCGCGCTCGCAATCTGCGCGGCGGCGACTTGTACGCCACCATGCCAGCCATGATGATCATGCTCTTTCCAATGGATATCCAGATCAATCCACGGGAAGTGGTTCTCATGAGCTCCAACGGCGGCGCGCGCGAAATCTACACCGACGGGCGCCTTCATCCCGCGGACGCCTTGCCGAGCAAGAAAGGCCATTCGATCGGCCATTGGCAGGGTAAAACCCTCATTGTCGACACCTGCTGCTTCAGGGACGACACGCGCCTGCCGGGTGGTGGCGCTCACAGCGATGCGCTGCACATCACCGAGCGCATCTGGTCACCCGATGGCCACTCTTTGAGGGATGCGATTGTCGTCGAAGACCCGAAGGCCTTCACCAAGCCGTGGACCACTGAAAAAACTTATTACCGCAGGCCGGATTGGGAGCAGGTCGAATACGACCCTGAAGAAAACACGCGCGACTTTCCGGGCGCCGGCGGGGCGCAGCCGTCGTACGGAGCTCAGGCCGCGCCAGTTGGCGCGGCTCAGCCGGTGCGTGTTAGATATGACGACGATAAGCCGTATGTTGGCCGCGATGCGGAGCGGCTGCAGAAGGCGACGGCATTCGTGGCCGGAAATCTGGCCTGGGAAACGGTGAAGATCGTCAATGTCGAACGTAGCGCAAGGGAGGTCAAATGGGTTGGTCTCACCCGCTCGGCCCGGTGGCGCTGTACTGCGGGGCCGGACGCCACCAGGGCATCCTGCGAGAACGCACTGGTGGTGGCTGCAGTAGCCGGCGCGCCGGTGATGCCGGCCGTTAAGCCGGCTACGGAGGGTCCGCTGGTCAGAAACAGGATCAGTGTGGATGGCCGCGACAGGACCTACTACTACTACGTTTCCTCGAAGGCCGACAAGAAGGGGTTCAATTTCATCGTCTACGCTCTGCACGACAACGGGCAGACGGCCGAGGAATTCGCAGAGCAGTCCGGATGGAAAAAGACCGCGGAAAAAAATGGCTTCGTCGTGGTGTTTCCGGAGGCGGTTGAAAGCTCATGGGCCTCGAACAGCGGCGGCGAGGGCCACTACCTCAAAGCGGTTTACGACGACGCCTCCAGCCACATGCTGTTGCCCGGGGGAGGGGCGGTCCCGCAAAATTTCGGCCCGCGTGGCGGCACCGATGCGCCAGCCAATGAAGGAGCGGACGCGGCCGGCGGCGCCGAGCGGCGCCGCGGAGGGGGTGACAACGTGGCCGGCGCAGGTGGGCCAGCCCGTGGAGGTGCCAACGCAGAAGGCGAGGGCAACAACCGGCGTGATGATGGCAGGCCGCCCCGCGTCATGACCTGGTTTCCGTTTCAATACCTGACCGGAGCAGGGGCCGGTGGCAGGGTCGCGCAGGAATTCGCGATCGAATATCCGGGTGTGTACGCGGCCGTGGCAACGTTGAATGCAACACCGTTCAATGCAGCATATGCCAGAGGCAATGAGCCTGCCCAAGGGTATTTCCAGCAAATGCGCATGAAGAATGCGCCGCCGGTGTGGAAGCAACTCAAGAAAGATGTGCCGGTCGCGGTCTGGCTCTTCAACACGCAATCCAACACCGCTGCGACGCAGTTGGCCGATTACTGGAAGCAGGTCGATCGGGTTTCCAGTGAGGGATCGGCAACGACAGTAGCCGGATTCAGTACGGTCATTTACAAAAACTCCGGGAATGCGGCGCAGCAGGTACGTTTGAGCACCCTCCCGGCAGCCTCGAAACCCGACGAGGCTTGGACGTCGGTGATCTGGAACGACTTCTTCTCTCACGTGGCACGTTGGACCTCGTCCCCCAACGGTGACCTGGGCACGCTCCTGACTCGAGCCGAGATCAATGATTCATTCGACGTCCGACCCATCACTGTCGATGGCAAGCCGTACAAGTATTATTTGAAGCGTCCGTCCGGTTTTGAAAAGGGCAAGTCACTGCCGTTGGTTATTTCGGCACATGGCTTCGGATACCCCGCGTGGCTGTACCTCAGCCAGATCAAAATGCACGAGGTGGGCGAAAAGGAGGGCTTCCTCAGCGCTTATCTGGAGGGTCCGGCGCCGGGTTGGGACTTCAAGTCGCCTGATGGCGCGGATGCGCAGTTCGTCCAGCGGGTCATCGCGGACGCGGAGCAGGTGTATGGGGCGGATCCGGGCAGGATCTACATGCAGGGCTTTTCTCTCGGCAGCGGCTTGACCTACATGATGGGCATCACCCACCCGGGCCTGTTTGCCGCAATCTCCCCCAACAGCGGCATTGGCCCCATGAGCAAGGAAGTGGAAGCGCGTGTCGCCGCGGTCAAGGCTCAATCCGATATCCGGATTCCAACAATGATGGTGTACGGAAACGTTGATTCCGGCGGCTCGATAGATGGGAAGATCCCCGCGCAAGGTGTCATCCGCGGCGCTTTCGACGAGATCAAGGCTTTCGACCACGTCACCACGCAGGACCGGACTGAGCGCTTCACCAGCGAGTATTCGGAACCTTACGAGGTGTTGGTACCGGGGGTCAAACCGGCGCGCGGCGGTGCCGACAGGCACTATCCCAAGGGCCGCTTTGAGATCTATCCGTACATGAGCGCCGATTCGCAAGCCCGCAATTTATTCAGCTTCGTATGGGTCGAGGACCTGGCACACGGCAGCGACCCGCGGCAGGCCCAGCTCGAGTGGGATTATTTCAAACGGTGGCATAGAAATGCGGACGGCTCTGTGACTTACACCGCCCATTAGCACGGCAAGGTATGCTGAACCAGGTGCCATCGTGACGCTCGGGCTGCGCACCGCTCGCAGACCCGTGATCGTCCAATGAGGCCACGTAAAAGGATGCAGACAGATGACTGAATCTCAATGGCCTCAACCCGGGCGCGAGCGGCTGATCGTTCCGGCGCCCGTGGGTTTCAGCGGTACCGACAGGGCCAATCCCGAAGAAGGGTTGCTGCGCCAACTCGACGAGCGGCATGTCATGATGATGGGTGACAATCCGGCGCTGGCGCGCTTTCCGGCCAAGCCGACCTTGTTGGATTTCTTCAGATTGCGGCTGCAGCGAATCACGGCCAAACACTTGCTGACCAGCGCATTGCACGCCATGAATGCGGGGCACAGCGAAAAGGTCGTCCTGGCCTGTCTGCTGCACGACATTTCCAACGGCGCCCTGATACGGAGCGATCACGGCTACTGGGGAGCGCAGATGATCGCCCCCTATGTGGACGAGGAGATCGCCTGGGCCGTCCGCTATCACCAGGCGCTGCGATACTTTCCCGACGAGAGTGTCGGATATGCCTATCCGGAGAGCTACCACCGCTTCTTCGGGGCGGACTATGTGCCGCCTACTTACATCTGCCGCGATGCCGAGTACGCCCGGGGTCACCGCTGGTACATGACTTCGCGCCTGGTTACCCTGAACGACATCTACTTTTTCGATGACTCCCCGCCGCCGGACCCGGAACTCTTCGAGGACATCATCGGCAGGCATTTTCGTCAGCCGGCCGAAGGGCTCGGGTTGGATTCGTCCGCGGCCGCTCATATGTGGAGAACCCTGATATGGCCGAACAATTTTCTGTGAGCGGGCCTATGATCGTCGCGGCATCCGCAGATGGATCCGACATTGCCGGGATTGCGGCACTGCTGATCAGATTCAGCGATGCCGTGGACCAAAGGCGGCCGGCCGACATCGCGGAGTTATTCAGCCCCGAGGGGGTGTTCCGGCCCGGCGAGCAGAGCATCCGCGGCCGCTCGGACATACAGGCGCTTTATACGGCGAGGTTTGCGGATGAGCGCCGCCGCACCCGCCATCTATGGTCGAATCTCTTCGTTCGCACCGTCGGTCCGAAGCAGGCACGGCTCGAGGTCGTGCTCACAAACTATGCATTCGAGCCGACGGTCTCGGAAGTCGCTCTGCAGATGCGAATCGGCAACGTCGCGGGTGTATGTGAAAGCGATGACGCCGGTAACTGGCGTTTCACGGAACATCTGTATCAACGCATTTTCGCAACGAGCTTGCCACTTGCCGGCGGCACAGCCGAAGTCCCCAGGAGCTGAACAATGAGCCATCTGTCTCTCGAAAGTGCAGCACGCATCGTGGATGCCGCGCTGGAGCACGCACGGACGTTGAAGTTGAAACCTCTAACCGTTGCGGTGTTGGATGCGGGCGGGCATCTCGTTGCCTTCAAGCGGCAGGACCGCTCGGGAATTCTCCGGCCGGACATTGCTCAGGGGAAAGCTTGGGGAGCATTGGGCATGGGTATCGGCGGACGGGCCCTGGCCGAACGCGCGAAGGAGGCGCCCGCGTTCTTCGTGGCTCTGGCCAGCGCCTCCGGGGGGCGCGTCATACCGGTTGCCGGTGGCGTTCTGATCAAAAGCGGCGGCGACGAAATCGTGGGCGCCGTGGGTATCAGCGGTGACCATCCCGAGAATGATGAGGCCTGCGCAATATACGCAATAGAGCAGGCGGGGTTGACGGCGCAGCCCGGGTGAATGCCTCGATCGTGAGGCGGCGTACCGCCAGGTCTGAAGTTCGCGTGTCGGGTTTGGTGTCATGAAACTCGCGACATTTATCGATCGAGACGGGCCCAGAATGGGAGTGATCGCTGGCGATGAGATTGCGGACGTGTGTCGCGCCGATGACCGCCTCCCGAGCGATCTCCTGGTGCTGCTCGGCGCCGGATCCGAGGGGCTGAAAGCGGTCGAGGTTGCCGCAAGCTGTGCTCCGCGTATCCCACTTTCCCAAGTGCGGCTTGCGCCGCCTGTCCGCTCGCCGCGAAAATTTCTAGGTCTCGGTATGAGTTTCCACTCTCACATTCAGCATGTGCGGGCCAAGGGAGGGGATCTGCCTGCCCACCAGATCTGGTTCAACAAGCAGGTCACCTGCGTCAGTGGGCCGTACGATCCCATACATCTGCCGAGCGTTGCGAGAGAGCTCGACTATGAGGGCGAGCTCGCCATCGTCATCGGCAGGCGGGCGCGGCACGTTCGCAAGCGGGACGCGGCATCAGTCATCGCCGGATTCATGGTCTGCAACGATGTCAGTGTGCGCGACTGGCAACGTCGTTCGCCGACGGCAATGCTCGGCAAGTCTTTCGATACGCACGGGCCAACTGGTCCGTGGCTGACCACGGCGGATGCGGTGCCCAACTCAGGCAGCCTGCGCATCCGCACCTGGGTGGACGGGGAGTTGCGACAGGAAGGCAGCACGAGCGAGCTCATCTACTCGTTTGGCGAGATGTTGGAAGAGTTGTCGACCGTTTTCACATTGGAGCCGGGTGACATCCTGGCAACGGGGACGCCGGTCGGGTCGGGCTCGTCCTTTTCGCCGCCGCGCTACCTGGCAGCCGGCCAGAGCGTCCGGGTCGAGATCGAAGGCCTCGGTCACATCGAAAACCGCGTAATTCCCGAGCCTGTTGCTGCTGTATCCGATGTCAGCATGGACTGACTCATCCGCATCAGCCAGGGCGGCTTGCGTCAATCATGCATCCCACCAACAGGCAGGGCTCGGTAGAGCGGTTGCTCCAAGCGTGATTCGTTCCGCGTATCACCACCGTATCACCGGGACGCAAGAGGACTTCGTCCACGTCAGTGACGAGATATATCTCGCCTTTTACGCAGGCAAAGCAGTCGAGCGTATCGGTCCGATGCATGCTCGGGTGCCGTTCCAGGTCTCGAGCGGTTGGTGGATATTTCTGTTTGACCGCGAAATGCAACTGTTGGACTGCTGTGATGTGCGCTTGCCTGTCCGGGGGGTCCGGGGATATCTCCAGGGCACGGAACAGCATTCCACCCGGGAATGGCTCGCGAGTGTGGATATCCAGCGCGCGGTCGGTGTCGATCGTGTTGTCGACGGGCACTTCCTGCGTGCTCCACAGGGCCGCTCTGTAAAAATAACCGGGTTTTTCCTGAACGTTGCTGGCCTCGCGCAGCAGTACCGCCGATTTTCCGCTCGCGTCCGGTCCGACGACATATCGTTTCCACTTGGCCATGGCGTTGCTCGTTGGTAAAAAATTCGTTGCTCAACGTCACGCTATTAAAGCCCGATAGTCGTGTCAATGCGACTGACACCGGTGCACCTGCTGACATGGTGCGAAATAAACAACATGACTCGTGACAAAACATGAGCCGAAGCGGCCGGAGCCAGACTATCCCGAAACTGCATAGTCAGAATCCGCTTTCCATGCTCTACATGCCGTTCGACAGGCGATAAGGTCAATGAATGGAAAAGGGGGACGAGTGATGTCCGTTAAGTTGCGCTGTGGATGGTTGCTGAACGGTTTTGCGACGCTGGTAGTCACTGATATCGCTGCCGCCCAGGCAGGCGGGGGAGCACCTCCGGCGGAAGCTCCCCAACCGACGGCGCCCGCCCCGGCTCAGCACGCCGAGCTGGAAACACTCGATGAAGTTGTTGTTGTGGCGCAGCGTCGCCCGGAGCACCTGCAGAACGTTCCGATTACCGTCACGGCGATCTCGCCGCAGGCTTTGCAAGCAGCCAACGTGACCAGTACGGCGGATCTGGTCAACGTCGTACCCGGCCTGATGATGCCGACGTCCGCCGGATACACGCTGCCGCATCTTCGTGGTGTCGGAATCACGGCAATCGGACCCGGGATCGAGAACTCGGTGGCTCTGTACGTCGATGGGGTCTATCGCGGTGTTTCCACGTCCGCCAATACTGCGTTAAACAACGTCGCGCAGGTGGAGGTCGAGAAGGGACCTCAGGGTACCTTGTTCGGCCGCAATGCCACGGGTGGCCTGATCCAGATCACCACTTTGGAGCCTAAACCCGGGTTTTCCACTTCGGCTAGCGTCGGGTACGCGAACTACGACACCACCACCGGCGACTTGTACGTGACGGGAGGAGCCGATGTTCTGGCCGGCGACTTCGCCGTGCAATGGACTCACCAGGGCGAGGGCTGGGGAACCAACCTCGCCACCGGCCAGGACGTGAACCGGATGGATCTGAACCTCTCCATGCGGTCGAAGTGGTTGTTCAAGCCCGTGGACGGTACGAAACTAACCCTGATCCTGGATGACACTCAAAGCCGCAACTCTCTGGTCGCGCTGCGGAATTATCAAAATGTAAAGAATGCGTTCTATCCGGGCGGCTTCGCCAGTCTGCCCACGTTCGACGTCGACGACGACGCGCAGCCATTGCGGCGCCTGAGAGAGCAGGGTGTGAGCCTGCAGCTCGACCAGGATCTCGGTTTCGCCAACCTGGTGAACACGGTTGCCTATCGCAACACCGTCTTTCGCTACAACGTAGACTTCGATCTCGGGCCAAATCCCTACTCTCTCAACGATGCCCGCCAGGCCGACGATCAGCTGACCGAGGAACTGCAGCTCCTGTCCCGCGACATCGGGTCTTTCACGTGGGTGGCCGGCATGTATTTGTACAGTGCCCACGACGCCTACGCGCCCCAGAATGTCTATTTCAGCGGGCCGGCGGTCAACCCGGCGAAGCCGGTTACGCATGTCAACAATGAATCCGAAGAGAGAACGCATTCCGTGGCGGGTTACGTGCAGGCTACCCAGGCGCTGCCTTTAGACAGCAAGCTGACCGTCGGATTGCGCTACACGACCGAGACACGGGATCTCGTCGGAGTGCAAACCGGGTATCTCAATGGCGTGGTGCCCGTTACGCTCGCGAACGTGAATACCGGCCTCGACACTCACACACCGACCTGGCGAATCGCGTTTGATCATAACTTCACGGACGACGTTCACGGTTATCTCTCATACAACCGCGGCTTCAAAAGCGGCGGATATAACGTCGTTGCGCCGGCGCTGGCCCCGTACCAGCCCGAGAAGCTCGACGCCTATGAGCTGGGTCTGAAGACGCAATTTTTCGAGCGGCGCCTCACCCTGAACACCGCAGCATTCTATTACGACTACAAGAATATCCAGGTATCCCGCTTTGTAAACGGCTCTCCGCAAGTCTATAACGGCGGTAAGGCAACCCTCTATGGACTCGACTCGGACGCGACGGTGAGGGTTACCGAGGCGCTGACGGTAACTGCCGGCATCGAGCTGGAACACACGGAGTTCAAGGACTTTCCCAATGCGGATTTCTTCCTGAGCTGCCCCGTGGGATATCCCACCGTCTGCACCAAGTCCGCCACCGGCAAGCAATTGCCGCAGGCGCCGAACGCATCCGGAACCGTCAACATCGACTACCGGGCCTCGCTCATGGAGGGTGAGCTGCATCTCAACCTGAACGAGGTGGCCAACTCAGGTTTCTATTACGCGCCGAATAACGAGTACAAGCAGTCGGCGTATGGGCTCCTGGGCGCCTCGGTCGCGTGGTCGCGAAGCTTCTACACCATGAGTCTGTGGGGCAAGAACCTCACCAACTTCTTTTATCCCCTCAGCGTCAACCAGGCGCCCACAGCGGTTGCCGCCGCGTACGCGGCTCCCCGGACCTTTGGAATCACACTGGGCGCGAAGTTCTGACCGAAATGGCCGCAGACGCCGATCTCGACGAGGTCATCGACTCCAGCCGGCTGGGTCGCTTTCAGATTCTCGTGATCGCGCTCTGTGCTCTCATGGTGATGATCGACGGATTCGACACCCAGGTGATCGGCATGGTCGCGCCATCCATTGCCGCGGCCTGGCATGTGCCGCCCGCAGCATTCGGACCCGTTTTTGCCCTGGGCCTGTTCGGCGGTCTGATCGGCGTTGTAACACTTGGGAGCGCCAGTGACCGGTTTGGCCGCAAGCCGGTGTTGGTGACTGCGATCCTGTTGTTTTCCTCGGTCTCTCTACTCACGCCGCTGACAACATCCCTCCCGGCGCTGATTGCTGTTCGATTCCTCGCGGGCGTTGGGATGGGTGGGGCGCTGCCCGGCCTCATCGCGATAACCTCGGAATATTCACCCAAAGCCGTGCGGGCGAATGTTACAGCGCTCATGTACTGTGGTTTCCCCTTGGGTTCGGTGCTTGCCGGGGTGGTTTCGGCCCAAATGGTGCCGCACCTGGGTTGGCCGAGCGTGTTCTATGTCGGTAGCCTCGTTCCGCTCGCTGCGTTGCCGGTGTTTGTGTGGGTCGTCCCGGAGTCGGTTCGTTTCCTGGCGGTGAGGGGGGATCGCGAGCGTGTCGCGGAGATTTTGGCGCGTATGCGCTGCAGCGCCACCTGGAACGGCAGGCTCGCGCAGGCATCCCATGAACAAAGGTCCTCGGTAGCACGGCTGTTTACCGGCGGGCGGGCGATGGGCACCGCCTTGCTCTGGACGGCGCTGTTTTTGAGTCTGCTGCTAACCGTTTTCATGGTGAGCTGGCTGCCGCTGGTGGCCCGCACGGCTGGCATTGACATCAGGAGCTCGGTCCTCGCGGTCTCCGCCTGGAATCTGGGCGGAATAGTGGGCTGCTATGTCATAGGCAGATTGCGCAATCGCTATGGTCCCGTGAAGCCGATCGCCCTGGCCTATGGCCTGGGCGCCGTGGCTGTTGGGCTGCTCGGGTGGGTAGGGAGCTCGGGCCTCGAGCTCCTGGTTGTCGCCCTGGTAGGGGGAATGCTGGCAGTCGGGGCGCAGATGTGCATTATCGGTTTGTCCGCGAGCTTCTACGACACCTCACTACGCGCTACGGGGGTTGGCTGGTCGCTGGGCGCCGGCCGAGTTGGGGCCGTGGTCGGTCCGCTCATCGGTGGAGTATTGATTGCGGCAGGCTTGTCCATGCCGGCACTGTTTTTCGTGGCGGGCCTGGTGTCCCTGGCTGCCGCACTGGCAGTGTTGGCATTGGGCAATGCTGCCAGGCCGGTTGCTCCGCCCGCGGACGCCATCGTCAAATCGTCTTAGCGACGTCCGCGAGAATTTTGCGACACCAGCAGTTGCGCGCGTCGGACTGCACGGACTCGTGCCAATACGCGCGGTTCTGCACGGTCGGGACGCTGAACGGCAGGTCGACAGTTTGCAGCGGGTAGCGCGCGCGGCAGCGTGCGGCAAACTTTTCGGGCACTGTCGCAATGACGTCCGAATTCGCGACGATTTCCGCAACTGTGAGCGGATTCTGCACATGGTACTTGACGTTCCGCTGCCGCCCATCCCGCCCGAGCCGGTCCTGCAGGAGCCGTTCCGTCGTCGTCTTACCCGGGATGTCGTATTGAACGTGAGGCAGCTCGAGGTATTTCTCGTAACTCAGCCCGTCGCGCAAGTTTGGATGCGCCGCGCGCGCGATGCACACGAGTTTGTCCTTGAAGAGCAGCCGCGACCGCAGCGTCGGGGCGGGTGCCGTCATCCAGCCGATGAGGAAATCCAACTCTCCCCGCCCCAGAGCGCTCACATCCTGCGGTCGGTCGGGAAGACGAACCTTCACGCCTATCCCGGGCGCGGCCGCGGCGACCGCGTTCATTACATCCGTAAGGAAGATATGCTCCATATATCCGGTGGCCACCAACACAATTGTGGTCTGCGTCGTAGCGGGATCGAAGTTCTGCGGTGGGGAGGAGAGCCGTTCCAGCGTCTCGACAACCTTCCGAAGGTCGTCCTTGACCGCCAGCGCACGCGGCGTCGGAATCATGGCTCCACCCGCCCACACCAGCAGAGGATCCGCAAAGTAGGCTCGCAGTTGCGCGAGTTGTCGGCTCATTCGCGATTGCCCGACGCCGAGCCGGGACGCGGCACGCGAAACGCTGCGTTCGTCCATGAGAACGCAGAAGCTCCGCAGGGCGAAAAGATCGACGTCGGTGCTATCCATATTTCGGATAATCAATATGCGGGGCGTAAGCATACCAAGGCGGACCCTCTTGGTTAAGCTGTTCGCAAAGAGCCAGGCGACTCACGCCGCGTGTCGCAGCCAACCACCTCGAGAGAAACCCTGATGACGCCGTCGGATGCTGCCCGGCTTACGGAAAGAACGCTCGTAGTGCCTGAGACTGCAGATGCTGCCCTGCTCGACAAACAGTTGCGGTCGGTAACCGATGTCGAGGCCATCGAGCGTACACCTCTCGAGGAACGATTGACGGTGGTCGACTTTACACAGCGTGTTGCGCTCGCGCTCGCGGCGCGCCACGCCGCGGATACCGCAATCTTCTACGTTCCGGATGGCGATGTCGAACGCCCGGCCGAGCGCATCACTTTCGCCAGGTTGAAAGATAACATCGTTCGCACCGCGTCCCTGCTGCGGGCTCACGGCATCGGTCGCAATGACGTCGTGGCAATACTCATGCCGACGGTGCCTGCGTTGTATTGGTCGGTTCTCGGCGCGATGTCCGCCGGAATCGCGTTTCCATTGAATTGGATGTTGGAGGCCGGGCACGCTCTGCATCTGGTCAAGGAAGCTAACGCAAAGGCTGTGATCGCGCTCGGTCCCACGCCCGGATTCAGGATCTGGGAATCGATCCAGTCATTCGGGGGCCAGTTGTCCTCGCATCTGCCGATCTGGTCGGTACCAGGCCCTGGCGGCACGGTGCTGGCAGCAAGCGATCTTTCCGGCCACATCGCGCAGGAGGCAATCGCCGCCGCTGCACCGGAACACCTCCTGCGAGAGGGCATGACGACGGCTGCCATCGCAGGGCATGACATCGCCGCCTACATTCATTCGGGCGGCACAACCGGCTTGCCCAAGATCGTGAAGCTGTCGCACACCAACCTGTCGTACCGGCACTGGTCATTGCAAGTGGCTTCCAAGGCCGTTTTAGGCGAGGTCGTCCTGCATGACACGCCGATGTTCCATATCGGCGGGCTCGCCGGCCGCTGTCTGCCCCCGCTGGCGAGCGGCGCCAGTGTTCTCATTCCGAGCGTCATGGGCGCACGCGACAAACGGTATATCGCCAACTATTGGAGGTTCGTTGAGAAGTACCGGGTGACGCGCCTTTCCGGGGTGCCGACGACGCTTGCCACATTGGCCAAGTCAGAGCCGCGAGGTGAGGATCTGTCTTCACTGAAGCCATACTTCATCACCGGCTCGACTGCCATGCCCGTTGCCATCCGCGAGCAATTCGAGCGTATTTCAGGCGTTCGCGTGCTCAACTCATATGGTTTGACGGAGAACACGGCTAGCGTCGCGATCGACCCGCGCGACGGAATACGCAAGGAGGGTGGCTCGGGAATTCGTCTGCCATACACGAAGATTCGCGTAGTGCAGATGGACGAAGAGCGCAACACGATCCGTCCATGTGCACCGGACGAAATCGGCATGTTGCAGATCAAGGGACCGGGAGTTGCACCGGCGTATGTGAATCCTGCGCACGACGAAGCGGCTCGCACCAAGGACGGTTGGCTGATCACGGGCGACCTGGGTCGTATCGATAGCGACGGGTATCTGTTCGTGACCGGCAGGGCGAAGGATGTCATCATTCGTGGCGGTCACAACATCGACCCGTCACTGATCGAAGAGGCATTGGCGAAATCGCCCGCCGTCCTGCATGCCGCGGCGGTTGGCAAACCCGACGCTTACGCCGGCGAGCTTCCAGTGGCCTATGTTCAACTCGTGCCGGGCTCGCAAGCGAATGCCGCCGATCTCATCGCCTTCGTGGCAGAGCATATCGCCGAGAGGGCCGCAATCCCGAAGGAAATCTTCATTGTCGAGCGGGTTCCGCTCACTGACGTCGGCAAGCCTATCAAGACCGTTCTGCGCCGGGACGCCGCCGAACGCACGTTCCGAGCGGTTCTGTCGGAAGCCATCGGCCGGCAACTCGAGACAGTAGTGGAGCCCCACGTGACACAGGGCACTCTGGTAACGATTCGCGTGATGGACTGCGAGCCCACGGAGCGGGACATTCTGGCCGCACGCCTCGAAGAAGTCATGGACCGGTATTCGTTCGCCTATGTTATCGAATGGCTTCGGGGAGTCGCAGAATGAGTCGTGTCAACATGTGCCCACTTCCGAACTTGCGCAGTCTGCTGTTCGTGCCCGGAAGCCGTGAAGATTTCCTCCCGAAAGCCGCCGCTGCCGGGGCGGATGCGCTCGTGTTGGATCTGGAGGATTCGGTTCCTGCGACTGTCAAGGACGCCGCGCGCGCGTGTGTGTCGGCCGAACTGGCCCGATCGTCCAGACCGCTGACGTTCATTCGTATGAATCATCCGAGTTGTGGCGAGCTCGAAAAAGATCTTGCAGTGCTTGCACCGCACGCTGCTCAGGCCGTCATGTTGCCTAAAGTCGGTGGTATCCAGGACATCGAACCAGTCGATGCACGACTTTCGACATTCGAGCGCGATCGAGGTCTCGACCGGGACTCGATCAGTATTCTGGTGGTGATTGAAACGAGCATCGGCCTGCGCAGCCTTTTCGACGTGCTGCGCAGCAGGCCGCGCATTCGCGGCGCGGCGCTGGCGACTGCCGAGGAAGGCGACTTCATGCTTGATATTGGCGGGCGGTGGACGCCCGCGGGCGAGGCGCTCACGTATGCTCGCGGCAAGTTCGTCTGCGACGCACGAGCTGCAGGAGTGACTTGGATCGTTGACGGCGCATTCATGAACCTTCGGGATCTGGGGGCGCTGGAGATGGAATCCCGCCTTGCGCGCAACCACGGATTCGGCAGCAAGGTGGCCATCCATCCCCGCCAGGTGGCGGTGATCAACGAGGTTTTCTCACCGACCGCCGCAGAGCTCGAGAGGGCGCGCAAGCTGATGGATGCCTTCCGGAAATCGGAAGCGCTCGGGCGCGGCGCCGTGGAGTTCCAGGGCATGATGATCGACTATGCCAACCTCAGGTGGGCCCAGCGGATACTCGGGCTCGATTCGGAAGTTTGATGCGCTGAGGACCGGATCGGACGCTCGTCCGCCGCGCGGATTCGTGCCAGCCCGCCGTGTTCGAATCGTCGGAGCTCGCAGGCCAGCAGGAACTCGCAGCCCTCCAGGGCTGTCCAAAAGCGCGCCGATCATCAGGGAGCCGCGCGAGACGCAATGTTCCGTAACACCCCATTGCAACAAACTGTTGCCGTTTCCGTCGCGGAAACACATTGGAAACTATTTGGGCGACTCCGTGCACATCGCGTCCGGGAGCCTGAGTGCAATTGACCGAGATGCACCCGCGCATTCTCATCGTGGAGGACGATCTGCGCGCACGGGCCCTGCTCGAAGAGTTCCTCGTACGGCACGGACTGTCGGTCACCACCCTGGGCAGCGGGGAGCGGGTCACCGAGGTTGTCTCCCGAGAGGGCGTCAGTCTCGTATTACTCGATCTCATGCTTCCTGGGGAGGACGGCTTGTCGATCTGCAAGCGTCTGCGCGCGAGCGGCGCCAAAGTCCCTGTCATCATGTTGACCGCCAGAACAGAGACCGTGGATCGGATCGTAGGCCTGGAGATTGGCGCCGACGATTACGTGCTCAAACCCTTCGAACCCCGGGAACTGCTTGCCAGAATCGGGGCGGTGCTGCGCCGGCACGGCGGGCGTGCCGGCCCGGACGACGCACCTGTACATTCTGGCTCGGTGTATAGCTTCGGGCCCTTTGAGCTCGACGTAGACCAGCGCAGGCTGACCAGGTCAGGACAGGTCATTGTTCTGACAAAGGGAGAGTTTGCCGTACTCGAGGCGTTGAGCAGTCATGCGCGCCAACCGCTGTCGCGGGAGCGCTTGTTCAAGCTTGCGCGTCATCGCAGCTTCGTCATCGCGGATCGCAGCATGGATATTCAGATCTCCCGCCTGCGCCGCCTGATAGAGGCCGACTTTTCCAAGCCCTGTTATATCCAGACCGTGTGGGGGTTCGGCTACGTATTCGTTCCGGAAGGGGACGCACAGTGAGGCGCCTGTCCAATCGTCTCCTGGTCCGGACCGCGTTGTTGTTTGCCCTGTTGCTGATAGTCAGCCAGGTTATCTGGATTGCCTTGGGCAGCCTCCTTTTTCTCAAGCCGGTGCGCGTCGGGTATGTGACACAACTGGCAACGTACGTGATGCTGGCCCGATCGGCGCTCGCGTCAATGCCGCGCGACGCCCGTCCTGCGTTTCTGGAGGAGGTGAACCGGCAATCCAACATCAGGGTCGTGCCCATCCATCCGCCGTACGGTGAGGCGATGGCGCCGGATCGGGAGTTTCCCCCGCCCATGGCGATGAGTCTGCGCAACATGGCGGGCACTGACGTGAGCGCTCGAATGGGCAGTCCGGAGGCGAATACGTGGATTCGCTTCGTGGCGGCGGGCCAGCCCTATTGGCTCGTCGTTTCACCGGGCCGGCCACCGTTTCCGGTGCCACTGCTGACATCGATCGTGATCGCATTGGTCGTTTCAACCGGGGGCGCTTACTTGTTGATTGCTCGCCTGAACCGCCGGTTGCATGCGGTGGTGGAGGCCTCTCGCGCCATCGGCCGCGGGGAAATCCCCGCGGCGATCGCGGTCGAAGGGCCTGATGAAATTCAGGAACTGAGCCGGGGCTTCAATCAGATGAGTGAAGGGCTGCAGCGACTGGATGCCGAGCGCCGACTCATGCTGGCCGGGATCTCGCATGACTTACGCTCGCCGCTGGTGCGGCTGCGGCTCAATGTCGAGTTGAGCGAGCCCGGGCTCGACTCCACCACGGCCGGTGCGATGGTCAGGGACATCAAGGAGATCGATGCGATTCTGGGTCAGTTTCTCGAATTCGCACGCGACGAGTCGGACGAACCTGCGCAACAATGCGATCTCAATGCCATCGTGTCAGAGGTCTGCGAGGGTTATCGGCTGTCCGGCCATGATGTCAAGGCGGTACTCGGGCCGCCGGAGCTTGCAAATCTGCGCGTGGTCGCCGTCCGGCGGCTGATCACGAATCTCGTTGATAACGGGGTGCGTTACGCACAGAAGCAGATAGAGATTGCGACGAGCCGGAACGGCGACGACCAGATTGTCTTAACCGTCGCGGATCGGGGCCCCGGCATCCGAACTTGCAATCCCGATGCGTTGATCAAGCCGTTTGCGCGGGAAGATGCTGCCCGCAGCAGACCCGGTTCGGGACTCGGACTGACCATGGTCGAAAGGATTGCGCGCGCACACGGTGGTTCCGTGAAGCTCATGAACCGTCCCGACGGGGGGCTTCTCGTTGTCGTGATTCTGGCCGCACAATAACGTCGGGCGCACACGTCATTCCGGTCACATCGTGAACCGCCTGCATGCGCCGGGGGGAACCGCCCCCGGCGCGTGGCTGCATTGAGGCCTGATGGATCCAGATGCTCAGCGGTCCTTGCGCAAAGTCCCGTTCACCGGGATGTTTCCACCGCCCGCCATGAACATTGTGTACACGCCGCCGGCGTCCAGCGTGAGGGTCGTTTTGGTCAGCAGGGTGGCGGAGGTGTTCGTGTCGATGACATCCACCTCGTTGTCTGTCCCGCTGGTGAATTGCGCCTGGGCGGAAGCCGTTCCCAGCGTCACGCCAGTGGCGCCCGTCTGGAAGTTGACCAACAGAGTGAGCGGATCTGCGAGCCCGGACATGCCATTGAGCAGCCGTACCCTGGACTTAGAGGCGAGGCTCGTGGGCAAGGTGTTAACGTCGGTGATAAGGCTCGTCTGGGTGCCACTCGCGTTGCTCCAGACGAGGAACGTGTAGTCTGCGCCCGCGGCGAGGGTCTGATTTGGGACAGTAACGGGCGCGCCATCCACGTTGAGAGTGATCGGCAGGCTGCCGGAGTTGACCAGGGTATAGGTTCCGCCGATAACGCCGACCGTGGCGTTTGTCAGAATGCTCGTACCGCTGACGGTGGCATTGACTGTCGTACCGTTTGCGATGCCTACTGCGCCACGAACGCGCGCCTGCGTATTGTTATATGTGGTGAGAGAGCCTTGCTGCGGCAGGAGGGACACGTTGACGAGCATGCCTCCCGTCGTCGAGGTGAGTAACAGCGAATCGACGCTCGTGCTGTTGAAGGTTACCTGCGCCACGTCCGCGCGTAAGTCGGTCGTGTCCCCGGTCCCGATCACGCGCAGGCGATAGTTGCCGCTCGTCACGGTGATCGTGGAACTACCTCCTGTGGCTACATTGCTGACTTGCGGCGAGGCGTTTACCAAGTCCGTGGTGCTGTCAGTCAGATACACGTCCACGTTGCCGGCTTCGGAAGCGTTGATCACGGTCACCTTGGCGTAGCCACTGTTCGCGCTGGCCTGGTCTTCGCCTATCTTCACCGTCGCGAAGTTTCCAGAGGAGCCGTAGCCTACATACGCGGTATGCGAGCCATCCGTCAGGTTCTCGCTGCCGTCGGTCGCCAGCGCACTCGACGAGCCGCTGTTCCGGAACTCCACCGAATAGGTACCCGAACCGATCGCCGCGTAATTGCTGAGGGTCTCGTACGCCACCCCCTGCAACTGGGCAGTGTAGGTCGGGGCGGTGTCGCCGTTATTGCTCGCGTACACGTCGAGCGAACTGTATCCGGTGCTCACATTCAGCAGGCGGATGTTGGCGGAGCCGCTGCTGCCGCCGCAACCGCTGAGGCTTACAACAGCGGTTGCCAGCATCGCGGCGATGCTGATCGGGGGGCGAAATGTACTGCGCATTTGAGATTTCCATGTTGGGGTCAGTGGATATGAGAGTGAGGACATCGGGGGCGAGCAGCGCTCAGAACGCATTGCCGATCGAGAACTGGAAGATTTCGGTCTCATCTCCCCATCGGGTCAGGGTGTCGCGCTGATACTTGAGCGGGATGCCAAGGCTGAACCGGAACAAACCCAGGGGCGC
>JAXDQF010000296.1:0-5224 GCA_034668025.1 Gammaproteobacteria bacterium | reverse complement strand
GATCCGGTATCGTCGCGATGCACTACACCGGCATGGCGGCGATGCGCGGTCACGCGGCGCTCAGTTACGAGGCGCTCTACGTGGTGCTTTCCATCGTCATCGCGATCGGCGCTGCGACGGCTGCATTGTGGCTCGCGTTCCGGACGACCGAGCTTGCGCAAATGCTGGCGGCCGCCATCGTCATGGGCCTCGCCATCTCCGGCATGCACTACACTGCGATGCGGGCGGCCATCTTCACGGCGCACGAGCCGGTTGAAGGACTGCGCGAGAGCGTGAGCCTCGATCCGACCCATCTGGCTCTTGCGGTTGCCGGCACCACGTTCGCCATTCTGGCTTTCGCGCTGATCGCCTCGCTCTATGAGCAGAAGCGATCCGAGGAAGAGCTGCGCCGGGCTCAGGCGGAGCTCGCGCGCGTGAACCGGATCACGACGATGGGCGCGCTGACGGCCTCGCTGGCGCACGAAGTCAATCAACCGCTCGCCGCCGCCGTCATCAACGCGGACGCCTGCCTGAATTGGCTCTCCGGCGACAACCCGAACATCGAAGAGGCGCGCGCGGCGGTCGCGGGAATCGTCAGAGACGGAACGCGCGCCACGGAAATCGTCCAGCGCGTCCGCAGGCTGTTCCAGAAAGGCACCCCGCAGCGCGAGTTGCTGGATGTCAACGAGGTCATCCGTGAAATCGCCGTCCTGCTGCGCAACGAGGCCACGCGGCATTCCATTTCAGTCCGGATGGAGCTGGGCGGGGACCTTCCAAAGATCAGCGGCGATCGGGTGCAGCTGCAGCAAGTGATGATGAACCTGATCGGCAACGGCATCGATGCGACGAAGGGGATGGACGGAAAGCGCGAACTCGTCATCAGCTCGCAACGCACCGCCGAGGAGGAACTGCTGGTGCGCGTCAGCGACACCGGCGTCGGGCTGCCCGCGCAACAGGCGGAGCAGATCTTTCAGGCCTTCTTCACCACGAAGGATCACGGAACCGGCATGGGGCTCGCGATCTGCCGCTCGATCGTCGAAGCGCACAACGGCCGCCTGTGGGCCGCGGACAATCCACCGCGCGGAGCGGCGTTTCACCTCGTGCTGCCGCTCCGACGCAGTTGAGATCGCAGGCGCGATACGCGAATCTTAGGCGTTGCGCCCGGCGGCCTGCAGGATCAGGTCGGTGATCTCCCGCGGACGCGAGATGAGCGACAAGTGGCTCGCCTTCACCTCGATGGTCGTTGCGCCCATGCGCTTGGCCATGAACCGCTCGAGATCGGGATTGATCGTCCGGTCTTCCGATGACACGGCATAGAAACTCGGCTTCGAGTGCCAGGCCGCTTGTGTGGTCTTGCCCGTAAGCAAGGCCTTCTGAAACGGCTGCTGCACCGCATAAAGTACCTTTGCCTTCGGTGTCGGCAGGTCTCCCGCGAAATCGCGCAGGAATGCCTCTTCGCTGAGGCGCCCTTCATCGCCGTCGAAGACGATGCCGGCTGACGCCGGTGGCGTAGGAAATTTCTTCGCCAACGCCGTGTAGTCCTCGCCTGCATCCGGGGCTCGCGCCGCTACATAGACTAGAGCCGAGACGTTGGGATGCACACCGGCCTCCGTGACTATCATCCCCGAGAATGAATGCCCGACCAGGACCGTCGGACCGTCCTGTCGCGCCAGCACTCGCTGGGCCGAGGCGACAGCATCAGGCAGCGTCGTGAGAGGGTTTTGCACGGCCGTGGCATTGAGCCCCGCCGCCTGCAATCTTGCGATCACCTCGGACCAACATGACCCGTCGGCGAACAGGCCGTGCACGAGCACGACGTTCCGGGCAACGGGTGGAGCAGAACCTGCAGCCAACCCACGTGCGGAGATTAACGAAGCGGCAGCGCCAGCAACCAGGGTGGCCGAAAAAGTACGTCTGTTCATCGTCATAACTCGTCTTCCTTCGGCAGCGAATGCAATCCCCGCCGTTTCGATAGTCACTATTTGAAATCCCGGCTGGGCCTTCGGTACATGCGAACACTATATTGCCCGCCGTGCTAGTACGAAAGCGCCATCTCGAGAATCACATGACAGAATCTAACATTGCAAATCCTGAGGGTGCCACGCTGGAAACGGCGCCCACCCGTTACGTCGGGGAACAAAGCGGGATCCGCTTCGCCTACCGCAGGCTAGGCCCATTGAGCGGAACGCCGCTGATTCTATTGCAGCACTTCTCGGGCAACATCGATGCGTGGGATCCAGCCGTCGTTAATGCATTGGCCGCCGATCGCCCGGTGATCGCTTTCGACAACGCGGGGGTCGGCCGCTCGACAGGCCGAACCCCGGACAACATTGCAGCGATGGCTCGAGACGCGGTTACGTTCATCAACCTTCTCGGCCTCGCAGAAGTCGACCTGCTCGGCTTTTCTCTCGGCGGTTGTATCGCGCAGCAGATGGCGGCCGAGAAGGGCAGACTCGTTCGCAAGCTGATACTCGTGGGAACCGCTCCGAAAGGAGGAGAGGAGCACCTTTTGGCTGTTCTTCAGGACGCCTTCTCTAAAACCGACTCGCCGGACGTGCGCCTGCCGTTGTTTTTTACGCCATCTTCCGCGAGCCAGACTGCAGGCCTGGCGTTCCTGAAGAGGGCTATGGTCCGCACGGAGGATCGGGACACCGATAACGGCAGCGCCGTGACCGATCCGCAGGCCAAGGCATTGATCACTTGGTGCGCTGCGCCCGACCCCGAGCACGCCCTGCTGCGCGCCATCGAGCAGCCCGCCCTCGTGGTCAGCGGCAGTAATGACACGATGCTGCCGGCGAATAACGCCTACACGATGTTTCAGGGCATGAGCAATGCGCAATTGATCCTCTATCCCGATTCGGGCCATGGCGCACTCTTTCAACATCACGTGGCATTTGTCAGCCATGTCCGGACCTTTCTAGGTTCATAACCGACCGGATCATGACACCCATATGAGCCCAACATCACCCCTCGAGACTCTCAACCCGGAATTCGCCCGCGACGTTGAGGAAAACCAACTTCGACTTCGCGGCGCACTTCGAGCCACCTACGACTTCATCGTCTGCGGAGCGGGTTCGTCCGGCGCGGTCGTGGCGCGACGGCTGGCCGAGAATCCGGATGTCTCGGTTCTGCTACTGGAGGCCGGCGGGAGCGACAGTGTACCCGAGGTGGAAATGGCAGCGGCTTGGCCACGCAACCTGGGCAGCGCGCGCGACTGGGGTTTCACGGCCTTGCCCAATCCGCACCTGAATGGACGCGCCATCCCGATGAGCATGGGTAAGGTGCTGGGCGGGGGATCGAGCATCAACGTCATGCTCTGGGCTCGTGGTCACAAGACGGACTGGGATTATTTCGCGGCCGAAGCCGGTGATCCAGCCTGGAGCTACAGCTCAGTTCTGGCCATCTACCGCGAGATAGAAAATTGGCAGGGCGCGTCCGACCCCGGACGACGCGGACAGAATGGCCTCCTTTACATCACGCCGCCGATCGAGCCGAACCCCGTGGCAACCGCGATGCTCCACGCGGCCACCGAACTGGGGATACCTCTCTTCGACGATGTGAACGGCTCCATGATGGAAAGTCCGGGCGGCGGCGCCGGGTACTTCAACCTCCGCATTCGCGACGGGCGGCGCCAGTCGATCTTTCGGTCGTACACATTCCCGCTGATGAACCAACCAAACCTGACCGTGCTGCCTGGCGCCCTGGTCACGCGCCTCATCATTGAACGAGGAGCGGCAATCGGCGTCGAGTGTCGTCTCGATGGCCGGCCCCACCGCTTCAACGCTTCGCAGGAAGTGATACTGTCTCTGGGCGCTATCCACACTCCGAAGCTGCTGATGCAGTCCGGTGTTGGCGACTCTGCAACGCTGGCATCTGTGGGCATCCCGTTGGTCCAACATCTGCCGGGAGTGGGCGCCAACTTCCAGGACCACGTCATGGTCTCGAGTTGTGTCTGGGAGTATCCGCAGCCGATTGCCCCTCACGGCAATGGGGGCGAAGCGACCCTCTTCGCCAGAAGCCAGCCGCAGTTGGATAGTCCGGATATCCAGTTGCTCCAGGTCCAGTTCCCGGTCCCAACTCCAGAGCTCGCGGCGCACTACTCGATACCCGCCGGTTCGTGGGGGATCTTTCCGGCGCTACTGCGCCCCTATAGCGTGGGCCGGCTGTGCTTGACAGGTGCCACACCCGACGACCCGATCCGGATTGACTCGCAAATCCTGTCTGATCCGGCCGACCTGATCGCATTACGGCGGTGCGTGGAGCTCGCGCGCGAGGTCGGCAATGCCAAGGCGCTTCGAGGCTTTGTGAAGCGCGAGGTCATGCCAACGGCGCTCACCACGGTCGCCATGGACAATTTCATCCGCGACGGCGTGACAACCATCTGGCATCAGAGCTGCACTGCCAAGATGGGGCAGGATGTCATGTCAGTCGTGGACGGTCGCCTCAAGGTTTACGGCATCGACCGCCTTCGCATCGCCGACGCCTCCGTGATGCCCCGGGTTCCTCTGGCCAACACCATGGCTCCCAGTGTCATCATCGGCGAACAAGCGGCCAGGGCAATCGCCCGGGAACATCGGCTTTGATCTCCTCACTTCAAGCTCAGCAGGAAACACTCGTATGAAATTTGTAATGTATCTGAAGCGGGCGGCAGCCACCGCGATCCTGCTCAGCGCCGCCGGCATGTTGAGTTTGTCGATTTCAGCAGCTTCTGCAGCCGCACCCGGCTCGACGAAGCCCACCATCATTCTGGTCCACGGCGCGCTGGCAGACTCATCCAGCTGGAATGGTGTCATCTCCAAACTTCGAGCCGACCGATACACAGTCATCGCCGCAGCCGATCCGCTTCGCAACCTCGAGAGCGACTCGGACTATGTCCGCGCAATCGTCAAAAGTGTCAAAGGGCCGGTGGTCCTCGTCGGCCACTCCTATGGAGGGTCGATCATCACGAACGCTGCGACCGGCGCTGATAATGTCGAGGCTCTGGTCTATGTATCGGCCTACGCTCCGGAAGCGGGCGAGAGCGCTTTCGATCTCACCGGGAAGTTCCCGGGAAGTAACCTTCCTGACGCGTTGGCTCCGCCCATTGCTGTAGCGGATGGCGCCCACGATCTTTACGTACAACAGGACAAGTTCCGGGCCGTATTCGCGGCTGATGTTCCGGAACAGCAGGTCAAGATCATGGCGGTGACACAGCGTCCCGTGACTGACGTCGCACTCAAGGGAGCCTCCGGTGCGCCGGCGTGGA
>JAXDQF010000295.1:0-47020 GCA_034668025.1 Gammaproteobacteria bacterium | reverse complement strand
TCGGTATTGCTCCGGCGCGCTCTCGACAAACCATCCTTTGGGCGTTGTCTGAGGCTTCACGTGAGTCTGTTTGTCTGGATATCCACGTACGCATTCCCCTATCTCGGATCGGGTGTAATTGGCTGATAGCCAAGAATTTTGTGACCGGAGCAACGTGATCGCAGAGGCGTGTCAATCGACTCACCGTGCGAGGCTTCGAGCCTGAGTGGATAGACAGCCACATCAAAGGACGTGAAGTTGTCTACTATCTCGAGTGGGACGGGAAGTAGAAGTCAAATATCCGAGCACGAGACGTGTGGTTTCCTCTACGAGCGTTTCAACCGCTTCATCCGAGAACATTTCAGAGCGGTGCAAAACCGCGTTGTGGGTCAGCGCCTCTATTGACGTCACGCACACAAATGCCGCAATGTCCATGTCGGCTACGCGAAGCTCATAGCTGTGTTCCTCGAGGAAGGTCCTGAAGAGAACGTAGTTTTCTCGATTGAAGCGCTCTACATTCTCGAGGCGCCCCGTACGCGGAATCTGCTCTGCAAGGACACGATGTAGCTTGGGGTCTATGCGATGGGCTTCGATCGCTGCGGCAACGAGCCTGCGTACCGCTTTCGCGATCGGCTGAGAGGCAACCTCCGCTAACGCGCCGCGGACGAGCCGCATTAGTTCCTGATGATGGCGCTCGATGACCGCGGCAACGAGCGCCTCCTTGCCCGGGAAATACTGGTAAAGCGAGCCAACACTCACGCCCGCCACTTCAGCGATCCGGTTGGTGCTGGCCCGGTCGAATCCTTCCCGGACCAAAATGCGAGCTGTCGCTTCAATCAGCGCGTCAACCGTCGCGCGTGATCTGTCCTGAGAGGCATTCTTCCTGGGTTTCGTGAGTGGTTTGCGCGCCAAGTGCTGCGTCCCGGATGCGAGTATTAAATGCGAGCCATCGCTCGTATTCTATCCCCAGGCGGCGACAAATCAACTGACCAGGATGAGAAATGAACGTTGGGAAGATGACATCAACACAACAGGCCATGGGCGACAGAGGACTGGCGGACGATGCTGTAGCGAGCTGGCAGAGCCGCTGCATCAACGCTTTGCTGCGACTTCTTCCCATAAAAAAGCGGCTGTCGTCAGCCGCTGTCGTGCAAGAGCACGTACGCAGATTGGCAATGCGGCCGGCCTCCCATAAACCGACAGGTCTGGGCCGCGGTGTTGAGGTGACGCTGAAGAGTGTGGCGGGATGGCCCGTCTATTATACGGCGCCGTCCGCAAATCCCGATGTTGGCAACTACGTGCTGTTTCTGCACGGCGGCGGATATATCAACGAGATCGTTCGCGCCCACTGGCGCTTCGTTGGTTACGTGACCCGCGAAGCTGGCGTCCGTTGCGTCGTGCCCATTTATCCGCTGGCTCCCCGTGGTACCGCGAAGGACGTCGTGCCGGCCACGGGTGAGTTGTTGCGGAAGCTTCTGGAAGAGGCTGGACCTTCGAGGGTCACTGTAATCGGCAATTCGGCGGGCGCCGGATTGGGACTGGCCGCGGCGCAATGGCTGCGAGACTGCGGATATCGGCAACCCAACGAGCTGGTACTGATCTCACCCGGCCTCGATGCATCGGTGAGCCCGGAGCAGGTGGCGATTGCGGTTAATGATCCTGTGCAGGACATTCCGGGTATTGTCGAAGCGGTGCGACTCTACGCTGGCGACTTGGATGTTACCCATCCGTATGTCAGCCCGTTGAATGGCGATTTCCGCGGGCTGGCACCGATGATCGTATTTTCCGGTACGCTCGATCTTCTCTATCCCGACAGCGTCGATCTGGCCGCAAAGGCGCGAGCGGCGGGTGTGCCGATCGAGTTTCATCTGCGAAAGGGTCAGCCACACAACTACCCGGTGATGCCGACGCCGGAAGGTAGGGAGGCGCTTGCGATCATCCTGCGCGTTCTGACCCGCTGATAAATGAACCTCGCATCTACCTGCTGCCGACCTGGCGCGTAGCGCGCGACCCAGCCATGCGCGGCACGCGGTTGAGTGAGCCACGGTGGTACACTCACCTGCGCTTGATATTAAAGCGCAGATCAGACCGGGCGCAGTGGCGTAAGCCGTCTGAAAGGGGGTGGCGGTGATCTTCGAACATCTCAGCGCCGGGGGCTGCCAGTCCTACCTGGTCGGTTGTGCGCAAAGCTGCGCGGCCGTGCTCATCGACCCCGAAATCAGTCTCATCGACCGATATCTTGCATTGGCGGCGCGGGACGGTTTACGCATTCATCATCTGATTGACACGCATACGCACGCTGACCATTTTTCAGCCACGCGGGAGGTGGCCAGGCGGCTCGGCGTGCCCATCTCGATGCATCGTCTGAGCCCGGCGCCATTTGTGGATTTGCGGCTGGACGATGGTGAGATGCTGGTCGTGGGGAGCCTGCGTCTGCAGGTCCTTCACACACCCGGACACACACTCGATTCAATGTGTCTATGTGTCGAGGATCGCGTTTTTACAGGTGATACTTTACTGATCGGCGCGACGGGAAGAACTGACCTGCCGAGTGGAGATCCGGACGCGCTGTACGATAGTTTGTTCAATCGCCTGCTGCGGCTGGACCCGGCGCTGAAGGTGCATCCCGCGCACGAATATAAAGGGCGCGACCATTCAACAATCGCGCAGGAAATGGCCGGCAATCCTCGCTTGCAGGTCCGCGATCGCCAGGCCTTTGCCGATATGATGCGCAACCTGAATCTCAGTATGCCGACTCATCTAACAGAAGCGCTGCGCACCAATATGAGCGGCGGCAAGACTGTGGCACAAATGCTCGCCGAAGCGGCGTCGACCGTGCCGTTCATGTCGCTGGCGGAATTAAAAGCGCGCATCGAGGCGGGAACTGCTGAGTTGATCGTTCTCGACGTGCGCGAGCGCGATGCGTATGAAGCGGGTCACATCCCGGGAGCGAAGTTGCTGCCGCGGGGCCAACTCGAGTTGCGCGTCAACCAGGATCTGCCCGACCCGGTCCGCCGGATCGTGTCGTGTTGTGAGTTTGGTCGGATATCCACGCTTGCCACTGCGACGCTACGCGAGATGGGGTACCTGCGTGCTGTGGCGTTGGATGGTGGGGTAAAGGCTTGGCGTGAGGCGGGCTATGCCCTCGAATCCGGGTCTGGGCCGTAGTTTCGCAACCTCCATGGCGGGAAGGGTGAGCTCCATCGTTGCGCTGCCGAGCTCGTGGGCGAGTTGACTTCCGGCGAGGTCGCATACGCCGAGTTCGGAGCGTTGACGAAGGGACGTGAGCTGGAAATCGAGACGGCGTTTGTCCCCGACGAAAATCAGACCGATCAGTCCCGATGGCTGAACAATGGCACGCCGGACAAACCAGGTGACCTCGGCTACTGGGTCGGCTATCGCATCGTTAAATCGTACTACCAACATGCAGCCGACAAGCGCCAGGCGGTGCGCGAGATTCTGCAGATGTCCGATCCGCCCGCGTTCCTGAAGAAAAGCCGGTGGTACCCCGGCATCCGGCTGCAATAGAGCGGGGAACCTGACGTCCAGACTGATGGCAAGCGCGTGGCCTGCCTGATCGGTGCAAACCCGCAGATCCCGAGCGAATTGCACTCAACTGAGCGGTTTGGGTCGGCCGCCGTTCCTGGCTTACACTTCAGGCTCCTCCTGAGGAGATGAAGTGTGAAGCGAGTCGTTTCTCTATTGGCCAGCGGCGCGGCTGCTTGCATAGCGGTAGCGTCAGCCCAGGAGATGCATTCGCATCCACCTCCAGAAAGGCTGGGTACGGTTGCATTCGCAACTTCCTGCGCTCCGGGTGTTACACGGAGTTTCGAGCGGGCCGTGGCGCTGCTGCATTCCTTTGCATACGACGCTTCAGAAAAAGCCTTCCGCGACGTTGCCGCGGCCGATCCATCCTGCGCCATGGCACATTGGGGATCGGCCATGACGTATTGGCACCAGCTCTGGTCCCCGCCTGACGCAGATGACTCGAGCAAGGGCCGAGCAGAAATTGCCCGGGCCCTGGAGCTCAACGTTCGATCGGAGCGCGAGCGCGGGTTCATTGCGGCGGCCGCTGCGTACTACCGTGACTCGGATCATCTGCCCCAGTTGGTTCGTGCAAAGGCCTACGAGCAGCAGATGAGCCTGACGGCCCGGAGCAACCCGAAGGATACCGAGGCGCAGGTGTTCTATGCGCTGTCGCTTCTTGCGACTGCCTCGACTGAAGACCGATCTCATGCAAACCAGAAGCGCGCTGCGGCGATCCTGGAGCCCATCTATCGCGACCATCCGGATCACCCGGGCGTTGCCCACTACCTGATTCACGCATATGACAGTGCGGAACTGGCGCAACGCGGGCTGTCTGCCGCGCGCGCTTACTCGAAAATCGCGCCTTCCGCTCCCCATGCGCTGCACATGCCATCGCACATTTTCACGCGTTTGGGTCTTTGGGATGACTCGATTGCGTCCAATGCTGCTGCGCGCGCGGCCGCCCACAGCCAGGGTGATGTGGGTGAAGAGCTTCATGCGATGGATTACCTGACATACGCCTATCTGCAGCGCGGGCGGCAAGGGGATGCGCAACAGGTTGTAGCAGACCTGGCCTCAATGGATCGATTGCTCGGGAAAGATTTCAAAGTCGGATACGCCGCTACCGTCATGCCGGTCCGAGTATCGATGGAGGGTCACAAGTGGGACGCAGCCGCGGCACTGCAGCCGCTGCCCGAATCGACTCCTAACATTGCGGCTATCGTCTTTTGGGCGCGCGCGGTGGCCAATGCGCGCAATGGACACCCGCAGGCGGCCAATGATGATATTGCGCAGCTCCAGAGGTGCCAACAACAGCTGCAACTCGCCGGCAATGCCTATTGGGCCAAGCAGACAGCGGTGCTGGGAAAGGAAGCCATCGCCTGGCAGCTGGCAGCGAGCGCTCGCGTTGACGAGGCAATCAAGGTGCTGCGGCAGGCAGCTGATGAGGAAGATGCGGTTGAGAAACTGCCCGTGACGCCAGGCCCGATCGTTCCAGCGCGCGAACAACTGGGTGATCTGCTGCTCACGCTGAATCGGCCTCAGCAGGCCTTGCAGGAATATCAGGCTGCCCTGGGGGGCGCACCCGGAAGGCGCGGTGCGCTGACCGGTGCGGTCCAGGCGGCCGATCTCGTCGGTGACGTTCAGCTGGCGAGCCGGATGCGGGCCACCTTGTTGAGCGAATGAGACCGCCTCAGAAGGCTGATGCCACCAACTTCACATCCGCATTCTTCCACGCGGTGTCAAACTGCCGTGCAACTGTCGCTGCCTCCGCAGCTTTGCCCTGATTTTTCAGCGCGGTGCTCAACCCAAACAGCGCCCACCCGTTAGCCGGATTCTGTCGCAAATCCTCCCGATACACGCTCTCCGCCTCTGCAGCCTTCCCCACGCGCAGAAGTTGCCAGCCGAGCAGGTGACGTGCGGGGAAGAACCAGTTCTTCGGCTCGTCGTAGCCGATACGGTCTTCGGCTTCAGTGGCTTTCTGGAGCCACGATACCGCCTCTTGCGGACGCTTTTCCGTTACGGCGATCTGCGCCTGCACGATGGGAATTGCGATGTCCAACACGCTTGCAACCGTGTTCTGGCCGGCTGGAGCGTCAGCGGGTGTTTCTGCGGCGAGCTTTTGCAGCCCTCCGAGAGCGCTGCGTGCCTCAGCGACACGTCCCTTGGCGGCCAGGGCAACACCGCGTCCGTACAGGTAACCCGCGGTGAGGCCGGGGAGTTTTGGGTTCGGAGCTGGCATTGCGAGCAGCTCGTCCCAGAGTCCAAACCGAACTCGTGCCGCATACATTTCCGCAACATACCAATCTCCGCCGGGCATGGAGAGCAGCATTTCGTCCGAGATAACCTGGCGCGAGCGGTCGGTGGCTGCCAGCGTCTCCGCTCTTCGGCCCTCCATCGCGGTTGAGTAGGCCAGGAACTGATAGTTATGCGCGGTGTACATCGGGTAGTAGTCGGGCGGTTGTGCTCGCGCGATGTACGCATCGTCGGCGGAAGCGGCCTTCCGATTCGCCTCGGCCGCCTCTTCATAGCGACCGAGTCGTTGCATGATGTGGGATGGCATGTGCACCAGGTGTCCGGCGGCCGGCATCGAGCTCTTCAATCGATCAGCGGACGCGACCGCTTTTTCAGGATGAGGCGACGCTTCGATCGCGTGAACATAGTAGTGATTCGCGCCGGGATGGTGCGGGTCGCGGGCCAGCACGGATTCCAGAGTTGCGACGATCTGCTCTGTGTCAGGACCGGGTTTGCCGCGTGGGTCCCAGAGCTTCCAGGCGTTGATGTTCATCAGCGATTCTGCGTACAACGTCTGCACGTCGAGATCCTGGGGAAACTGTTGGGCAACCGCCTTCATCGCCGCGGCATAGGCCACGAGCACAGGTTGAGCGGTTGATGGATCCAGCGGTGCTGCCGTGGGATAGCGTTTAGTGAGTGCGTTGATCAGTGCCTTTTCGACGGGAGAGGCATGCGATGCATTCTGTTGGGCCTTCGCCAGGGCTGCAAATGCAACCTGCGCACGTTCATCCACCATGACGGGCAGATTGTAGTTTGGGCCCACCGTCAAGGACACGCCCCAAAAACACGACGCGCACTGCGGGTCGAGCTGCGCCGCCTTGGCGAAGGAGCGAGTCGCTTCGTCGTGATTGAAGGCCCACAGGAATCTCATCCCCTGATCGAAGTACTTCTGAGTTTGTGGGTTGGATGTTGTGATTTTGCGCTGGGTGTCGCCCAGTCCGTCATACAGAAGGAAGCCCCGGGCCCAATCCGCTACGGTGGTTGGAGCATGTGGCATCGAGTGCGGTGAGTCGCCTGATGCGGTTTGGCCAAGCAGCGCCAGAAGAGACGCAGTTGCGAGGATCAGAATGTCGCGTTTCATGCCGGTCCCTTCCCATGACGAAAATGGTTGTACGTCCGTGCGCAGCGCTACGGGCAACGCCTGGCCTGATTGTAGTCCCGCCGCCGCTAGCGCCAAAACAGAGCATTACGAGCCCAGTCTCACGCTCGCCGGTCGCGGCTGACGGCGACGGATGCAAAGTACGACCGTGCCGGGAACAGCGTAGAGTCGCTCCCCGACTTCCCCGAGGTTGCGAGGTTCTCCATGGCGCTCGGTGCCACTATCTATGTCTTCGGTATCGAGCTTGCGGACTCCGACCGTGGCGTGTACGAGTCGTTTGAGCTGCGAGCCGCCCGGCATCCATCCGAGGCTCCGGATTACCTGCTCACACGGGTGCTGGCGTATTGCATGGAATATACCGAAGGGATTTCGTTCTCAAACGGGCTTTCTACGCCGGACGAGCCAACCATCGCCATCCGGGACCTCACGGGTGCGATGCGCGCGTGGATTGATGTGGGGGCGCCGAGTGCGGAACGTTTGCACCGGGCCAGTAAAGCCACGCCGCGCGTGGCGGTGTATACCCACAAGGATGTCACTCAATTCGTGGCACGTTTGCGCGGTGAGCGAATTCATCGGATCGAAGCGCTGGAGGTGTATGCCCTGGACCGGGAACTACTGACGAATCTGGAGAATCGCCTCGAACGGCGGATGGCGCTCTCACTGACCGTTGCGGAAAAACATCTCTACGTGTCAGTGGGGGAGGCGAGCCTGACCGGCGTCATCGAACGGGTTGAGCTGACCCGGTGACGGCGTTGGCTGCCTCAGTGCGGCGTTGAGCCGTCAGTGACCCGGGGCGTTGCCGCCCGGTCGCTGCTTCTCAGCCAACAAGTCCTTGCTGGCCTGCGTAATCGCCTTGAGTTGATCGGCCGTCTTGCAGCTCATCTGTTTGAAGCGTGACCCGGTCACGGTCTCTTTGCGGCAGTAAACGACCTCGCCGTTGCGGGTAGACGGCTTGTATCCATCCGCAAACAACTTCGCCACCTCATCGTTCGTCAACGTCTTGTCCTCCAACACAATCTTGGTTGGTTGGGACGGGGTGGCGGGAGGCGGGCTCGCCGGGGGCTCGGCGGCAAACACCTGTGTGACGGCGCAGAAGCCAATGACGAGCACTAAACGGCTGAATTTATCCACAGCAGGGCACTCTCAGCGGGTTTGTGAAACAGCTTAGCACACCGGCTGAGGCGCCCCGGCGGAATTCACCGCCGAGGCGTCCCACCCGCATTTACTGAACTACGACCTTCCCTGTGATATGCGGCCACACGCAGTCGTTGTAGAAGAATTCGCCTGCGGTATTGAACGCATGCGAAAACTTCTGCCCGGGTTTGAGCACACCCGAGTCGAACTCGTGGTCAAAGAACGAGTCCGCACAGTGGTTGCTCGCATTCGTTGCCGGGTTCACGAAGGTGACAATGGTCCCCACCGGAACGACCAGGTTCTGCGGAAACATCGCGTTCTGGTTGGTGGTCGACTCCGCGCTCGTCGCGGTGGTCAGTCCCAGCAGCACCGTGTTTGAAACCGTACTGCCGTTCACAGCTGCCGCGGTGATGGGCTGTCGCGTGGTCGGCGGAGCGGGCGTCGCAGCCGGCGGCACTTTGCCACCCAACTTGAATGCCCACAGATTGTCGCCCGTCGCAGAGGCATAGGGCACGCTGTTGCCGCCGGCGAAGACGGCGACATACTGCTCACCGTCGATCGTGTAAGTGATCGGCGCGGTATGGACACCGGCACCGGTCTGGAATCGCCACAGCTCCCGGCCGTTGTTGATGTCGTAGCCAACGAGGTAGCCGTCAGGTTGACCGATGAACATCACGTCGCCGGCAGTTGTCAGCATGCCGTTGGTCGAGAGGGACCAGTCGGTGTGCTTCTGCCAGACGAGGCGATTGGTGACCGGATCCATGGCGACGATTCGGCCGCCGTTGCGGTACTCACCAATCGGTCGGTACTTCCCGGTATTGGTCCATGCACCGTTGATCAAGGCGGCTCCGAAGTACACCAGTCCGGTCTGCGGGTTGAACGAAATCGCGGCCCACGTGGCGGCTCCGGCGCTTCCAGGGGTCACGAGCGTGGTCTTGTCCCAGAAAGGTGTAAACAGACAGCCGACGACATAATTCGGAACGGGCCGCAGCGACGGCTCGACCCTTGGATCGGGACACAACGGCACAAATGGATCGCCAACGGGGATGGGCTGCGTTGCCGATGTCAACTGCCGCGGCTCCTGCGGTACGGGCTTGTTGGGCATGCCCTGCAACGGCTCGCCCGTTACCCGATCGAAAATGTACAGATAGCCCGTCTTGCCGGCTACCGCGACGGCCTTGCGCTTCTTGCCATGGACCTGCAGATCCATCAGCACGGGAGCCATCGTGTTATCAGCGTCCCACAGATCGTGCTTCACCGTCTGAAAATGCCAGAGGTAGGTGCCCGTGTGGGCATCCATGGCGACGATGGAATCAGAGTAGAGATTGTCACCGCCGCGGGTCGAGCCATCCATCACGGGGAATGGATTGCCGAAGGTCCAGTAGACGATATTCAGCTCGGGATCCACCGCAGGATGCATCCAGGGGGCTGCACCGCCGGTTTTCCAGGAGTCGCCGACCCAGGTCTCGCCTCCCGGCGTGCCAGGAGCAGCGGGACCCCAGAAGGTCCAGGCGATACTGCCATCGCTCGCATTCAACGCGTACGCGCGACCACGATAGGCCGCATCGCCACCGCCTGTTCCCACATAGAGCAGGCCATCGTAGTAGACGAGAGCGGTGGGCGTAGTGCCGCCCGGAAAATTAGTATCGTTGAGAGTGACGAGCCACAGCTGTTGGCCGGTCGCCTGGTCGAGCGCGACGACGCGCCGGCCCGTCAGCGAGGCATAGACTTTGCCCTGTGCTACGGCCACGCCGCGCACGATTCCGACGGCTCCGCCGCCAGCGTAGGTCCATTTGGCTACTCCGGTGCGTGCATCTACGGCGCTGATGCTCTGTGAAGCGCTCTGCACATAGATGACGCCGTCCACCTCAACCGGCGTGGCCTGTTGACTGGCGCCGGATATGGTGCCGCCATCGACGTGCAACATCCAGGCGCCACCCAACTTTCGGATGGTGGATTTGTTGATTTCGAGCAGATTCGAATACATGGTGTTGCCGTAGTTGGCATTCACCATCGGGAAATTTCTGTTGGCCGGGGTGCAGCACTGCGGGGACCTCTGCATCCCGTGGCCGTCGTGATCGTTGTCGTGGTCGTCACCGGCGTATGCGCCGGACAGCGGTGCGCATAGGAGCGCCAGCGAAACATACAAACTCAACTTCATCGGTCGCACAATGAGACTCCCTATTCATGGCAGGACATCGGCCGGATTGGCCTTCTGGCAAGCAAGCAAACAAACAAGCGAAAAATGGTTGCTGCAGTGCGGCGGTCCCGGGACTGTACCTCGAGTCGTCGTGAATAACAGACGCCGATGACACCGGTATCTGTGACGCAGTTGGCAACCTGGATGCGCACGACGGGAATATCTCCCTGGCACCCGGCTCGTGCGCGCGGCTAGTGCGGGTATATGTTCAACGGACCAACATTACAATAATCAATCGCAGGACGGGCCCCGGTACGGGGCCATTACCGTTGACCTGGTGTCGGACGACCGGGTGATTATCGGGTGCTGAGGAACCCGATCGGGAATTGCAGCCCGGCGCGCCGCCGCCGATAGCCGAGGACACCCAGCAGTCCCAGTCCCGAAACCAACATGCCGAGGGTTTCGGGTAACGGTACGGCTGACACGTCTGTGTACGTGCCGTCGAAGCGGAAAATAGCATCGAAACCGTTGATGGTGGTGCCGTCAATCAGGGCCAGGAAGGCCGCATTCGTGGTGTCATCGCCCAGAAACCGGAATGCGTACGTGGGCGAGGTTTCACTTGTTGATCGTCGAGCCTGTTACGCCGGTATTGTCCCGGACTGCACGACCGGTCCCTGTCTGGTTGATCGTGCCCAGATTCGTCAGCGTTGCATTGTTCCCGGAAATGGTCACCGCCACCGTGGACCCGCTCACCGTGAGCGACCCGGTGCTTTTTATGATCCGTAGCGTGTGTGCCCGGAACATGCATTGCCTGGATGACCGATTCATGACATTTTTGTTTCGCCGCACCAGTTTCGCAAAATCCCGTACTGAGGACACTCCCGTGAGCAACAGTGCACTGCTGCCAGAGATGCTGGATCACTATCGCCAGGTTGAAGAATCCAAGCGTCTCTTCGGCGGTGCCGGGGAACTGGAGCGGGTTCGTACGCAGGACATCCTGAGCAGGTATCTGCCGCCCGCGCCGGCAACCGTTTTCGATATCGGAGGCGCTGCCGGCGTGCATGCACTTTGGCTCGCTGAGCGCGGTTACGGCGTCCATCTGTTTGATGCTGTTCCACATCATGTGGAGCAAGCTCGGGCGGCGTCAAAGGAGCAGGCTCAGCATCCACTGGTGAGCTGCTCGGTCGGCGACGCGCGGAATATCGAAAGGCCGGATGCGAGTGCCGACGCCATCCTCCTCCTGGGTCCTCTGTACCACCTGATTGAGCGTGCGGATCGATTACAGGCGCTGAAGGAGGCGCACCGGCTGCTGCGGCCCGGGGGCCGATTGTTCGCCGCTACGGTCTCGAGGTTCGCTTCGCTGCTCGACGGACTGTCGCGGGACCTGGTGTCTGATCCTGTGTTCGTCGAAATTCTCGAGCAGGATCTGCGTAACGGGCAGCACCGTAATCCCACCCACCGTCCCGAGTATTTCACGACCACCATCTTCCACCATCCCGATGAGCTGCAGCAGGAGATGCAGGAGGCGGGCTTTCAGGTGGAGAGGTTGGTCGGCATCGAAGGGCCGGCCTGGTTCATGAGCAGCCTCCAGAGCCACTGGCAAGTCCCGCAGAAGCGTCAGCTGCTGCTGGAGTTGCTCCGCAAGGTGGAGGAGGACAGGACGATCCTGGGGGTGAGTGCCCACCCCATGGGGATCGGGCGGAAGTAATTACGCTGACAGGAGCGTAGCGACGCGCTTGTCGTCGAGCTCGTCGGAAAACAGCTCGTCATCCGGTGCGATGGCGCGTCCCATTTCCATGATCCGCGACCATTCTTCCGGGGATGCGAGCTTTGCGTTCTTCGCCAGCTGCCGGGTGGCCTCCAGGAAGGCCTGGCGGTTTTCCTCGGCTGCCGTGTAGTACAACTCGAGCAACTTCAGGCGCAAGTCACTTCGCTGCGGCTCGCGCTCGATGGCCTGCCGCAGCACGTCAGCCGGATTCCTGCGCCGCTCGACGAAGTTCTTCGGCTCATTCAACCCGCTGCCCATGACCACGTGCTCGGTGTTGGTGGTGGCTTCGGGATTGAAGAAAGAAAACTTCTGTTCGACTGTGTCGCCGACGACCTCGAAGTCGGGGGCCAACAGGACGGTGGTGTCGGCGCCTTCAGCCGTTGCGACAGGCAACTTCGCCGTTGCGTCAACGGGCAGCTCGGCCGTCATCTGCGGCACGATGCTGATCGTGGGGTCGTTGGCCAGCAGCTCGCCGATGGGCGTGCTGAATGAGTCCTCAAACCAACTGGATTCGTTTTTGGTGACTTTGGGCATAGCCTGTTGCGGCGCACCGGTGGCCGTTTGGACCGGCCGCGGTACGCTGACGGGAATCTGTGGGATGGGAGGTGGCGCGTTGCTGAACTCCACCGTCTCATCGTTTTCCGTCGTCAGTTTGGCGCCTGAGATTGCGGGGGAGGCGGCGGGCGAATTGCGTCGCCGGAGATAAAACAGGGTGCCCGCCATCAATACCAATCCAACTCCAACGGCGCTCGAAATCAACTGCAGCGCACGGTGGGACGCCGGAGTGGGCTGGTCCTCGTCGTCCTCATCAGTCGCTTCTGCGGTAGTTGCAACCGCGGCTGCGCTAATGGTAGCCGGTGGGACAGCGGCGGCGGCCTTCTGCACGACCAGGGGTTGTTTCAGCTCCTGCCGCAATCGATCGAGCGACTGTTCCAGTGAGGCCACTCGTTGAGTGAGCACTGCCCGGTCGGTCTCCGAGTCGATATCGTTGTTCGCGCTGACGGGTACGGAGGACGGCGGCTGCGTCGGCACTGCAGGCGCGGCGCGCGAGGCCAATGAGACAGGGGCGGCGGGCACGGCGGCCACGGAAGAGGCAACCCGATGTCCCGGAGCACGCCAAGCCGCCATCTGCGCGTCGTACTCGCGACTGACCTCTTCCGCCGAAATCGCCGCCAGCTGTTCAGCAGTCGGAAGCTGCAGCGTCACGCCTGTGCGGAGCCGGTTGAAGTTGTTTTGGAACGCCGCGGGATTGGCGCGAAAAATCGCGATCATCATCCTGTGGCGGTCGGTTCTCGAATGCGCGCCGGTGGCGCTGACGATCCGGGCGAGCGTGTCGCGACGTGCGACGGTGTAGGTATGTCCGAGCAGTTTGTTGTTTGCGTCTACGCCGGTGTTGGAATTCGTAACCGCTCGTACGGGTGACGTGGTTGTGCCGGAACGCTCGGCGCTCGAAGCAACAGCACGCAGGGTGCCCGCATCAGCAGCACGCACGGCGCCGGAGGCAGCAGCAGGCTCGGCTCCCGCAGCAACGGCCGGCATCGTGGTGGTCTGCGCCACGGACTTGGGTTCGCTGGTGCCGGTCGTCAAGCCAGGGGGATCCAGGAAAAGGGTGTATTCGCGAATCAGCTCGCCGTGAGGTGTATGCAGGTCAACGAGTAGCGTGACCACCGGCTCGGTGAATTTATCGGTTGAGCGTACGTTCAGAACCGGACGTCCTTGCCCGTCATGCCCCACAGACAACGTGGTTCCGTAGATGAACGGGGCACGCTCGAGGCCGTAGCGCAGGAATGCCTCATCGCTCGCGATCGTGGCACTCAACCGACCCAACTCCTCATCGATTGCGCCAACCAATTCAATCTGTGCGACGAGGGGCTGGTGCAGCGCAGATTCGACGCGAATGTCTCCCAGCCCGAGAGCGAGCGAGGCCGGTGGCACCGCAAGGCTCAACGTCAGGAATGTAAGGCCCAACAAGCGCTGCATGATTGGGCCAAACGTACCCGAATAACGCGACTTAAGTCCGTGGCATGCGTCACCAATGAGCGCGCGTTCGCGCCCTTATGTGATGCAATTCACAGGCCTGCTACGGGCGCAAGGTGCCGGGGCGGGCAAACCGCGACAACCGGTTGCGACGAAGTGACGACGCGCGGGCGGCCGTCAGCTGACTACACGGTAGCGGAACCAATGAACACCGCCTGGCAGCTTCTTGTGGTTGATTACGCGGAGTGTCGCGCCCTGGTTTTTCGGTGCCTTACCCGGGATGTCGCACAGGCCGGTGATGCCGGTCCCGCCGTCGATGACCGGAACGATGACCTGGCTGATCTCATTGATGAGGCCGGCTTTCAGCACGGCGCCGTTGAATGTGCCACCGCCCTCGAGAAGGAGCTTGCGGATGCCGAGGACGCTGCCAATCTTGCGAAGCGCGGTACCGATGTTGACATGATCGCGTCCACAGAAGAGATACGACACGCCCGCGGAGCGAAGGTGTGCAAGGTAGTCGTTGCTGGTTAGCTCGCTTACCAGCAGGACGACGTGATCGCCTTCAACGTGGTTGCGCTTGTAGCGAAGGACACCTTTCGCATCGGCGCCGATGGCGAAGCGTTTCGCCTTGGGATCGGCAACGTGGTCCACGCGCTCGATCGTCTCTTTGGCCGCTTTCAACTTGAAGTTGCCGTCGGCAAATTCCTTCATGGTGGTGGTACCCACCAGCCACGCGCCAATGCCGAAGCTGGCGGCCGTGGTCTCGAATAGTTTTCCGCTCTTGGCGGGAGGCGGATCAGTCCAGCGGTTGCTGAGAATGCGGCCGTCAATGGACGTGACCATGTGGCAGATGACGTAGGGTTTCATTGAAGTCCTCGTGGCGTAGGGTAGTCTCTGTACGTTACACAGGATTTATCGCGTGCTCACGACTCTTGCAATCGCCAACTACCGTTCCATTCGGCAAATGGTCCTGCCGTTGGGGCAACTCAATGTGGTCACGGGTGCGAACGGGTCCGGGAAGTCGAATCTGTACAAATCTTTGCGGCTCCTGTCTGACACGGCCCGAGGCGGTATCGTGGCGACCCTGGCGCGCGAGGGCGGACTCGAATCGACATTGTGGGCCGGACCGGAAACCATCTCACGGCGCATGAAGTCCGGTGAAGTACCCATTCAGGGTGGCCCGCGGCGCGAGCCGGTGCATCTGCGTTTGGGATTCTGCGACGACAGTGTTGGATACAGCATTGACATCGGCTTGCCGCCGCCCCTGAATCCGCCGGCCTATTCCCCGTTTGCGCTCGATCCGCAGATCAAGTGCGAGTCGATTTTCGCAGCCCCCCTGTATCGCCCCAATCGTGTGTTGGTCGAGCGGCGCAACGCCATCGTGCGGTTGCGGGACGACTCCCGCGAGTGGCGCGTGTTGACGAGCTCACTGCATAGCTTTGACAGCATGCTTGCGGAAGTGGGTGATGCGAAGGGCGCGCCGGAAATTACGCGTGTGAGAGATACCGTGCGCTCGTGGCGATTCTATGACCATTTCCGAGTGGATGCTGATGCACCCGCACGGCAGCCGGTCGTTGCAACGCGCACCCCCGTTCTGGCTGCCGACGGCCGTGACCTCGTTGCCGCGCTGGAGACAATTCGGGAAATCGGCGATAGCGCGGCACTGGACGCAGCCATCGATGATGCTTTCACTGGTGCAACTGTGCGCAGCAGACCGGTGGACAGTGGACTGAAATTGGAATTCTCCCAACCGGGATTGCTCCGGACTTTGTCGGCAGCGGAGCTTTCGGATGGCACGTTGCGATACCTGCTGTGGGTTGCAGCGTTGATGACGCCGCGACCACCCCCGCTGATGGTTTTGAACGAGCCGGAGACGAGCCTGCATCCCGATTTGCTGCCCGCGCTCGGGCGCCTCATCGCGCACGCCGCGAAGAACGCCCAAGTGTGGGTTGTGTCCCATGCGCGCAGACTGGTGGCGACCCTCGAGGAAGACGCAGGGTGTCACTCAATCGAGCTCGACAAGTCGTTCGGCGAGTCGGTAATCCGATCGCAGGGCGCGCTGGACGCACCGCAATGGAAATGGCCGGACAGATGAGCGAGGTATGTTCATAGACCCATCGCTTCTTGGTCGCCAGCGCCGGGTTTTGAAAGACTGTGCAGACTCATTGCGCCTGCAAGGGTCCCGTCGTGAAAAAAGCAATATACGTGATCAGCCTGGTGTTGTTGGGCGGGGCATTGGCTGCCGTGTCTTTGCATATCTTTTGATTGCCGCCGCGGCCCGAAGCGGCCGCTGTGCCCGCGGTGCGGTCTGCGCGACCCGGTCTGCACCATCCTCGAGCCAACGGTCTGCCAATTGTCATAAATTGGCGACTTCCGCGATGCCATCTACGCCTAACGTCTATTGCATTGCGCAAAAGTGTGGAATGGTGCTGAGGCGTTGCTCTGGCTTCGCAGTAGTCTCCCGCCATCCAACGTGAGGGCCGTCCGGGAGCAGTCATGTTTAAGAGCGCTTTGGTCGCTGTTGCGGTTTTTCTATTCGCCCTGACACCGGTGATCGCGGCGAGCCCCGGTGCGCCTACCCGAAACGATGTGATCGCCCAGGTTACCAAGGCGGTTGAGTTTTACCGGACCAACGGTCGCGAGAAGGCGATCGCCGAGTTGAATCGGCGTGACGGCGCCTTCGCGAAGGGAATGGACTACGTGGATGTTCACGACCTGAACGGCGTCTGCGTGGCACACCCCGTGTCACCCGACGTGGTCGGACAGAATCGGCTCGATGTCGCCGATATGCATGGCAAGCACTTCATCAAGGAAATCGTCGACGCGGCGAAGACGCATCCGGATGGCTGGGTGACGTACATGCGCGAAAACCCGAACAACGGCCAGGTGGAGCACAAGATCGCTTACTGGGCTGTGCACGACGGGCTGATTTTTAAGGCCGGTACCTACGAGTAGGAGCCGCTAGCTTCGCCCGCACGACGAGCGCGGCGCATTTTTAGCGCGGCGCGATCCTCAGCATCGCCGCTACAATGCAGCGATGCTTCAACGTCAAACTCGATGCGCAGGAGCTGTCGCGTTCGCGGCGCTGCTCTGCGGTCTGCCCGCCCACGCCGCCGTGCCGGTCTACGGCTACAAGATCGTCAATACGTACCCGCATGACACCCAGGCTTTCACCGAGGGCCTGTTCTATCTGAACGGCTTTCTCTACGAGAGCACGGGCCTCGAAGGCCAGTCCACCATTCGCAAAGCGAAGCTGGAGACGGGGGAGGTTGTACAGAAGGTGGTCGTCCCGCCGCAGTACTTCGGCGAAGGGATCGTCAACTGGAAGCAGCACCTCATCAGCCTCACCTGGAAGAGCGAGGTCGGGTTCGTCTACGACCTCAACACCCTGAAAGTGCAGCGCCACTTCGCCTACCACGGCGAAGGGTGGGCGCTGACACAGGATGGCAAGCGGCTCATCATGAGTGATGGCACGCCCGCCCTCAGGTTCCTGAATCCTGACACCCTGCAGGAGACCGGCCGCATCACCGTGACTTACGAGGGCAAGCCCGTCCCCCAGGTCAATGAGTTGGAATGGGTCAAGGGCCGGATCTATGCCAACGTGTGGGAAACCAACATGATGATCCTCATCGAGCCGCACAGCGGCGCCATCACGGGGGTCGTCGATCTGTCGGGACTGCTGGGAGCGGGGGAGCGGCCGCCGGGCCCCGACAGCGTCCTGAATGGCATCGCCTATGATTCCACACACGACCGGCTGTTTGTGACGGGCAAGAACTGGCCGAAGCTGTTTGAAATCCGCGTGTTGCCGGCCGGGCAACTCACAAAACCGAGCCATTGACGCGGCCGAAGCGCGCTCAGGATCGCCCCCGGCCTGACACAGTCAATAGTTCGCGGCGGCCCGGACTTCGCTGGCGGGTTTATCCAGGTCCGCCAGCAGCTCCGGGCCCACGATGGCCAGGGGTGTCGAGCCGTATGACAGCAGCCGATCGTGAAAATCGTGCAGTGACCCTCGTGTGGCGGTTCTTTCAATGTATTGCGCCAGCAATTGTTGTATCTGCCAGCGTCCCACCGTGTAGGCGATAAAATATCCCGGGTTGGTCGCAATGGCCGCCACAGCCGCATGTGCCGCCTCAGGGGTGAATCCCGTCTCCTTCGCATAAAAATCCGCGGCCTGTTCGTAGGTCCATTCTCCTGAAGCCAGCTTGGGATCCACGATGGCGCGTGCGCCGCGCACTCGCTCCCAACGTGCCGTGAACAGCCGGGCATCGAGGTCGTTGCCGTACAGTCCGAGCCGCACAAACATCTCCTCCCCGTAGAATGCCCAGCCTTCCGCGAACACCCCGCTGTTCTGCAGCTTGCGAATGAAGTCGGGATGGCGTTTGGCAATCGACAATTGCAGGAAATGACCCGGCATGGCTTCGTGAGCGGCGGTGGAGACGATTCTGTCGCGGTCGAAGTCCTGGTTCATGTCCAGGAGTGCCGCGGCGTTCGCCAGCGAGGTGGGCGGGGTGATGAAATAGTAGCCGTTGGTTTCGGTGGAAAACTGCCGCGGTGAGCTCATCGATGCGCCCGGTGACACCGGCTGCATGAACTGCGGTGTTTCCTGCACGTTGATGGGTCCCAACCACGCCGGTACGGTGATGAGATCGTGCTCGGTCACGAACCGGCGCAGCTCGGCGATCCGCTCCCGGTAGAAGTCGATCAGGGCCGCGCCACTGGGGGCCAGGCCGCCGCCGGTTTGCGGGCCGAACGCAACATTGTCGTGTTTGGCCTGCGCGGTGAGCCACGCTTCTTCCGCCCAGCCGTGCGCCAGCTCATCTTCGGCCATTCGTTCCACGTCACGCGCGGCGAGCGGCAACAGTTCCTCCTCCCGCAACATCGTGTCATAGGCTTCACGTCCCATGGCGAAGTTCTCCGGCCACTGTTGCACATGGGCGTCCACGTAAGACTTGGTCTTCTCGATGGTGGCAACAGTAGCCTCACGCGCCGCGACGAAGCGGGCAAATGATTTGGCATCGTGCCCGTAGTGCGCCTGCGCGGCATCTGTCAGAGCACCCTCAAAGAAGCTGCGCGCGCCTTCGAGCTCTTCGCTGCCCACGACACCGTAGAGGTGTCCCGGCTCCGTTACGATCGCTTGAGCCGCGACAATGTATCGCGGAGCCTTCCCGAGTCGGGCGACCAGATCCTTCCAGGCGCGGTCGACGTCCGCTGCCTTCTTGCCATCACGTCCGGCGACCGGCATGAACTGCAGCTGCTCGAAAATCGTTCCAACCAGGGTATTCGCGCCGGCGGCATAGTCTTTCCGGTCGGTCGCATGCACCAGCAGCGAGCTCAGGCTCGAAGTGAGTTGCGCAGCCAGCAGCCGCGCGTCATCGCGGTCGACGAGTTGCAGGTCAGTGCGGTTCGCCGGCGCGAGTTGCTCGAGTTGCTTCTGCCACTGTTGTAGTTTGCCTATATAGGCGCTGCGGCTCGCCTCGGACGGCGTTTCGAGCTCGCCATCGTGGCCGGGAATGCCCAGCTGCGTGGCTTCTGTGGGAAACAGGGCTGCGGAGCTGAACGTGATATCCCGGGCGAGCGCCGTCAGCTGCTCGTGTACCGGGGTGACAGCGTGCAGCGGCCCGGACAGGCCGGCGAGCGTAACGGCAATCGGCAGGCCCGGAAAACGTAACCCCATCGTGTGCTCCTGGCAGGTTTCCGCCGCAACTACTTACCGAAATTTCAACTCGCGCGTATCCCGTTCCTGTCCTGTGCGAACCGCCAGAGGTCCGTAAAGCTCGGGACGGCGCGCCCGGATCCAACGCCGTCCTGTGGAGTTCTCCAACAGGCCGCCATCCAGATCGGCGATGACCATGGCATCTGCGGGCTGCCATGTCTCCCCCAGTATGCGGCCATAGGGATCGAGAATCATGGCATTGCCGGTGCGGATCTCATCATCATCGACGCCAACACCGTTGCTGAAGATCAGGAACATGCCGTTGTCGTGCGCGCGACTCGGCAGCCAGCGCATCAACCAGCCCCGTCCCTTGTCGCCCCGAAACTCCCGTTCAATGGCTGCAGGATCCCGGTGACGATTGGCCCACAGTGCCGGGTCGATGAGGCCCATGCGATGCGGGTCTTTCCCGCCAACACCGCCTGTCTGGTGGGGGGCGAGCAATAGATCCGCGCCCGCAAGGGCCGTCATGCGGGCATTCTCGATGATGTTGTTGTCGTAGCAGATCAGTATTCCCGCCCGGAATCCGCCGGGCAGATCAAACACGGTGTACTGGTTGCCGCTGCGAATTGCGGAATGCTCGAAGGACTGCAGCTTGCGGTGGCTGTGTATCGTCCCGTCGGGCAGGGCGACAACATAGGTGTTGTGAAAGACGCCGTCGGCAGCGCTCTCAACCCATCCAGCCCCGATGGTGAGCGAGTGACGGCGCGCCAGCTCACACAGCCGGCGGGTACTGGGCCCGTCCGGGACCGGTTCCGCCAACGCGGCCAGTTGTTCGGTCGACAGGTTCCGGATGAACCAGTATCCGGTTACGCAACATTCGGGGAACACTACCAACTGCGCGTTTTGCGCGGCCGCCTGCGCTGCGAATTGCTCGATTTTCGCAAAGTTGGCCTGCTTGTCACCGTCCGTGTGCTCCATCTGCACACTCGCCACCCGCAATCTGCGTGTGTCCGCCATCAACCGTCACCGTTTTACAGCTGGTCTGCGACCTGGGCGGTTATTTTATACGAGTGCAGCCGTGCGGCGTGGTCGAAGATCTGCGAGGTGATCATCAGCTCCTGGGGCTGAGCCCGCGCCACGAAGGCGCTAATCGACTCGCGGACCGTTCCCGGCGAGCCGATGGCGGAGCACGACAGTACGTCATCCAACATCGCCCTGGCGGCAGGCGGGAGTTGGTTTGCATAGCCCTCCACCGGCGGCGGCAGCTGTCCCGGCCGCCCGGTGCGCAAATTGACGAATGCCTGTTGCATGGAGCTGGCCAGCAGCAGTGCTTCTTGGTCCGTGTCGGCGGCGAAGACATTGAACCCCAGCATCACGTAGGGTTTGTCGAGTTGGGGAGAAGGGCGGAAGCGGGCGCGATAGATGTCGAGCGCCTCCTGCAGCATGGCCGGCGCAAAGTGCGAAGCGAACGCGAACGGCAGCCCCAGTGCCGCGGCGACCTGCGCTCCAAACAGGCTCGAGCCCAGTATCCACAACGGGACGTTGGCGCCCATTCCCGGGACGGCAATCACGCGTTGGGTCGGGTCTGGCGGGCCGAGATAGCGCATCAGCTCGACCACATCCTGGGGGAATTGCTCGGGGTCGGTGGCGAGGTTGCGCCGCAGTGCCCGGGCCGCCATTTGATCGGATCCCGGCGCGCGCCCGAGTCCCAGGTCGATTCGCCCGGGGAAGAGGGCTTCGAGAGTGCCGAACTGCTCGGCAATGACGAGCGGCGAATGATTGGGGAGCATGACACCCCCGGCGCCCACGCGGATTCGCGAGGTACCCGCGGCCACGTGCCCGATGACCACGGATGTAGCAGCGCTCGCGATGCCGGGCATGCTGTGGTGTTCGGCGAGCCAGTATCGCTGGTAGCCCAGCTTTTCCGCATGCCTGGCCAAGTCCAAGGTATTGCGCAAGGACTGCGAGGCGTTGCTGCCTTGGGTGATCGGGGACAGGTCGAGAACGGAGAACGGGATCATGAGCAGACACCGCCAGCGAAAGGGTATGAGTACGTTGTAGCAAATCCCGCGCAATCAAGTCCGCAGGCGACTGTCTGCAATTGGGGTCATTGCCACCCACCCGCCGGCCCGCTACCGTTGCTGAGATGAAATGCCTCGCAGGGATGGCCGCGGTCTTCTGGATTTCCGCCGCGCATTCACAGATTCCCACGCCTGATCCAGTCCCGCCCGCGGACCCACCCGAAGCCCGGATCACGGCCCCTGCAGCGCCCGCAGCGGCTGATGTTGCCGAAGCGCTGGGCTACCTCAAAGCAGCGGCCGCCGATTTCACTCATTGCAGGCGGGCCTCGGCGTGTACTACCTATTTCGAAACGTTTGGGGTGGCGATGTCATTCGGTGACGGCTCGATTGCGCCGTTCGCGCATGTTCAGCGACTGACTGCGACTTCGCGTGACTGCATCAAGAGGGCGAAGGCTCTCCTCGAGCAGGGCGATAAAAGTCTCGCCGTGCAGTGGGCGATGGCCGCCCGCCTCGAGAACCGGCGCGTTCGCGACTGGCTCGGCAATCATCCCGATGCGGTGTTGGAAGCGCTTCGCCAGGTCAGCCTGTTATAACCCGCACGCGCCGCCGCCAGCGCGGCTCATAACTTCGCGACCAGCGCGGCCAGCTGGTCCGCGCACTGACCCCACCCCTGGTGGAATCCCATCTTCTCGTGCGCCTCGCGATCCGCAACAGTCCAGTGTCGGACGCGGGCCGTGTACTTCGTCTTCCCACCTGCATCCTCAAACGTGAGGATCACAGTCATGAACGGCTTCTGTGAGGGCTCCCAGGCTCTGGTGTAGGCGTCGGTGAATACCAACCGCTCATTCTTCACGACCTCGAGATAAACGCCCGAGTTGGGAAACTCGTTACCGTCGGGGCCACGCATCACAATCGTGTTGGCGCCGCCCGGGCGCACGTCGAGCGCGGCTGACGGCGTTGTCCAGGGCAGCGGCGCAAACCACTGTTTTAGAAGCTCAGCTTCCGTCCATGCTCTGTACACCTTCTCCCGTGGCGCATCGATCATGCGGGTGAGAACCAGCTCGCGGTCCGAAGTGTCGGCAGTCGAGGTCATTTCGAGTCTCTCCAGTTGGGTGCAGTCTGCTTACGAGGACGCACGGCCCACACAACATCCGACAAATGCGCGCCACTGCTCGAGATATCTTGTCAAATGATGAGGCCACCGGCCCGCCTCATCCCCCTTTAGGAAGGTTGTTGCCTCGGCAGGGATTATCGATAATCGACAGCTCAAATCCTCTCGTCCGGGCCAAGCTATGTGGATTGTCGAGGTGGCGCTGCGGCGCCCCTATACCTTTATTGTCCTTGCGCTGCTGCTGCCGATTTTCGGCCTGCTGGTCATTCTCGGCACGCCCCTGCAGAAGGGCATGCCCACGGACATTTTCCCGAATATCCGCATCCCGATCATTGCGGTCACCTTTCAATATGCGGGTATGCCGCCGGATGAGATGGCCGGGCGCATCACGGCCCAGATCGAGCGTTACGCCACGACCATCGTCAACGACATCGAGCACGTCGAGTCCCAGACGTATCCCGGCTATGCGGTCATCAAGCTGTTCTTTCAGCCCGGCGTGGATATCAACCTGGCCATGGCCCAGGTCACCGCCTTCGGGCAGCAGTCGCTCAGGAACATGCCACCCGGCACCCAGCCGCCGCTGATCCTGAAATATAACGCGGCGAGCGTGCCGATCATCCAGCTGGCGATGTCCAGCAACCACCATACCGAGGCGCAGCTGTTTGATTTCGGCAACCAGGTCATCCGTGCGCAGGTGGCGACGATCGCCGGAGCGTCCGTGCCGTATCCCTATGGCGGCGCCACGCGCCAGGTCCAGATCGATCTGAAGCCCGATGCCCTGCGGGCGCAGGGTCTGACCGCGAGTGACGTCAACGCCGCGATCAACAATCAGAACCTCATCGTGCCGGCGGGCACCCAGAAGATCGCCGACACCGAATACACGGTGAAGCTCAACTCGAGCCCGTTGAAGCTGGAAGACATCAATAATCTGCCGATCCGCACGCAGAACGGGGCGGGTGCCACGACCTATATCCGCGATGTCGCCTTCGTGCACGACGGCCATCCACCGCAGACCAACATAGTGCGTGTCGACGGCCGCCGCGCGGTGCTGATGTCCATCCAGAAAACCGGCTCTGCCTCGACACTCAGCATCGTGAACGAAATCAGGGCGCGCCTGCCAAGAGTGCGCGAGCTGCTTCCCGACGGCGCTTCCATCGCGGCGACGGGCGATCAATCAGTGTTTGTCCGTGGCGCGATCAAGGGTGTTGTCACGGAAGCGGTCATAGCAGCGGCGCTGACGGCCCTCATGGTGCTGCTGTTCCTGGGCAGCTGGCGCAGCACCCTGATCATTACGATTTCCATTCCGCTGTCCATTCTCGCCTCCATCATCATCCTCAACGCGCTGGGCGAGACAATCAATCTGATGACCCTGGGCGGACTTGCGCTGGCGGTGGGTATTCTCGTCGACGACGCGACCGTCACCATTGAGAACATCAACCGGCACCTGGAAGAGGGCGGCGAAGTGGAACCGTCGATCCTCAAAGGCTCGCAGGAAATTACGATTCCTGCGCTCGTCTCGACACTCTCCATCTGTATCGTGTTCGTACCGATGTTCCTGCTCTCCGGTGTGGCGCGCTACCTGTTCGTCCCCCTGGCGGAAGCTGTGGTGTTCGCGATGCTGATGTCGTACATCCTGTCGCGAACTCTGATTCCAACGCTGTGCAAGTACTGGCTGCGAACCCACGAGCAGGAGCAGGCTGCAGCCGCGAGGCCCAATGCCTGGCAGCGTTTCCAGCGCGGCTTTGAAGCGCGGTTCGAAATGATCCGCGACCGCTATCAGCAGGTGTTGACTACCATCCTGCATCACCGTGCTGTGTTCATGACCGTTTTCCTGGGTATGGCGTTCGCTTCGATGCTGCTCATTCCCTTCCTGGGCCAAAATTTCTTCCCGGAAGTCGATGCAGGGCAGATCAAGCTGCACATACGCGGTCCCACCGGCATGCGCGTGGAAGAGACCGCGGCGCTGGTCGATCACGTGGAAGCGGCCCTGCGGCAGACCATTCCGGCAAAGGAAATAGCGAGTGTGGTCGATAACGTCGGCCTGCCCGTGTCCAGCATCAATCTGACCTACGGCAATTCGGGCACGGTGGGCAGCAGTGACGCAGACATACTCGTTTCACTCAACGAAGAGCACGGGGCCACCGGCGACTACATACGAACGCTGCGGGAGAAATTGCCACAGCGCTTTCCCGGTACGACCTTCAGCTTCCTACCGGCTGACATCGTGAGCCAGATCCTGAACTTCGGCGCCCCGGCCCCCATCGACATCCAGATCGTGGGCGCGAGCCCGAAGAATCACGATGTCGCCAATCAACTTCTCGCGTCCTTGCGCCACGTGCCCGGCCTGGTGGACGTACGCATACAACAGCTGTTCAATCAGCCGGAACTGCGCGTCGCCACGGATCGCAGCCGTGCGCAGCAGCTGGGTATCAGCCAGCAGAATATCGCCACCGACCTGCTGCTGACGTTGTCGGGCAGCGGCCAGATCGCGCCGACCTTCTGGCTCAACTACGAGTCAGGACTGCAGTACCCCCTGGTGACACAGGCTCCGCAGTACCGCATGACCTCTTTGCAGGATCTGCAGAACCTGCCGGTGACGGCGGGCGGACAGCAGCAGATCCTGGGTGGGCTCGCAACGATCACACGTGGTTTTGGGCCCGCGATCGTCTCGCATTACGACGCGCAGCCGATCATCGATATTTTCGGTGCCGCACAGGATCGTGACCTGGGTGCCATCAACGCCGACATTCAGAAACAGGTGGACGCAATCCAGGGCAAGCTGCCCAAGGGCACGCACATCGTCATCCGAGGCCAGGTGCAGACCATGACGGCCTCCTACAGCGGGCTCGCAATCGGCTTCGCTGGCGCGATCATCCTCGTTTACCTGCTGATTGTGATCAACTTCCAGTCGTGGCTGGACCCCTTCATCATCATCACGGCCCTGCCGGCTGCGGTGGCGGGCATCGCCTGGATGTTGCTGATCACGGGTACCACCCTGAGCGTGCCCGCATTGACCGGCGCGATCATGTGTATGGGTGTCGCAACGGCCAACAGTATCCTGGTGGTGAGCTTTGCGCGTGACCGAATGAATCAGGGCGCGAGTGCGTTGCAAGCGGCGCACGACGCAGGCTTCACACGATTCCGGCCGGTGCTCATGACAGCACTGGCAATGGGCATCGGCATGCTGCCGATGTCACTCGGCCTGGGCGAGGGCGGTGAGCAGAACGCTCCGCTGGGCCGCGCCGTCATCGGTGGCCTGCTGCTCGCGACCGTCGCCACCCTGGTGTTTGTCCCGGCCGTCTTCGCGGCGATCCATGGTCGCCGCGGTGGCCGGGATGCTGCCGTCAATCCGACTCCTGCGCCTGTGCATTGAACCAACGACATACTGAGATCAACATGGATCAACCTGTAACATCTAACCGAACCGGCCTGGAGGGCGCCGCGACGCACTCCCGGACCCGGACTGCGCGGACCCTGGTTCGTGGGGGAGCCGTCGTCGGCGTGTTGGCCTTCGTCGTCGTGGTGTGGTCGGTGTTTGCGGCACACCGCGCCTCTGCGAAGCTCAAAGATGCGACCGAGGCGCAGTCGGTAGTGACTGTGGCAACGACGAAGCCACAACCGCTCACCGATCTCACCGAGCTCATCCTGCCGGGCAACCTGCAGGCCAACTACGAAGCACCCATCTATGCCCGCACCAGCGGCTATCTGAAGCGCTGGCTCGTGGACATCGGCACGCCCGTGAAGGCGGGTCAGCTGCTGGGCGAGATCGAGTCTCCGGAAGTCGACCAGCAGTTGAACCAGGCCCAGGCGGACCTGGCCACCGCACAGGCCAATCAGAAGATTGCCAATGTTACGGCCGAACGCTGGCGCAATCTGCGCGCTTCCGATTCAGTGTCCAAGCAGGAAGCGGACGAGAAAATCAGCCTGGCCGCGTCCAATGATGCGCAGGTCCAGGCGGCGCGAGCGAACGTGCAGCGCCTCCACGAGCTGGCCGGCTTCCAGAAAATCGTGGCGCCCTTCGACGGCATCGTGACTGCCCGCAACACGGACATCGGCCAGCTCATCGTCGCCGGCAGCAACACGGGACCGGAGTTGTTCCGGGTGGCGGATATGCGCCGCCTGCGTTTGTATGTGCGCGTTCCGCAGACCTACGCGGCGCTGATGAAGCCGGGTCTGACCGCGGAGCTGATCTTCCCGGACCGTCCGGGCAGGACTTACACGGCCAAGTTGGACAGCACCTCGAGCGCGATCGAGCAGGCGACGCGCACCCTGCTGGCGCAGCTCAGTGTTGACAACAAGAGCAACGAGCTGCTGCCGGGCGCCTATTCGGAAGTGCATTTCCAGCTGCCGGTCGGTGCTGCCAGCGCGGCATTCAAGCTTCCGGCCAACGTGCTGTTGTTCCGCGGCGATGGAATGCATGTCGCCACGGTTGGCGATAACGGCCAGGTTGTCATGAAACCCGTGACGCTCGGCCGCGACTATGGCTCGGACATCGAGATCGTCCAGGGACTGACTGCCGAGGACAAAGTCATTCTCAGTCCCCCGGATTCGATCACGGAAGGCGTGAATGTTCGCGTCTCGCCTGCGCCGTCCGGGCAGGTCGCCAAGTCGTGAGTCGGGTGAAGTATGTTGGTTGCGTCGCCGCCGTGCTGCTGGGCGGTTGCTCGCTCGCGCCCAAGTATCGTCCGCCGCCGCCACCGGAAGTCACTAACTTCAAGGAGGCAGGGGACTGGATGCCGGCAGCTCCAGCGGATACCGCGCCGCGCGGCGCGTGGTGGGAGCCCTTTGGCGAACCTACGCTGAACGATTTGGAGCGGCAGCTGGCTGAATCCAATCCGGATCTGCAGGCCGCCGTGGCGCGCTTCCAGGAAGCCCGTGGCGTGGCCATTCGGGCCCACTCCGACATTTTCCCAACTGTTGGTGCTGACGTGTCAGCTACGCGTGGGAAAAACTCGACGAATGCGCCGCTGTCACGGTCACTGAACGCCACGCCGGGCACGTCGAACGACTTTATCGCCGGACTCAACCTGAACTGGGAAGTGGATCTGTTCGGTCGGCTGCGGAACGCCTCTGCCGCGGCAAACGCGCAAGCCCAGGCCAGTGCCGCCGACCTTGCGGCTGTCGAGTTGTCCCTGCAGGCCGAGCTCGCCAGTGATTTCTTCTCGCTGCGCGGTGACGATACGACGATCCAACTCCTGGAAGACACCATCAAGGTGTACGACCGCGCGTTCGAGCTGACACGCAACCGCTACAAGGAAGGGATCTCAGCAGCCACCGATGTCGATCAAGCTGACACGCTGCGGCAGAACGCCCGCTCGCAGCTCGCCGCCGTGCGTCTCGAGCGTGCCCAGTTGGAGCATGCGATCGCCGTTCTGTTGGGCCGCGTGCCGTCCGGATTTTCGCTCGACCCCGGTGAGCTGGCGGGCTCGCCACCGCCGGTCGACGCCGGCCTGCCGTCTAAGCTGCTCGAGCGCCGTCCGGATGTGAGCCGCGCCGAGCGCACCATGGCCGCTGCCAATGCGCAGATCGGAGTCGCCAAGGCTGCGTGGTTTCCCGTCTTTTCACTCGCTGGAGCGGGCGGCTTCGAGAGCATCCTGTCCTCCAGCTGGTTCAACGCGCCCAGCCACTTCTGGTCGGTGGGCCCCAGCGCATCGGTGCCCCTGCTGGATGCGGGCGCGAGATACGGTCTGAACAAACAGGCGCGGGCGCAGTATGACGAGGCGGCCGCCACGTATCGCAAGACAACTTTGACCGCCTACCAGGAGGTCGAAGACAACCTCGCCGGACTGCATCACCTGGCCGATCAACGCAGAGCGGACGAAGCTGCTGCCTCATCGGCACAGAGCTCTGCCTATCACGCCGATCAGCGGTATGACGCGGGCGTGGCCGACTATGTTGAAGTTACGACGACTCACACGGCTGCATTGAATGCGCAACGCGACACGATCAGCGTGCGCGTCGCCCAGATGAATGCCTCTGTTGCCCTGGTCCGCGCCACGGGCGGCGGTTGGACCCAGGCGCAACTCGCAACCACCGTGATGCCATGAGCGAGGCCGCATTGAAAAGAGTGTGCATGCGCGATCGTATTCGCGACACACTCGTTGGACGGATCCTGGACGGGACTTACCCGGCCGGCACCCAGTTGAAGGAGCTCTACCTGGCGCGTGAGTTCGATGTGAGCCAGGCCCCGATCCGCGAGGCTTTGCGCGAGCTCGAAGGCTCGGGCCTCGTATGCTCGGAGCGTTTCCGGGGAACGCGGGTCAAGGGAGCTGATTTTGCCGAGATGCGCGAATCCTACGAGCTGCGCATCATGTTGGAGATGCGTTCCGTGGAGTTGGCGGCACCCTACGAGCCGCAGCTGCTGGAGGACCTTGGCGAGTTCGTACGCGGCATGGACAGCTCCGTCAAAGTGGACGACTCGGAAGGGTACATCGACAATGCCTTGCGTTTTCACCGCCGGCTGGTCAAAAGTAGCGGCAACAGGACTTTCCTGAGTGTCTGGGATTCGTTGTTGTGGGATATCCGTGGCCGCATTGCCTTGCGCCGGTTGGCAGATCAGGGCAAGAGCCTGAAGACGTTTGTGAGCCTCCACAAGGCGCTGCTCGGGCGGTTGCGAGCCCAGGATGTGCAGGGTGCCACTGAGCGTGTCCAGGCCCTCCTGTCGCGTGTCTACTCTGCGTTTGATGAGGGCTCGCCGGCTCGCTGAGCTCGCAACGATCCTCGTTGCGCTGTTCGTTCTGTCAGTGTCGGCCCACGCGGCTGCCGTCACGGTGGGGCCCGTCGTCATTACGGTGCCCGAAGGATTCGCGGCGGCTCAGACCCAGAAGCAGAAGAAGAGCCTCATCACGGCGTGGACCAAGTCGGTTCGCAACGGCAGCCTGAAGACGCTTCTGCAAATCGACGTCATCGATTTCGGCTCGCCTCCAGGCAAACTCGCCGCGACCCGGGATCAGGCCATTTACGCTGAGCGATATCTGCGGCAGTTCCTGGGTGGAATGGAGCGCCGCCGTACGAACTACGTTTCATCTCCGCTGGCCCATATCAAGCTCGCGGGGTTGCCGGCAGTCCGTGCTACCTGGAATGGTGCCGTGGGCGGCCGTCCGGTTGTAGGGGTGATGTACAGCGTCATCGTGCAAAACAAATATGCGGTGATTTTTCATACGCAGGACCTGGGCAGTACCCCCTCCAGCGGCATGTTCGAGGCCATGCAGGCCATCGAGGCGGCGACGCTCGCCGCGGCATCCGCCGCATCGTTTGGAATGAGCTGATAAAACAACGCTATTTTGGAATGGACCCCCGTCGGTCGTAGGCTTACTGGCCCTCATTGGAGCAGCCCATGGCCACCGACGCCCAGGCGACGGGTAACATCCTTCGTAATTCCTCGAACCAGAATACCTTCCTGCGCAAGGAAGACTGGTGGGCCGTCTGGCTCGGCCTCGGGCTCACCGTAACCGCCGTCCTGCTGTTCCTGCAGGGCGCGAGCATCAAGTGGCTCGCCGTCACGCCCAAGAAATGGAGCGAGATCGGTGAGACGGTGGCGGACTTCCGGGCGAGCGCGCCGCGCTACCTCGCACTGTTTGCCTTGTGGGCGGTGCTGTTTGGGGCCGGGGCCCGCGCGTTGGGTTGGCAGCTGCGGCAGTTCCTGCCGTCGTTCGTGTTTGTATATGGGGTCTCGCTCGTGATCTTCACTCTGGGCCAGTGGAACCAGGCGGATCACTACAACCTCGAGCCGCCCCTGGTGGCGCTGCTGCTCGGCCTGTTGATTGCCAACACGAACCTGCTGCCGCGCTGGATGGATGCCGGCTTTCGCGTGGAGTACTACGTCAAGACGGGCATCGTGTTGCTGGGAGCAACGCTGCCCTTCACATTGATCATCTGGGCGGGTCCCGTGGCCATCCTGCAAGCTTCGATCGTCTCGCTGGTGACGTTCGGAGTGATCTACTTTGTGGGCGTGAGGCTGGGGTTGGATCGCCGCCTCGCCGCAACCCTCGGAGCCGGCGGCGCGATCTGCGGTGTGTCAGGATCCATCGCGATTGCCGGTGCCGTCGGGGCACGCAAAGAGGATGCACCCATTGCGATCACACTGGTGATCTTCTGGGCCATCATCATGATCTTCCTGCTGCCGTTGGTTTCGCGCGCGCTGGGTCTTCCCACCGGTGTTGCCGGTGCGTGGATTGGAACCTCCGAGTTTGCGGATGCCGCCGGACTCGCCGCTGCACAGGCGTACGGCGGATATGCGGGACACGTGCCGCAAATCACCGGAACCGCCGATGCCGCGGTCACCTCGTTCACACTCATGAAAGTGATCGGGCGTGACGTGTGGATCGGAATCTGGGCGTTCGTACTGTCAATTGTTGCGACCACCCGTTGGGAACCGACAGGAGTGGATCGCAAGCCCGATGCCGGTGAGATCTGGCGTCGCTTTCCGAAGTTTGTAATCGGCTTCCTGCTGGCATCGCTGATCATCACCGTGGTGACCGCTTCGGCGACCTACGCCCAGTTCAAATCGTCGTTCACGCCAGACCTGGTGGCGCCGATCAAGAATTTCCGCACCTGGGCATTCATCTTCTGCTTCCTGAGCATCGGGCTCACGACGCGGCTGCGCGAGCTCGCCTTCGCGGGTTGGAAGCCCTTCTGGGCGTTCTCATCCGGCGTGGCCGTCAACGTGGTGCTCGGGTTCGTGTTGTCAGTGTTGGTGTTCTACTCCTACTGGAGTCACCTGTGACCTGCGCCAGCTGCCGGCATTTCGACAACAGCCCGGCCGCGTTTGAAAAGGCGTTTCCGGGGATTGCGTCGTTCGGCTCCGCAAGCGCTTCGGTGCGGGATGAGGATGGGATCTGCCGGCTGCACGGCCGGCACCTCTCGGCGGGCAGCCGCTGTGATCAGCATCTTCCAATCTCGCGGCCGCTTACGGCTCCACCTGCTGAATCGCGTCGTACGCGCTTTTCAGCCAAGTCCTGACCCGCTGCCGCTCCAGTATTCCCAAGGGCGCGCCGCCCTGTTCCTTCGGTTGGGTGGCCGCCCAGAAGCTGGTACTGCCGGCATCGATCTTGGTCATCGCCGCCTCCTGCAGGCGCTTGATGACGACCACCCTGGCACCCAGGGCCAGGGCCCGGTCGAGCTGCCCGGAGGCTTTGAGCACCTCAAACTGCTCGCCCCGTAGCTGGTTCTGTACGATCACGTAGCTCAGCCGCCGCTCGTAGCGATCCAACAGCAGCCTCAACAGGTCGACGGAGTCCTTGCCGGAATCCATCACGTGCCAGTAGCGGATGTGCAATCCGAGCTCCGGCGCGACCTCCAGCAGTTGGGACTCATCCATCCACCGGGTTAGCGGATCCTGTGTCTGGGCCGCGAGGTCCACCAGCACTCGTCGCTCCGGTTGCTCGGCAGCCGCCTCGACAATGGCGTCGAGACTCTCGTACCGATCCATCACGACCGGGGAGGCATAACCTGAATAGAACCGCAGCAGCGCGCCGTGTGACCGGTCCGAGTCGAAGCCGAGAAACGCAATGCCGCGATCGATGAAATATTGGGCCAGCAGGCGGGCGACCACGGACTTGCCGACGCCGCCTTTCTCACCGCCGATCAGGTGGATTTGTGTCATGGAGGTTTATTTTTCCAGCTCGGCGTCTTTGACGGCGCCACAGCTCGCGCCCAACCATTTGCCCTGCACGGTGCTGACGACGGTCATGGTCTTGCCCGAGGAGGTAATGACGACGTTGATCTTGCCGTTCATCTGCGTACCCCCCTTGATCTCGAAGTGCACGTCGGTAACTGACTTGCGCTTCGGGTTCTCGCATTCGTCGTGCAGTGTCAGTTCGCTCGCGGTGCTGGAGACAATGTTCCGTTTGCAGGAGGCTTCGTCGGCGCCCCGGTCCATTTCGAAGCCGCGCGCAATCTTCTCCGGCGTCATGCAATCCTTGTAGACCCGCGGCTTGTTGCCGTTGAGCATGCCCGCCTTCATGGCGGCCTCGAGGCGGGTGCGCTGCTCGGGAGTCATTTTCGCCAGCTGCTCTTCGGGAATGGGCATCTCGCCGGTCATCTTGGGATTGGTCGTGACCTCCCACAGCCCGGGCTTGATGTTCGGCTTGATCATCTCTGCAGCCTGGACCAGCGCGGTGAGGGCGGCTGCGCAGGCCACGCTGGCTACCACGGCCTGCAAAAGATTCCTGGGCGTGAAATGCATGAGGGCCTTACTCCGGTTCGCGCCCGGAGTGAGCGCGGTCCCGATGATATGCCCTCAACGCCGGGAAGCCCACCCGAGCCGCATGCCATCGATGCGCCGTATGCCGCCGTGTCCCTGCAGGGTAGGCGGTTTGCCGATCAGCTCCACCTGCGGCAGTCGCTCCACCAGGGCCGCAAGCGATTCCTCGAGCTCCGCGCGGGCGAGCACTTCCCCCAGACACCGGTGGACGCCCAACCCGAAGATGAAGTGGCGGCGCGGATGATCGGTGCGCCGGATGTTGAACCGGTCGGGATCGGCGTACTGGCACGGATCGCGCATGGCTGACAGTGTCGAGAGGCTGAGGATGTTGTTGCGAGGCACGACGTAACCGTCAATCTCGATATCCTCCAGCGTGAACCGCGGAAACGATCCCACCACGGGCTCGTAGCGCAGCGACTCTGACACCGCGCCCGGAATCATGGTTGGATCCGCGCACACCGCATCCCACTGCTCGCGATGTTGGAGCAGCAGAGCCGTCTGCACGGCGATCGCGCCGCGGGTCGTATCGCTGCCGGCAATGATGATGGTGACGACCTGACTGAGCGTCTCGGCTGCCGACAGGTTGCCCGCTTCGGCCACCGACTGGGCGTACGAGGTGAGAAAGTCGTTGCTGAGAGTCGCGCCCCGGGTGCTGAACAGGCCGTTCACATACTCGTTCAACTGCCGCGCTGATTCCTCCATGCCCTGGATCTCCTCGCGGGCGTAGGACAGGCTCAGGGAGCGTGACACGCTGTAAACCAACTCGGTGAAGTGCGGTACGTCACTGCCCGGTATGCCGAGAATCTCGGCAATCACGCGCGCCGGGATGAGCGCGGCGAAGTCATTGAGGAAATCCAGCTCGCCGTGGTGCAGGTGCTCGCTGAGAATGCGCAACGCCGCCGTGCGAATGTGGGGGCGCAGCTCCTCGATGAGCTTGAAGGCAAAGGCTCGCGACATGGGCACCCGCCGCCGGCGGTGCTCGGCGGAGTTGGCAAACAACATCGAGTTGCTCCACAGGTCGAACAGCGGACCGGAGTGGATGCCACGCACCGCCAGTTGCTCCGTTTCGACCTGGCGGGTGCGCGGATCGAAGGCGAGTGTCTCGATGTCGGCCGCACGGATGGCGATGTAGCCCGCGTTTTCCCGCTTGAGCAGGGGTGTCAGGTGGCGGTAGCGGCGGAATACGCCGTGCGGATCCTGATCGAGTTGGGCGATCGACAGCGACGGCGGCTCGGTGCCGGGGGGTGTCGGCAAAGGGTTATTCATAGAGGCGCTGTATACGCGAGCAGCGCGTGCCCCAGCTTGGAGATTTCGGCCATTTGCGCCCTCCCGAGGGTGAGAATTTATATTTCAATTGTAATAATTCGAAACGGGGATGCACGTAGAATTCGCGCCTTGCTTGGACGGGCTACAGCGGAACCGGAGGCGATCATTGGATTCTGTGCGACGGACTCGCAGCGCGCTGCTCGCATTGCCCCGGATCATGCCCCCCGCCGCGTCGCTGGCGGATGTCGTCGAAGCGTTCCTGGATTGGGAGCTGCACGACGAGGCGAGTGCCTCATCGGTGACAGTTCGCACGCTTCCCTGCTCGGCACCGCAACTGTGCGTCCACTACCGCTCGGCAGCCTGGAAGAGCGAGCGGGCTGGCACGGGTTTCTTCCGGCACATTGCTCTGGGCATCCAGACCGAGACGGCTTCGATCCGCACTCCCTCCGGTCCTCTGGGAGTGCTCGTTACCCGGCTGAAACCGGAAGCGGCAGCCCGCCTGATCGGCGTGCCGCTGAATGAGCTGACGGATTCCTCCGTGGGCATGCGCGAGCTGTTCGGAGCGGGACCCGTTTCCGTTCTCGAGGAGCAATTGGCTGAGGCGCGCACCAGCCTGGAGCGGATCACTCGCGTGGAGGCGTTTCTCGAGACCCGTCTGCTCGAGAACGACCTGTCCCCGGCGATGCATCGCGCGGTGCAGATGTTGCGCAACGATCCCGCACTGTCAGGTCAACATCTGGCCGAGCACCTGGACATGAGCGAGCGCCATCTCACGCGCTGCTTCAGTGGCCTGTTCGGAACGAGCCCCAAACAGTTTGCCCGCGTGGCGCGCATCAGCAAGATGGTGCGCGCTCGCTGGAACGGCAACTCCTGGGCCGACATCGCCCACACGCTGGGCTTCTTCGACCAGTCGCACATGATCAACGACTTCAAGAGCATGATCGGTGTGACTCCCACACAGTTCTTCGCCGCCGCCTCGGAGCGCAACTGCGCGTTGAATACCCTGTTGGGCCGATCCGCATTCTCCAATTTCGTCGTGAGCTGCGACTTCAACATCCTGGGGTCGCAGCCGTATCCGCTCGTGCCCCGCTACCTGTAACATCGCGTGCATGCCGACGAAAATCGATTCTCTCACCTGGGTCGCGGTGGGCTGCGTGGTCCTCGGCTGGTTCTGGCTGGACACCCTCGTGGCGACGTTCGGGCCCATTCAGCACACGGTGCACTTCTATGATCTGCCGGTCGTCATGCACGATCCGCGCTGGTTGCTGAGCGGCGTCAGGGACGCTTTTCCGCTGGCCAGGGTGACATTTGGCCTCGTATGCCTGGTTGTCATCACGGCGCCCCTGCTGCCTCGCCTGGGCTTTCCGCACGTGCCGTACCTTTTGAGCTCGGCGCCGTTTCTGCTGATGCTGTTGTGCGGCATCGTGCTATATGTAAAGTCGTCCTCGACGCAGATTACGGCGACGGACAGTCTCGGGCGAATCGGTGGTTATTTTGCGAAGTGGGCGAATGGGGCAACCAACTGGACCGGTGATGTCGTTGCCCGGCACATCGCCATTGCCGCCGGCGGCTACGTGGCCTTCCTGGCGAGCGGCTTTCTTGCCGTGCGGGGCGTCATTCGACCCCGGCAAGTGGCCAGCGCCGCTGCAGCAGATCAAAACCGGTGAAGTGGTCCGCGATATGAGCGCGGCGGGCCGTGGTACAACATAGACGAAAGTACAACGTGAACTGACGATGTCTAACGAACAGCCACAACCCGATTACCGCCAGTCGCTCCACGATTCGATCGTGGCCACGGCTGAAGCGCTCATCGCAAAGTCAGTCGGCGTCGTCGAAGCCTCGCGGCGCTTCATGGAGCTGGCTGCGGAGCTGGATGCCTGGGAGGACGAGGATCTCGCCTACTTTCAGGAGATCGACTCGCGCAGCGATGCGTTTCCGCTGGGTATTGCCCGTCAGCAGTGGGATCCCGCGGCTCTCGTGCGTGAAGATCACGCACGCGCCCAATTCGAGCAGTCCGTCTATCCGGTGGCCGTCGGCCACTGTCAAAGCCTGATCGCGAATTACAAGCAGACGGCCGCCTAGTTCACCACGGCCTGGTTCACCACAGCCTGGTTCACCACAGGAAAGGCGATCGAGCTGGCGCTGCCGGGCACGTGCCAGATCCGCTGCGTCGCCTTCGTAAAGTCTTCGGGCTTCGCGAGCATGATGTTGGGTATGAACTTCTGCGGATTGCGGTCGTACAACGGAAACCACGTCGACTGGATCTGCACCATGATGCGATGGCCCGGCAGGAACGTATGACTCACGTTCGGCAGCCGCACGGTGTAGGTCAACACCGCGCCAGCCTGGAGCGCGCGCGGGTTCGCCGGATCTTCGCGATAGCGGCCGCGCAGAATGTCTGCTGACAGCATCTGCTGATAGCCACCGAGCTGCGGGTGGTCCGGCACTTCCGCCGGCCAGACGTCGATGATTTTCACGACCCAGTCGGAGTCACTGCCGCTGGTCGAGGCTGACAACTGCGCGAACGGTTGGCCTGCCACCAACAGAAACATCCCTACATCCTCGTATCGGGGCGGGCAATGTCACACAAACGTCACACGGCCGCCATAGGCTTCGATTCCGCACAATTCAATCTAAAAAGAGACCAGGAGACGCCCCCCGTGCTGGAGACTCTAGGCATCGACACGCCGACCGCCTTCCTTTTGGTTTTGGCGTTGGCGCTCGCATTGAGCTTCGAATTCGTGAACGGATTTCATGATACGGCCAACGCGGTCGCGACAGTCATCTATACGAATTCCCTAAAGCCCGCCTACGCGGTGGTCTGGTCGGGTTGCTGGAACCTGATCGGCGTGCTCACGTCATCGGGGGCCGTTGCCTTCGGTATCGTCGCATTGTTACCGGTGGAACTGGTTATCAACGTGGGGTCCGGTGCGGGATTCGCGATGGTGTTCTCACTGTTGCTATCCGCAATCATCTGGAACGTGGGAACGTGGTACCTCGGCCTGCCGGCCTCCAGCTCGCACACTCTGATCGGATCCATTGTCGGTGTGGGCCTCATGAACTCGCTGTTGAGTCCCGACAGCGCGTTTGGTGATGGCGTCAACTGGACGAAGGTGGCCGATACGGTCAAGGCGTTGGTGCTGTCGCCGTTGATTGGATTCGCCGCGGCTGCGTTGCTGCTGTTGCTCGCCAAGAAGGTGTTGAGCAACCCGGCACTGTTCAAGGCGCCGGAAGGTAATGCGCCCCCCCCAGGCTGGATTCGCGGCCTGCTGGTTCTGACCTGCACCGGTGTTAGCTTTGCGCACGGCTCCAACGACGGCCAAAAGGGAATGGGGCTGATCGTTCTCATTCTCGTCGGCATCGTTCCGACGGCCTTCGCGCTCGATATGAGCACGACAGCGCAGACGCTGGACAAGATCAGAGCGGGATCCGTCGTCTTGGAGCAAAAGCTCGCCGCGGGAAGCACGGTCACTCTCGACTCCGCTCACAAGACCCTGACCGACTTTCTGCGTCACGGCCAGGTGAAGCCGGAGACGCTGGCCGCGCTGGGAGCGACCAGCGGCTTCGTCAATCATGACCTGCAGGGCGTGAGTGACTTCAACGCCATTCCAGGCGGCCAGCGCCGGGCGCTGCGTCTGAACATTTACCTAGTGTCTGAGTCGCTGGCCAGAATGATGAAGGCGAAGACAGTGCCGGCCCAGCTGGACGCTGCAGCGACAGCGGACTACCAGAAGCTCCTGAAAGGCGTCACCAACTTCATCCCCACCTGGGTGAAGGTTGCAGTGGCACTCGCACTGGGCCTCGGCACGATGATTGGTTGGAAGCGGATCGTCGTCACGGTCGGCGAGAAGATCGGCAAGGCACACCTGACCTATGGACAGGGCGCCTCCGCTGAGATCGTGGCCTTCGGCACGATTGAAGCGGCCGACCTGCTCGGCCTGCCAGTCAGCACGACGCACATTCTATCGTCCGGCATCGCGGGCACGATGGTCGCGAACGGCTCGGGCATTCAGAGGGACACAGTGAGGAACATCATCCTCGCCTGGGTTCTGACACTACCCGTGTGCGTGATACTGGGAGCCGCGTTGTTCGGCGCCGGATTGTTCTTCGTACTGCACGTACTCGGCGTTCATTGATTCCGGTGAACTGTTCCGTGCTCGCCGAGCCTGTCCGTCTGACCGGTGGACAGTGCCTTGGCGAGCCCGAACAGCCGTTGAGTCTTGCTGGCGGGGGCATCCCAGTATTCCGCATCGTCAACGGTTACTTCGAGTAACGCGAGGTCAGGGTCGTTCACGCCGTCCGGAAACCACGGCTCAACCCAAGGTGTCCACAGCTCCTGCATTTTTTTCGGGTCGCGAAACAATCGCGCGTGACCCGAGATGGACACGTAGTCCTGTTTGTCGACGTTGGCATAGCTCAGGTTGACCTTGCGGTGCTGGTCGATTTCCCCGACCTTGCCGGAAGACAGGGCGGTGAAGAACCACAGCTTGCCGGCGGCATCCATCTGCAGCGTTGCCAGGGGGCGGCTGCGCAGAGTTCCGTCCGCATCCTCGGTGGTGAGCATCGCGATGCTGGCCTCGTCGATCAGGTCGGCCAGCTTCTGCATCTTCGGATCAGCCTGCTTCTGCTTTTTCATCGGGTTTTTCCTCGTCTGAGTGTCCCGATGTTGAAAGCAAGCTTCGTACCGCCGGCGTGAACAGCCGTGTGTCCCGCGACTGCTCGGGGATCCGGATGGTGCGCTCAAATTCCAGGCCTAACCTGCGCAGTACGCTCATGGAGGCGTGATTGTCCGGCGAGGTGATCGCCACGATCCGGCCGAGTCCCAGCACCTGCTGGCCCAACTGCATGACGGCGTTGGCGGCTTCGAATGCATACCCCTTGCCGCGGAACGACTCGCGCACCGCAAAGCCGACGTCGACATCGTCCAGGTAATCACGTTTCAGCAGACCGCAGATGCCGATGGGCGCGGCGCTGTCCTGCAGCTCGACGAGAAACAGCCCGAAGCCATGCTGGCTATAACTGGCAACGGGTCCATGTTGAATGTAGCGGCGGGCGTCATCGAGCGTTCTGACTTCCCGGTCGCCGATGTTGCGGATGAAGTCGGGCTCGTTGAGCAACTCGAGGATGAAGGCGGCGTCGGTGTCCAGCAGGTGTCGAAGGCGCAGGCGCGGCGTTTCGCAGACGATCATTTATTCAGTCGGTCCAGGTTCATGCGGATGTGCGCCGCCTCGGCGGCGGTGCGGGCCAACGAGACCGCCTTGTTGAATGCTTCGCGGGCTTCGTCCGCCCGGCCGAGGTCTTTCAACAGCGCGCCCTTGACGCCGAAGTAATGGAAGTAACTTCCCAACGCGTCGGCGAGCGGCTCGAGCATCTTCAGGGCGGCTTCCGCGCCCCGTACCTTGGATACCGCAACAGCACGGTTGAGTGTGACGACCGGGGAGGGTTGCAACACTTCGAGCGCCGCGTAGATCTGGTCGATCTGGGACCAATCGGTGTCCTGCGGCCGCGCGGCGCGTGCGTGCACGGCGGCAATGGCCGCCTGCATCTGGTAGGTGCCGAGTGTGCCCGTTCGCTGCGCCTTTTCAACCAACACCAGTCCTTCGGCAAGCAGCGCGCGATCCCACAAGGTACGATCCTGATCGTCCAGCAGCACGATATTGGCATTTTCGTCCAGGCGGGCGGCCGCGCGAGCATGTTGTAACAACATCAGGGCCGTCAGTCCCATGATCTCGCTTTCACCGGGAAACAGCCGCAACAGCAACCGGCCCAGGCGGATTGCTTCCTCGCACAGCGGGACGCGCACGTGTGCGTCGCCACCGCTCGCCGAGTAGCCCTCGTTGAAAAGCAGATAGATCATGGCTGCCACGGTGCCCAGTCGTTCGGCGCGCTCCACGGGCCCGGGTGTCTCGAATGCGACCACGGACTGGGTCATGGCGCGCTTGGCCCGCGTGATCCGCTGCGCCATGGCGGCTTCGCTGACCAGAAACGCGCTCGCGATCTCCTGCACCGACAGGCCTGATACGATGCGCAGCGCTACCGCGATCTGTTGGGTGGCGGGCAGATCGGGTTGACAGCAAATGAACAGCAGCCGCAGGACATCGTCCTGATAGGCGGAGCTGTCGAGGCGTTCCACCATGGCTGACTCGGTGTCTTCGCCGTCCGCAATCACATCGTCATCCGGCAGCGTGTCGTGTTTGTTCCGGCGGCGCATCTCGTCGAGCGCGCTGTTGCGGCCGACAAAAATGCACCAGGCCGCCGGATCCCGGGGCGGTCCGTTCAGTGGCCAGCTCTTCAAGGCTCGCAGGCAGGCTTCCTGGAAGGCCTCCTCGGCCACGTCCAGGTTGCGGAAGTAGCGCAGGAGAGCGGCGACCGCCTGGGGACGTGCAGCTGTGAGAGCGGCTCCGATCCAGGCGACGTCGGTCACTGCAGCCCGATCCCTGGATAGAACGTGGCAAGCGGACGTACCTCCAGCGCACCGGTCTCCCCGACGAGCCCACGGGCGACATCCAATGCCTCCTGCAGGGACTTGCATTCGACGAGGTAGAAGCCGAGAAGCTGCTCTTTGGTCTCGGCAAACGGCCCATCGAGGATGAGGGGCTCGCGGCTGGCCCGGACGGTCATGGCCGTCGTGGTGGGCATGAACCTGCCGACGGGTCCGAGGCGGCCCTGGGTTGCGAGCACGTGCGTGACAGCCTCCCGCTTGGCCATGACGGTTGCCTCCTTTTCCCGGGTCCACGCCTGGAGCTCGGATTCGAGGTTATAGCAGAGTATGCAGTAGAACATCGGAAGCCTCCTTACGCCTGCCAGAGGACGTTCGGGAGGGCCTTGGTCAGACAAATCAGCCCGATAAATCAGCAGCCTTGGGCGTTCGCATACACCCGGCGGAGGGCATTACGGTCGGAGATGGGGCGGGCAGCCAGCTTCGAGACGTCCTGGATGTAGCTCTGTATCAGAGCAACATCGAGCAGGGCATCGTTCTCGGACCCGTGGGCGACGGGGGCCAGCTCGGCCTGTTTAAACGGATTGCGCAGCTTCGTCCACGCCTCCATGACCGCATCACCGTGCGCGATTCGCGGTGACACCGCTGCGAGCAACTGCTCCAGCAAGGGCTGAAATTGCGCCAGGTAGCGCACCGCGATCTCGATTTTCTGCTGGGAGAAGGATTGCTCGACGTCGCGGATCGACGCCTGAGAGGGGGTGCCGGCCTCGTTGTGACAGGCGGGTAGCGCACCACGCGCCCGCAACCGGCGCTGCTCGAGCGCATTCAATTCGCCATGCCACTTCTGGAGCAGGGCCGCCTGTGCCGTGCGTGATGCCTGGATTGATTGCAGGACGACGGCTGTGTCCGGAAACACCGAAATTTTCTCAATGAGCGCCTTGTCGCGGGCCGAGACTCCAGCGCCGTACCCGACAGGTGGAATCGGCACTGCGCGGGACAGGCTCAGCACCTCGGCCTTGATGCCCTCGCTGACCTGCTCTGAGGCGGGCCCCGGTTTCAAACCTCCGCTGATATCCACCCACTGGGAGTAAGCGGCTTCAGCCGTGGCTGGAAGTGGCGGCAGCTTCGCCAGCCATGCCTGCGCCGACATCATGGTCGGCGAGGCGGCCCCAACCGCGCTGCATAGCGCAATCGTACATGCCAACACGTGTGCGGCCCTTGCCGGTAAGGCGAGCATTCTCATGCGTATGCATATGCACAGACCACGAGTCCTATTATGCATGCAAGGAACACGCTGTGCTTGAGCGTGAAGCCAAACAGCCGTGCTTCATCTGACGCCGGCATCCCGGTGGCCGCTGCCGCGACCGAAATACTCTGCAGACTGATCATCTTTCCCATGACACCGCCGCTGGAGTTGCCGGCTGCCATGAGGGCGGGATCCAAACCGAGATTGTTGGCCGTAACCACCTGGAGGTTGCCGAACAGCGCGTTGGCCGAAGTGTCGCTGCCCGTGAGGAAGACTCCGAGCCAGCCCAGCAGAGCGCCGAAGAACGGAAAAAACACGCCGGTGGCGGCGAGTGCCAGGCCGAGACTGGCGGTGGCGCCCGAGTAGTTCATGACGTAGGCGAGGGCCAACACGGAAGCAATGGTCAGGATGGAGAACTTCAGATCGCGTGCCGTGCGTCCCACCGATGTGAGCCACTGACGCAAGGACACGCGCAGCACCAGGCCGGCACAGATTGTTGCAAACAGGGCCGATGTGCCGGAAGCTGACAGGATGTTGAATGTGAACTTCGCCGGATAGGGCGCGGCTTTTGCGACCACGGGCGGCAGCCGTTGGATCGCACCGTCGAGGCCCGGCCAGGGTATTGCAATCGTGGCCTTGTCGAGAATGGCCTTGAAGGGGGTGTAGCCCCACAGCAGGACGAAAATCACCAGCAGAATGTAAGGAGACCAGGCGCGCAGCACGATGGATCGCTCGGCACGCGGCGGCAGGTGAACCGTATCCACGGTTGAATCGCGCGGTCGCCAGAAGCTCAGCAGGACCAGCAGGCTGAAGATCGCCGCCAGCGAGGCGAGGATGTCGGTGAGATAGGGACCAATGTAAGTTGAGACCAGGAACTGCGTGGCGGCAAAAGAGAGGCCGCAGACCAGGGCTGCCGGGAGAACCGCGCGCAACGCCTTGACGCCTCCCATGACCAACATGAGATAGGCGGGCACAAAGAGGGAGACGGGTGCACAGATCTTGCCGACGTTGGCGCTCAGTTCGGCCAGCGGCAGGTTCGTTACGGCTGCCAGTGTCACGAGCGGCGTGCCGATCGCGCCAAAGGCGACCGGTGAGGTGTTGGCAATGAGGCAGATGGCCGCCGCCTGGAAGGGCGAGAATCCGAGCCCACTCAACATTGCGGCCGCTACGGCTACCGGCGTACCGAAGCCCGAGGCGCCCTCGACAAACGCGCCGAATGCAAAGGCGATGAGCAACGCCTGCAACCGGCGATCCTGGGTGAGATGGCCGACGGAGTTCTTGATGATTTCAAATTGGCCCGTGTCGACCGTGAGCCGGTACAGCGCGAGCGCCCAGAATACGATCCAGGCAATCGGGAACAGGCCGAATGTTGCACCGTAGGCGGTGGCACGCAGTACCAGGGGCAAAGGCATGCCGTAAACCGCAATTGCTACAACAATGGACGCCAGTAGTCCCAGTAGTCCTGACTTCCATGCCGACAACCGGAATACGCCCAACGCGATGAGCAGGACGACAATCGGCAGTGCTGCGCAGGCCGCGGACAGCCCCAGGCTCCCGTGCACGGGCGTATAGATCTGATCCCACATCGTGAGTACCCCTCTTGTTCTATTTGGCGGAAAGTCGCCTGCGGCGCTTTCCGCGGAACGCATCCCTATTAACAAACTCAGCCACGGGCAAAAGGCGTGACTTTTGCCCGCTGCAACTTAGAACCCGGGCGACACTAGCGGGTTTCTAACTGCGGGGGCAAGCGTCCGGTGTCGGGTGGGAACGGTGCCTGTAGAACTCTTCAGAACCAGCTGAAGTTGAAACTGATACTGATGCGCTCGGCCGCAACTGGATTCGGTGGCACTTCGTGCCGCAGCCAGCTCTCGAACAGCACCAGCGTGCCTTCTTCGGCGGGAATGACCACCCACGGCCGGCTGGCGCCCGTGCGGGGTGGCGCCGCCATGAAACGATCGAGGCGGGGGTCTTCAAACTTCAGGCCGGGACACCCTTTGGGGGTTTTGACATAGTAAGTGCCACTGAGCGTGGATAGCGGATGCAGGTGAAGGGTGTGCACGACTTGCCGCGGCATGATGTTCACCCAGCAGTCAGTCATCGTCAGCTCGCGGTGCGCGAGGTCGAACTCCAATGACGATGCAAACGAGCGCACGTGCCGCAGCAGCCGGCGCTGCAACTCGGCGAACGTCGGCGACACCTGGTGCATGCGGTTTACCGAGTTATACGAGGTGTATCCGCCCGGGTAGTTCTTCGCTGACCAGCGTTGCCCGCCGACATCGTCAACCCGCAATTGTTGGCATTCCTGCAACAATCGCTTGTTGAATGCGTGCCAGCCAGTCTGATTCAGACGCCCGCGATACACGAGCGTCGGAAAGAGCCGTTGCACGGTCATTTCGAATCTGACGTCCCGGAGTCAAATGCGGGGCTGCCCGGTTGAACCGCGCGCAGCCACTGCTGAAACTTGGGCACCGATGCGTGGCCCTCGGCCGGCGCCCAGGGTGCAAACTCCGCGGCGGTCGCCGGGTCGTAGGGTCCTTCCTTGATCTCGAGGAACGCGGCACCGTCGGTTCCGGCTAACAACGTGTGCCATGTTCCGCTGGGTGTTTCAAACCCGATGTTGCGCGTGTCAGATCCAACTCGGTATCGGCCGGTGACGCTGCCGCGCTCATCGAAAGTCAGCACGTCGAAATAGCCGCGCAGTACCAGTGCGAGCTCGGACTTGGTCGCATGTCGATGTGGCCGGAAGTAGGTCTCTTTCCGGGCGGCGATGAGGAAGCGCTGCACAGGATCAGCCCCGGAGGCGTGGATATTGTGGTTGGCGCGCTGCCGCGGGCTCGCAGCGGCCTTGGCAGTGAGCTCATCGAGAATGTCTTGGGAGAATAGTTTCATGTAAGTGGCACTGTACTTCAGGCGCGAGTATTGTGAACGATGCTGCCCCTGCAAGCACGGCAAGGGCGAACATGAGCACCGAGCAGACTGACAAGGCCAACCGGTTCCGGGCGCTCCACACGGCTCCCGGTACTTTGGGCCGCCTCGACGGCCAGATCATCCGCGATGAGGCATTCAGCCAGGCGCGGCTCATCTCGGGATCCACGCACCTCCCGGTGTCCGCAGACCTCGAGAACGGGTTCGGTCACGAGCCTGCTTTCGCATGGGTGGGCTGATTGCGGCTGCCCGTGAGGCCCAGGAACAGGGTACGTTCGGGTTTGTAGACAGCGCCGTCAGCTCGCGTGATCTCGCGGCGTTCCTGCGAGGAGCAAAATAGCTCCGGCGGCACCTTCCGACGGTAAACGGCTGATCGCTGCAGACGTTCTGTAACATGAGCATGAACGGTCCCGTGTGCCGCAGGTCCAATGGATGCTGCACTTGCACGCGGTGATGGAGGTGTTGCCATGTCGAATCGAGCCAGATTGATTGTTCCCGCGGTGGTGGCCTGTGTTCTGGGCGCACCCGCCTGGGCTGCCGAGGGCGCTCCAGAAGGCGTTTCCGGCGAACCGCAGTCCGCAGTCTGGACGGACAAGGAACTGAACTTCGTCTACATGGGCTTTACCACCCGGTATTCCTGCGATGGCCTGCGCGACAAAGTGCGGGATGTGCTGCTCGACCTGGGTGCCGACAAGAAGGACCTGAAGGTCATGCAGATGGGGTGCAGCTCACCCAGCGGCCGACCCGATCCCTTCCCGGGTGTCAGGGTGAAAATGCGGGTACTGCAACCGGCAGATGCCCCGGACGCCAAACCGACCGATCAGCCGCCCGTCGCCGCCCATTGGAAACCCCTCGATCTGAAGCTGCGGGATTCCTTCGGCATCGACTCGGGCGAATGCGAGCTCGTCGAGCAGATCCGCCACAAGATCGTGCCGCTGTTTGCCACCCGCAATGTTGATTTGAAGACCACTTGCATCCCGCACCAGGCATCGGCGACGCGGCCCAGCCTCAAGATGGAAGTGCTCGTGGCCGACGCTGCTCAACATCCGGCAGGAGAGCCGCAAGCAGCCCGATGAGGGGCAGGAAGGCACACAGGTCGTAGACCGTGTTGATGCCGACGGTATCGGCGAGCTTGCCCAGGACGGCAGCGCCGATACCGCCCATCCCGAACGCAAATCCGAAGAACAACCCGGCGACAGTGCCGGTACGACCGGGCATCAGTTCCTGTGCGTAAACGACGATCGCCGGGAATGCAGAGGCCAGTATTACGCCGATCGGCACAGTCAACACTGTCGTCCAGAACAGGTTGGCGTGTGGCAGCAGCAGCGAGAACGGCAGCACGCCCAGAATCGACGCCCAGATAATGTACTTGCGCCCCACGCGGTCACCGAGTGGGCCACCGATGATCGTGCCGAATGCAACAGCGGCAAGAAACAGGAACAGGTGCAGCTGCGCGCTCTGGACTGAGACGTGAAAGCGGTTGATCAGGTAGAACGTGTAGTAGCTCGTCAGGCTCGCCAGGTAGAAGTACTTGGAGAAGATCAGCGCCAGCAGCACCGCGATCGCGAGTGCAACCTTCCGGGAGCTGACCGGCGAGCCGGCGTCGGCGGCCTGCCGTTTGATCCGTGCCATGCCGTGGGCCTTGTACCAGCTGCCCACGTTGAACAACACAAACATGCCGAGCATGGCCGCGAACGAGAACCAGGCGACGCTCGACTGGCCGTGCGGCAGCACGATGAATGCGGCAAGCAGCGGACCCACTGCAGAGCCAACATTGCCGCCCACCTGGAAGACCGACTGGGCGAGCCCATGCTGGCCGCCCGAAGCCATGCGCGCTACGCGCGAGGACTCGGGATGGAACACGGACGAGCCGGTACCAATGAGCGCGGCAGCCAACAGGAGCAGGCCGTAGCTGTTCGCCAGCGACAGCAGCAACAATCCAACGAGCGTGAAAGCCATTCCCGCCGCCAGTGAGTACGGGCGAGGTGAGCGGTCCGTATAGGAGCCGATGACCGGCTGCAACAATGAGGCGGTCACCTGGAAGGTGAACGTCAGCAGGCCGATCTGGCCGAAGCTGAGCGCATACGACGTCTTGAGCATCGGATACAGCGCCGGCAGCAGCGACTGCATCATGTCGTTCAGCAGATGACAGAAGCTGATGGCCAGCAGGATGGTAAATGCCGTCTGGCCGGAAGAGGAAGAGTCAGGCTTGGGAAGCGCCTGGGGCTGGGGAACCGC